>QHUL01000009.1 GCA_003222115.1 Gemmatimonadota bacterium | reverse complement strand
GACCCTCGGTCGCCGCCCCGGGGTTAACCCACCCAGGTGAGTCGCGGAGCCAAACGAGCTCCCGCAGCACCGCATCCACGTACTCAGCGGCGGGCACGCGCTTCCGCACCGCGATGGAGAAGTCGCAGTACGAGCAGCGGCGCGCGCAGAAGGGGACGTGGAGGTAGAGGTGGGGCATCTCCGAAAACATAATGCGGAATGCGGAGTGCGGAGTGCGGAGTTTGAAAGGTCGTGCGCGTCACGCCGCTCGCCGTTCAAACTCCGCACTCCGCATTTCGCACTCCGCACTTAGATCACCCCAAACACCATCCCCGGCTCCTGCCGCACCAGGCCTCGCAGCTCCAGCTCCGTCAGGGCCGTCAAGACCTCCCCTGCCTCGACGCCCGCGCCGGCGACCAGCGCATCGACGTGCTGCGACTCGGCGACCAGCGCGTCCCACAGCGTCCGTTGCAGCGGACTCAAATCGGGCGGCTGGCCCCGGGGCGGCGCCCCGGGGCTCCTGGAACCGAGGCCGGCGTCAGCCGCCGGGAGCCCCAGCTCCTCCAGCACGTCCCCTGGGCACAGGGCCGGCTTCGCCCCTTGCTGGATGAGCTTGTTGCAGCCCTGCGACGTGGGGCTCGTGATGGGACCCGGCACGGCGAGCACCGCGCGCCCCTGCTCGAGCGCTGCGTCGGCCGTGATGATCGCCCCCGAGGTCGGCGCCGCCTCGATCACGACGGTAACGCCGGCGAGGCCCGAGATCAGACGGTTGCGCCGCGGGAACGTGTGGGCGTGCGGCCGCTCGCCCGGCGGGAGCTCCGTCACGAGGCACCCCGCGGCCACCATGCTCTCGTACAGCGTCCGGTTCGCCGCCGGATAGACCACGCCGAAGCCGTTGCCCAGAACGCCGACGGATCGCCCTCCCACATCGAGCGCCGCGGCGTGCACGATGGCGTCGATCCCCCGCGCCATCCCGCTCACCACCACGGCGCCCCGGGCCCCGACCCCCGCCGCGAGCAGCCGGGCGGCCTCGGCGCCGTACGCCGTGTGGTTGCGGCTCCCTACCATGGCGGCGGCCGGGCGCCCAAGCAGCCGCACGTCGCCCCAAGCGTACAGCAGCGCCGGGGGATCGGGAATCTCGGCGAGGAGCGGGGGAAACCCCGGGTCGCGGGGAATGAGCACCGCGGCACCGAGGCGATCGAGCGTTTCGAGGATGGCGCGGCCCGCGGCGGCCGACGTGCCGCGGATCGCCGACGCGGCGGCGCGGGTGAATCCGGGCAGCGCGGCGATGGCGCCGTGCGCCGCGTGCAACGCGCCGGCGGCGCTCTCGAAGGCGGCGACGAGCGTGCGCAGTCGCGCAGCCCCGATCCCCGGCACCTGGGCGAGCGCCAGGTAGGCCGCTAGCTCGTCACGGGTCGCGGGGAGAGGGTCTGCCACAGCGTCTCCAAAAGCTCCGGTACGCCTGCTCCGGTGACGGCCGAAATGCCGACCAGCGGTGCCCCGCCCTCCGTAACGATCACGGGGAGCGGGGAGCGGGGAGCGGCGAGATCGACCTTGGTCACTACGACGACGTGCGGCTTCGCCGCGAGCTCCGGTGAGTAGAGTGCCGCCTCGCGTCGCAGCAGCGCGTAGGTCGCCTGCGGATCCGGGCTGTCCACCGGCACGAGCACCGCGATCACACGCGTCCGCTCGACGTGTTGCAGGAAGCGCAGGCCCAGCCCCTTGCCCACGTGCGCGCCCTCGATGATGCCGGGGATGTCGGCCGCGACGAACGAGCGCCCATCCGACAGGCCCACCACGCCGAGGTGGGGTTCGAGCGTCGTGAACGGGTAGTCGGCGATCTTGGGGCGGGCCGCCGAGATCACGGATAAGAGCGTGCTCTTCCCGGCGTTCGGCTCGCCCAGCAGCCCCACGTCCGCGATGAGCTTGAGCACGAGCTCGAGGTTGCGCTCGACGCCGTACTCGCCGGGCTCCCACTCGCGGGGGCTCTGGTGCGTGGCGGTGGCGAAGGCGGCATTGCCGCGGCCGCCGCGTCCGCCCTTCCCCACGAGGATGGGCTCACCCGGAGCGAGCGCCTCACCCAGCAGCTCCCCGGTGTCGGCGTCGCGCACCTCGGTCCCGGGCGGCACGGGCAGGGTGAGGTCGGCGCCCGACTTCCCCGTCATGTTCTTTCCCTTACCGTGCTGGCCGCGCTCCGCCTTCCACTGGGTGCGGTAGCGGTAGTCGAGCAGCGTGCGGAGGTTGGGGTCGGCGCGCACATACACGCTGCCGCCTTCCCCCCCCGTCCCGCCATCGGGGCCGCCCTTGGGGACGAATTTTTCGCGGCGGAAGCTGGACGCACCCGCGCCTCCGGCCCCCCCCACGACATGCACGACGGCTCGGTCAATGAACATCCGGACCGCCAGCCGATGAGTGCGGAGTGCGGAATGCGGAGTGCGGAGTATGCGCCTTCCGCGCTGTCTTGATGGAGGCGATCGTCATCGCAACGAGCTCCCCCGCCTCGTTCGCGAGGACCGAGACGCGACCGCGGTCCGCTAACTTCAGGTCCGCGAGGAGCTCGATCCAAAACTGCGACTCGTCAGCCTCCTCCTCGACAATGCCCAGCTTCGCAATGAACTCCTTGTAGGAGCGCGCACGGCACGCCGACCTGTAGTTCGCCGCGACGGACGTGCAGGCCCGCAGCAATTGCCGCCCGATAACGTCCGCACTACGAGTACGTGGCAAAGCCTCGACCAGCCGGACTACAACGAGCGCAAAGGCCTTGGTGCGATCCCTCAACTGAGAACTCCGCATTCCGCACTCCGCATTCCGCACTTGATCGTTCCGCGTTCCGCGTTCCGCCTTCCGCGTTCACAACTTCCTTCCCTTCACATCTTGCCATTGCGCATCCGCGCGCCGTTTGTGTTCCGGATCCAGGTCCGGCTCCACCAGCGCCAGCACCGCTTCGATCTCCTCCCGCGTCGCCCCGGTGTTCAACGCGCCCCGCAGGTGCGAGTGCAGCTGCTGCGCCGTGCCGAGCACCGCGATCGCCGCCACCGTGCACAGCTCGCGCCGCTTCATGTCGAGCCCCGGGCGGCCGATCACCTTGCCGTACGCGTCCACGAGCACCAGGTCCTCGAGCGCGGGGTGCAGCGAGCGGAGATTGACCAGCAGCTTGTGGTAGGCGCGCCCGTACACCGCGGCGCACACCTGGGCGCCCCGCTCCGCCCACGCCTGCCACTCCTCGTGGGCCAGCTCTTCGCCGGCGCTGTCGCCGCCACGGGCGATGGGACCCGTCACCTCGCGCCACACCCCGAAGGCGACGAGCGCGAGCGGATAGCCCACCAGCAGCAGGCTCTGGAGCAGCAGCTCCTCCACCCACAGGTCCGGCACGCCCGCCGCCCGAGCGTCCCGGAAGCGCTGCTCGAGCTCCGTGATGTGCCCTTCGGCCAGCGCAGCCGCCGCGCGCACGAGTGCGACCGTCTTTGCATCGAGCGCGCGGGCCTTCCCTTGGCTCATCTTACCCTTCCCCCTTCCCCCTTCCCCCATCTTTTTATTTCTGCAGCCCTCCATTTACGCGCAGCTCCCCGACCGTTTCCCCCCGCGTGTTCACCGTGGAGTGCGACACGAGCGCCGGCGGCTGCGGCCTGAGCCCCAGCTCGGCCAGCACCGCCGCCATGGCGAGCGCCGCCGCGACCGTGTGACCGTCCTCAACCTTGAGCGCGACCCCGTGGCCTTCCTGCGTCAGCAGCCCGCAGTACACGCCCTCGGCCCCGACCTTCACGACGACGCGGCCGGGGTGCGCGCGCATCATGTCGGTGCAAGGCCGACCCTCGCCCGCGATCAGCTCGGGATGTCGCAGCATCACCTCGAGGACAACGGCGTGGGGAGTGGGGAGTGGTACCCGACGGTTCGCGCCGTCCCTCCGGCTCGCGCCGTCGCGTACCACTCCCCACTCCCCACTCCCCAGTCTTGCATACGCGAGCGCCATGTTCCTGAGCGGCATCGCGTAGCAAACCACCCCGCACCCGTCCGTCGCCGTGCCGATGCGCGCGCGCTCCACCCCGCTCCACTCGGCCATCTCCGACAGCAGCCGCTGCTGCACGGGATGCTCGGGGCGGGTGTAGAACTCGGTCGGCCAGCCGTGGTGGCGCGCCAGCGCGAGCATCCCCGCGTGCTTCCCGGAGCAGTTCGAGTACACCGCCGTGAGCCGCACGCCGCGAGTGGCGTAATCCTGGGCCACCCGCTCCGACAGCGGCGGATGGGCGCCGCACAACAGGTCCCGCTCGCTGCAGCCGATCTTCGCCAGCAGATCGCGCACCAGCACCACCTGTTCCGGCTCGCTCGAGTGCGACGCGCAGCACAGCGCCAGCTCGGCCGTCGAGATCTTGAAGCGCTCCACCACGCCGTCCGTCACGAGCGGCACGGCCTGGAACGGCTTCGCCGCGGAGCGCCAGAAGGTCACGAGATCGGGATCACCGGCCCGCGCGACGAGGCGCCCCTCGCGATCCACCACCGCGGCGTGGACCGTGTGCGAGGACTCGACGACCCCGCCCCGGATCTGCTCAACCCGCATCATTGGCGGGCGAACAATAGGCATCCCGAGCGGAAGTTCCAAGGGCTTACGGCTTACGGCTGCAGAGCCCAAATTCCGCGCTCCATGCGCTCCCCGATCCTGTCGCTCGTTGCCATCCTGCTCTCCCGGAGCGCGCCCCTCGCCGCCCAGCAGGCGTCCCCCTACGTGCCGATCGACGGCTGGGTCATGCCCTACGTGGAGCACCTGATCCGCGCGGGCGTCATCGCGGACCCCGACCCGCTGACGCGGCCGTTGCGTCGTGCGGCGATCGCCGCGGCGCTGGCCGAGGCCGATACGGCGTCCGCAGGGGCCGCCACGCGCGAGACGATCCGGCGCCTGCGCGCCGAGCTGAGCGCGCCCGAGGGGGTGCCGCTGTACCGGGCCGACATGTACGTCGGCGCGTCCGCCGCCACCCAGGCGCGCCGCGATCCCCTGCGTCCCCAGGGCGCGAGCTACGGCGCCTACCAGGCCGGCATTCAGCTCGCCGGCGCCGTCGGGCCGATCGCGCTGTCGTCGCACGTGTACACCGACCGCTACCTCAGGCTCGACCCGGATTACACCGGCAAGAAGGACTTGAACCCGATCGGGCGCTTCACCGACGCCTACGTCAGCCTGCAGGGGAAATACGGCGAAGTCTTCCTGGGAGCGCTGGCGCGCAACTGGGGCCCCACCGGGATCGACGGCTTTGTGACGTCGCCCTACGCGTACTCGTACGACCATGTGATGATCCGCGCGGGCACCCCCACCGTGCGGGCGGAGGTGCTGGCGACCGAGCTCGACGACATGAAGAACCTCGGCGACACGCTGGTGCACCGCTACTGGTCCTCGACCCGCTTCGTGGTGCGGCCGTGGCGCTGGCTCACGGCGTCGATCGACAACGCCACGTTGTGGTACGGACCGAACCGGGCGTTCGAGCTGCGGTTTCTCAATCCGATGAAGCTGTCGTTCGTCACGCGCGCGGACGACAGCCTCCCCGACAACCAGAAATCAATCGTCGCGGGCTCGGTGCGCATCGGGCTGCCGCGACACGTGGCGCTGCAAGGCAGCCTGATGATCCAGGGGATCAGCTCGGGCTTCCTCTCGGGCGGCTGCTGCGACCGGGTCCCGAGCCGACTCGGCCTGATGGGCCTGATAGACTTTCCCGCGGGACATGGCGTGGCCGCCCGGGCCTGGGGCTCGGTCGTCACTCGCTGGGCCTACCGATCAACCGAGCCCGAGAGCGCGGTTATGCTGCGCGGCGTCGGGTTGGGGCAGAACTTCGCCGACTATCTCGAGCTGGGGGTGAGCGCCTCCCTCGTGCCCCGTCCCATGATCACCCTGTCGCCCGAGCTCGTCTTCCTCGAGCAGGGCGAGGGCGATTTGCGCCTCGTGAATCAGCCCCTGCCGGACTACGGTCCGACGATATTCGGGGGCGTGATCGAGCGGACGCTGCGCCTCGGTCTCACCGGCCGAGCCCAGCTGCTGCGGCGCGTTGACCTCGATTTCGACGCCGCGTTGCACTTCGTCAGCAACAAGGACCACGTGTCGGGGGCGTCGGACACCCGCTTTGTCGGCCAGGTGAAGGGGGCGTTCCGCTTCGGCGGGCCGGTGCACCTCCCGTGAGCGTGCGTACCCTGCTGCTCTGTCTCGCAGCGGGGCTCCCGGTCACCGCCGCCGCGCAGGGCGCGTCGCCCTACGTGCCGCTCCATCACTGGGCGATGCCCTACGTCGAGCACCTGATCGCGCGCGGCGCGCTCGCCGACCCCACGCCACTCACCCGGCCGCTCCACGCGGACGATCTGGTGCGCGCGCTCGAGGCGGCGGACACGACAGGCCTCAACACCGCCGAGCGCCGCATCGTGCGTGACATCCTCGCGGACCTGCGACCGCCCGCGACCGAGCGCCCCTGGCTGCGTGTCACCGGCGAAGTGACCGGCGCCGGCGCGAGTACTTCGACACGCGCCTGAAGTACGACCCTGACTGGTTCGGGAAGAAGGACCGCGTCATCGCCGGCCGCGTTGCTGAGTCGTACATAGCGGCACGGTGGCGGCTCGGCGAGTTGTTCTTTGGGCGGCTGGACCGCAACTGGGGCCCGAGCGGCATCCAGGGACTGCTGTTGTCGGACAACCCCTACGGGCTCGACCACCTGGGCTTCACCGTCGGGACGGCGCGCTTCCAGCTTCAGGCAATCGTCACGCAGCTCGACGACCGGATCGACTCGACGGGCGCCCTTGCCCACCGCTACATGGTGCAGCACCGGCTGTGGACTCGGCCGGGCCGGCGCTGGACCGTGGCGCTGTGGGAGGGCTCGGTGCTCTCGGGGCCCGGCCGCGAGATCGAGCCCTGGTATCTCAACATCCTCAACGTGGGCTACCTCGAGCAGCTGAACACGGGGACTACGGTAAACAACTTTCTAGGCCTGGACTTTGAGCGCCACGCCACCGTGACCTTGTTCGGCCAGTTCATGCTCGACGACGTCAAGATCGAGCACAAGGGCCCGGCCGACTTGCTGCCGGCGAGCTACGGATTCACGGTCGGGGCCAAGGGAGGAGTGGGCAGGACCGGCATAGACTGGTGTTTGTTCTATACGCAAGTTTCCAACCTCACCTACCGCAATCAAGACAACGTTGAGGTGCCTCTGTATCATTTCCTCGGCACCGGCCGGAACTTCGACGACTACGACCAGGCGACGTTCAAGTTGACGATGCTCCACGGCAGCGGACTCCTCCTGGCACCGGAAGTCACGCTGCTGCGCCAGGGAGAGGGCGACCCCCGGCTCCCCTATCCCCCGCTCACGGCGTTCGGCTCGACGCCGAGGCTGTTCGCCGGCGTGGTGGAGCGCACCGTGCGGCTCGCCCTGGGCGCGAACTGGGACCGCGGCCCCGTGGGGCTCGCCGGAAACGGCGGAGTGCATTTCATTCACAACGCGGGACACGTGACGGGAGCGAGCGACACGAAATGGGTGGGCTCGATTGCCGTCAGCTATCGGTTTCGGAGAGAGGGACAGGTGCCGTGAGGGAAACAAATCGTGGGGAGTGGGGAGTGGTTCGTGGAAGCAAACGGCGTGGGGAGTGGGGAGTGGTTCGTGACGGCGCGTGCCGAGGCTCCGGTTCGCACCGAAGGGTACCACTCCCCACTCCCCACGTTTGGTAGGGTTCCGTGACTCCCCTCACCACCGAGACTCGGCTCACCCGGGACCGCCTCGAGACCCTGCTCCGCAAGATGGTGTCGCAGCGCATCGTGGTGGTGGGCGACGCGATGCTCGACATCTATCTGTCGGGGGAGGCCGAGCGGATCTCGCCCGAGGCGCCGGTGCCGGTGGTGACGGTGCACACGCGGCGCTACGCGCTGGGCGGCGCGGCGAACGTCGCCGCCAACGTCGCGGCCACGGGCGCCGAGTGCCGCCTCGTGGCGGTGATCGGGGACGACGCGCGCGGCGACTCGCTGCGCGGCGAGCTGGCGCAGAACCGGCTGGCCGACGATCACATCGTGGTCGCGGCGGCGCGGCCCACCACGTCCAAGACGCGGGTCACGGCGCGCGGCCAGCAGGTGGTGCGGATCGACGAGGAGACCGAGGAGGCAATCACGCCGCACACCGAGGAGCAGCTCGCGGCGGAGCTCGACCGCGCCATGGCGAACGTCGATGCCCTCGTCGTCGAGGATTACAACAAGGGGACGCTGACCCAGGCGGTGATCGAGCGCGCGATGGCTCTGGCGCAGCGGCGTGGCGTTCCCGTCGTGGTGGACCCCAAGTTCAAGCACTTCTTCGCTTACCGCGGCGCCACGGTGTTCAAGCCGAACCGGCGCGAGCTGGAGCAGGCGATGGGCGCCACGCTCGACCTGGCGCACCCCGACGCCCTGCCCACGACGCTCGGCAAGCTGGGCGTGGACAACCTGCTCCTCACGCTGGGCGGCGAGGGGATGGTGCTCGTCACCAAGGACCAGCAGATCAGCCGCATCCCCGCGATGGCGCGCGAGGTGTTCGACGTCTCGGGCGCGGGC
>QHUL01000008.1 GCA_003222115.1 Gemmatimonadota bacterium | reverse complement strand
CCGCAATACGCGCGGTCTTGATGATGACCGCCAACCGGCCGCTACTGACGATCGTCTGGTAGGCGTCAAACGAGAGATCAGGTTTGATCCAGTAGGTCGCGGGGTCGTAGCGCCAGAAACTCCAGAAGACGAGCAGCGCCAGCGGGGCCACAGCCAGCACCACCACAATGACGTATGTGGGCAAGGCCAGGTAGAGTCCCGGGCCCCCCAGGCCTGCGGCCGCCGGGGAGGCGGCGACGCCCCCCCGGCGAATCGGGTTTACGCGTTGCGAAGCTTCTGCCACCACTCCTCGTACAGTTGGAAGTTGTCTGGACGAACGTTCTGCCAGTAGATGGCCCCCTTCATGCTGAAGAACTTCGACTTCACGTGATCGGCGAGGTCCTTCTGTTCCTGCATCGGCCACTCCTGAGGGTGGGCCTTGGCGTAGGTGACGTTGTTGTCGGTGGGGACCATGTACCCGCGCAGCTTGCCGAGGGCGTTGCCGTAGTACCCGCCCAGTTCCCAGTTGGCAAAGCGATGCGCGGCGTCTTTCCTGCCGCGCTGGCCGGCGCCCTTGAAGAGCAGGAGGTCGTTGGACCAACCCTCGTACCCCTCCTTCGGCACCGCATAGTCCGCCTTCACGCCGGCCCGGCGGGCAGCGTAGACGATGGGCTCCCATCCGGTCATCGCCCATACCTCCTGGCTGGTGACGAGCTGCACACCCTGCTCCCAGCCGTTCCAGAAGGTGCGGAACTGTCCATCCTTCTTCTTTTTGATGAGGAACTCCATGACCGCGCCGAGTTCGTCCTTGGTGAGGTTGCCGGGGTTCCCAATCTTCTGCAGGTTGTTCTCCTTGAGATAGATGGCGGTGAAGATGGCGCTATTGATCCAGGCATCTTCCATCGCCGTCTTCCCCTTGAGTTTGGGATCGAAGACGACCGCATAGGTGTCGACCTTCCCGACTTTCTCGGGGAGGTAGATCACGGAGTCGGCGTTGATGACGGTGGGGATGCCGTAGAGTTTCCCCTGGTAGCGGATGTACGGGATGTCTCTCGCCCAGGGCCAGAGGGTCTTGTAGTTGGGAATTTTGGATTCATCCCACGGCTCCAGCTGACCCCGCACGGCGAGTTCCTTCTCCGCGCCGCCCTGCAGGCCGCCGACGTCGTAGAGTTGCTGCGCGTTGCCGAAGATCAGCTTGCTGATCACCGGCCCCGGATCATTGCCGTTGTCGGTGAAGTTGACCTTAATGCCTTCCTGCTGCTCGAGCTTTTGCCAGTACTGCTCGATGGTCATGGTGCCGCTGGCCCAAAAGGTCAATTGAACCGTCTGCTTCTGCTGCGCAGCGGAAAAGCCCGGCCGCCGCAGCAGCTCGATGCCTCCCAGGCCGAGGCTCAGCCCCCCGACTCCCAGCAACTTCAGGAACTGGCGCCGGCTGATGTTCGATGGGTGATCGTACAGATTATCCATGGGTACCCCCCTTCTGGACTCCCCTATCTGGGTGCGCGCGACCGCGAATCTGATTTCACCTCCTCTCGTTCGTCCGCCACGTGTCGTGCGGGAACGCTGGGGAGGACGATGCTATCTCCCGCGTCCCATCCCACCGTGACGCGCGAACCGGCCGATGGGATCTGCTGCGCGCCGCCGGTGCGCTGGTGGGCACGCAGGCGCTGCCCTGTGTCGAGCACGAGGTACACCTCCACGACGGCTCCTTTGTAGATCACCGTATCCACGCGGGCCTCATACCGGTTCGTCTGCCTGGCCGCCTCCGGACCGATGACGATGCGCTCCGGGCGGACCATCAGCACCGCGGGTCCGACCCCCACGCCGCTGGCCACGCGGGCGCGCAGCACAAGACCGTGACTGCGAAAGGTCATGCCCGGATCGACCAGGTCCCCGCGGAGCAAATTTGCCGACCCGATGAAGTCCGCGACGAACTCGGTGCGCGGTGCCTCGTACAGTTCCCCCGGAGGTCCGATCTGCTCCAGGCGGCCGTCACGCAGGACGGCCACCCGGTCGCTCATCGACAGGGCTTCCTCCTGGTTATGCGTCACGGCGACGAAGGTCGTGCCCAGCCGGGCGTGGAGGTTTTTGAGCTCGACCTGCATCTGCTCGCGAAACTTCTCGTCAAGTCCCGTGAGGGGCTCATCGAGGAGGAGGACCGCGGGCTCGAGGACCAGGGATCGGGCCAGCGCCACCCGCTGGCGCTGGCCGCCGCTGAGGCGGCTGACGTTGCGGCGGTAGAAGCCTTCCAGGCCAACCAGGTGCAGCAGGCGTTCAGCCTGTTCTCGTCGTGGCGCGTCTGGAACTCCGCGAAGCATCAACCCGTATTCCACGTTGCGACCCACGCTCATGTGAGGGAATAGGGCGAGGTCCTGAAAGACGGTGCTGGTGTTCCGCCGGTTCGGGGGCACCCCCGTCACATCCTCGCCGCGGATGAGCACGCGTCCGGTCGTCGGATGTTCGAATCCGCCGATGAGACGAAGCAGAGTCGTCTTTCCACTGCCGCTGGGCCCCAATAGGGTGAGAAACTCGCCCTGGCGGATCTCAAGCGAAATGTCCTCAATGGCGGTAATCTCTCCGAACCGCTTGCTCACTTCCACCAGGCTGACTTCCGGAACGTCAGCGCTCATGCCATCATGCCCCGGCAGCCTGTGCGCGCATGTGGATGCGTAGCTGTCCGTACGGATCTACCTCCATCCGCTGGCCAGGATAGATCAGCGTCGTCGAGGACGGTTCCTCCACAATTGCCGGACCGCTACAGTGAAAGCCTGGCGCCAGCGCCTCTCGCTCATAGACCGGCACCGCGAGCACCCCGGCGTCCCCGAAATTCACCGGCCGGCTGCCCTTCCGCTCCGATCCGCTCGCATGTTTCGCCTGCAGCCGTCTGATCTCAGGGCGGCGGGAGGCGTACAGCCCGGTCAGCCGGTAGTTCACCACCTCGATGGGGGTCTGCGCGAGCTCGAACGTATAGAGCTTCTTGTGCGCCGTATGAAAGAGCTGCTCGAGTGAGGTCATGGTCGTCGTGCCGTTGAGGTCAAGCGCGATGCTCACGGTGTGGTCCTGGCCATGGTACCGGGCGTCGAGACCGTAGCGAAAGAGGAGATGTGACGGCGCCACCCCGTCGTGACGAAACTGGGCCTCGACTTCCTCACGCAGTGCTGTGAGCGTGCGGACCACGGCGTCGATCGAGAGCTCACTGGTGCGGTTTAGCTGCGTGCGCACCAGGTCGACGCGCTGCTCGGTCATGAGCATGCCCAGGGCCGAGAAGTAACCGGGATAGTTGGGCACCACGACCTCCCGCACCCCCAGCTCCTGTCCCAGCGCCGCCGCATGCATCGCGCCGCCGCCGCCGCTGGCCACCAGGATGAAATCCCGTGGATCGTATCCGCGCTGGACCGAGACGAGCTTCAAGGCGTTGATCATGTTCGCGTCCACCAGCCGGATGACAGCCACGGCCGCGTCATCGACGGTGGTCTGTAGCCGATCGGCGACCTTCTGCATCGCGCGGCGTGCCGCCTCGACGTCGAGGCGCAGGCGGCCGCCGAGGAAATAGTCGGGGTTGATGACGCCGGCGAGCAGCTTCGCGTCGGTGACGGTGGGCTCTGTTCCGCCCCGGCCGTAGGAGGCGGGTCCGGGATCCGCGCCCGCGCTCGCCGGACCGACCTTGAACGCGCCGCCGTCGTCAAACCTGGCGATCGATCCACCGCCCGCGCCGATCTCGACGATGTCCACGACGGGGACCTGGATGGGATATCCGGGAAAGAGACGAGTTTTGAAAAGTTTGTACTCCGTGCTGACCTTCGGGTGGCCGTCTTCGATCAGAGAACATTTGGCCGTGGTGCCGCCGATATCCATGGAGATGACGTTGGGCTGCTCGATCAACTGCCCGACCATGGCGGCGCCCATCACCCCGGCGACAGGCCCGGATTCGATCAGATAGATAGGCTGGTGCCGGGCCGCACTGAATGGCGTCGTGCCTCCGTTTGACTGCATGACGTGCAGCTCGCCGCGCAGTCCGCCCTGGCCGAGGGCGGCTTCCAGCTGTCCAAGGTAGGTGTCGGCGATCGGCTGCACGTAGGCATTGAGCACGGTGGTGCTGCTGCGCTCGTACTCGCGCCATTCCCGCGTGATGTCGTGCGACGCCGAGATCGCCACGTCTGGCAAATGGCGCTGGAGATAGGCGGCGCAGGCATCTTCGTGCGCCGGGTTGGCGTAGGCGTGCAGCAGGCAGATGGCGATGGCCTGGATTTCATCACGGCGGCAGCGCGCGACGACGGCGTCGAGGTCTTCGGGCCGCAATGGCCGGAGCACCTGTCCGTCCCGGTCGATGCGCTCCCGCACCTCAAACCGCCAGCGCCGGGGGACGAATGGGCGCGGCTTCTCGAACCGCATGTTATACAGGTCAGGGCGGTTGCCGCGGCCGATCTCCAGCACGTCGCGAAACCCGGCCGTGGTGACCAGCGCGGTCCTGACCCCTTTGCGTTCGGTGATCGCATTGATGACGATGGTCGTGCCGTGGACCACGTAGCCCACATCCGCGAGGCTCACCTCGCCGACGGCAATCGTGTCCATAACCCCGTCGGCGAACGCGCGCGGTGTGGTCAGGGCCTTGGCCACATCGATATCGCCGCTGACCTCGTCGAAGACGACGAGATCGGTGAAGGTTCCTCCGATGTCGGCTGCCAGGCGCAGGCTCACCGTGCGGCTCCCTGCGACCGCTGGGTCCGCTCCCGCTGCGTCGCATCGCGGTCCAGAGCCTCCTCGCGGATAATGACGCCATAAACGGTACAGGCCTGCTCCAGCGTGATGAGGCCGTCCAGCACGTCATCCAGGACGCGACCCGGATCCCGATCCAGCGGGGACCCGTAGCCGCCCCCGCCGCCGGTGACGATGCGAACCAGGCTGCCTTCCGCGAGCGGTGTGTGCGGAACTCTGGCTCCGCGATACTGTTGCTCGTCAGTCGTAATCTCCATGTAGTTCACGGTTCCGGGACGGCCGCCGGCGACTCCCCACGGTCGCTCGATTGACCGGCCGATGCTGGCGTACGTACCCGCGCGGCCGGTCAGGATGCGGTACTCGCGGACCAGCCCGTATCCGCCGCGGAAGCGGCCGGCGCCGACGCCATCTTCCACGTTGAACGAGTACCGCTCCACCCGGAGCGGGAATTTGCCTTCCACCAGTTCCACAGGGTAGTTGTACGTGTCGCCGTCGGTGGTGGCGATGAGCCCACTTTCCCCGTCCTTGTCCACGCCTGCGCCCCATCCGCCATTGTGAGGTTCGATATGCACGAAGAGCTCATTGGTCCTCGGATCGGTGCCCACGATGTAGGACGCACACAAACTCACATAGCTCCCTGCGGTCAGCCGGTGCGGCGCCAGGGGGGCCAGCGCCTTCCAGACGAGCTCGGAGACATACGCCGAGCCTTCATAGTACCAGCCGGTCGGGGTCGGCTTGGTGGCGCTGAACACCGTGTTGTCGGGAATCACGATGCGCAGAGGGCGGAACCAGCCCTCGTTGCTTGGAGCCTGCGGATCTGTAATCGCTTTGAAGATCGTCTTGGTAGCCGACATCAAGGCGCCTCGCGCGCAGTTGATCGGGCCGGCGACCGAGGGGCTGGTACCGGTGAAGTCGATCGTCATCTCGTCCCCGGCCACCGTGACGCTGACGTGGATCGGGATCTGCGCCCCGCTGATCCCATCGCCGTCGATGTAGTCGTCGGCCGCGTAGACGCCGTCGGGGATCTCGGCGATCGCCTTCCGGCTTGTGCGCTCGCCATGGTCGAGGATGTCGGTAAAGGTATGCCGCAGCGCGCCGACGCCATAACGGGCGCAGATTTCCTGCAGGCGTGCGTCGGCGATGCGGACGGCGGCGATTTCGGCGTTGAGGTCCCCCAGCGACATCTTGGGCAGGCGCACGTTGGCGGCGATGATGTCGACGACCTCGTCTACCAGCTCACCGCCTCGGAACAGGCGCAGCTGGGGGAACTGCACGCCTTCCTGGAAGATTTCCGTCGCGTCAGGCGACAGGCTGCCGGGTACCTTGCCGCCGACTTCGCTCCAGTGCGCGACCGCGATGGCGAAGGCGATCAGCTGATTCCCGACAAACACCGGCTTGATCAGGGCGATGTCGGCGGTGTGCGTCCCGCCGGCGTACGGGTCATTCGTCATGTAGATGTCGCCTGGGGCGATGCGGCCCGCGTACTTCCGCAGAATGCTCTGCACCTGCATGGCGAAGGTTCCGGTGAACAGCGTGATGCCGTTCGTCTGCGCGACGAGCTGGGCGTCCGCGTCGGTGATCCCGCAGGCGAAGTCCAGCACTTCGTAGATCACGGGGCTCATGCTGGTGCGGGCGAGGATGATCCCCATCTCGTCCGCGGTGGCGAGGAGTTTCCCTTTGATGATCTCGACCGTGACGGGATCCATGAGAATAGCGATCGCCTGGCTCGGGTTGCAGTGACGTTCGTCGCTGATTTTGCGTGTCCTGCCGCAGCAGATTTCGATCACCTGAAGG
>QHUL01000078.1 GCA_003222115.1 Gemmatimonadota bacterium | reverse complement strand
AGTGGCGGGTTTGGCGGCTTCGGCGGCGGTGGTGGCTTCTCCGGCGGTGGTGCGGGAGGGAGATTCTGATGGCGCAGCTCACGCCCGAGCAGTTCGCGGACGGCGTGTCTCAGGCCCTTGGCGGTCGTCTCGTCTCGCTGCTCTTGTACGGCTCGGCCGCGAGCGGCACTCACGTGCCCGGCCGCTCGGACGTGAATACGTTGCTCATCTGCGACGCGGTGGACGAGGGCCTGTTCGTGGCGCTCGAGCCGGCGCTCGCCCGCTGGGTGCGCGCGGGAAATCCCGCGCCGCTGATCCTCGCCGAGCGGGAGTGGCGTGCGTCGGCGGACGCCTTCGCGATCGAGTATGAGGAGATCCGCCACGCGCACCGGGTGCTCGCCGGGCGGGATCCCTGGGCGGGGATCAGCGTGCGGCGCGAGGATCTGCGGCGTCAGCTCGAGTCCGAGCTCATGGGCAAGCTCGTTCGCCTGCGGCAGCTGTACGCCGCGTTCCGCAGCGATCCCAAGCGCCTGACGCAGGTGATCGTGGGGAGCACCGCCGGGGTGTTCACGATGCTGCGCACGGCGCTCCGCCTAGCGGGGCGGACGGCGCCAGCCGAGCCCGAGGATCTCGCGCGCCAGGCCGCGGCGGTGATCGGGTTTCCGCCCGAGTCGCTGGAGGACGTGGTGGCGCACGTGCGCGGCCGGAGCCGGCTCGCGCTCGCGGCGCGCGATCCCCGGGCGGCCGCCTATCTCGCGGCGGTGGCGCGCACCGCCGAGTTCGTCAACACCCTCTCGTGAAAGGATCGACGCACGTGAAACGATTGATGGCTGCTGTGATGGCGACGGCGACCGTGGGGACGTGGGGATGCGGGTACAACACGATCCAGACGTTGGACGAGCAGGTGAACGCCGCCGCCTCCCAGATCAAGGTGCAGCTGCAGCGGCGGGCCGACCTGGTGCCGAATCTCGTCGAGACCGTGAAGGGGTACGCCAAGCAGGAGCAGACGGTCTTCATTGCGGTGGCCGACGCGCGCGCGAAGCTCGCGGGGGCGGTGCAGTCAGGCGATCTGCAGCAGATGGCGCAGGCCAACGCCGCGCTCACCGCACCGCTGGGGCGGCTGCTCGCGATCGCCGAGAATTATCCGCAGCTCAAGTCCAACGAGAACTTCCGCGCGCTCCAGGACCAGCTCGAGGGCACGGAGAACCGCATCGCGGTGGCGCGCCAGGACTACAACGACGCGGTCAACCGGTACAACGCCTACATCCGGCGGTTTCCGCAGGTGTTGACGGCGAAGCTGCTCGGGAAGGGGCCGCGCCCGTACTTCGAGCTGGAGCCCGGCGCCGCGCAGGCGCCGAAGGTGAACTTCTCAAAGTAGGCGGTTAGGCGGGTAGACGGATAGAATGATGAGGGGGGCTGCGGTCGCCGGAGCCCCCCTTCACTTACCAACCATCTAACCGCCTAACCGCCTAGCCGCTTATCAATCCACGATCGCGTCCGGGAGGACGTACTTGATCGGGTTCACCGGTTTGCCGTTGACCCACACCTCGTAGTGCAGGTGCGGGCCGGTGGACAGGCCGGTCGACCCCACGAGCGCGATCTTCTGGCCGCGCTTCACGCGCTGACCGCGGGCCACGAGGATCTTGGAGCAGTGTGCGTAGCGGGTGACGAGGCCGTACCCGTGATCGAGGGTGACCATGTTGCCGTACCCCTCTTCCCACTTGACGTCGGTCACGATGCCGGAGGCGGGCGCCTCGATCTCGGCCCCCATCTGCGCGGTTACGTCGATCCCCTCGTGCGGCCGCGCGAGATGGAGGATGGGGTGCACGCGCTCGGCCATGAAGGCGCTCGTGAGCCAACCCCTGGTGGGCATGATGGAGGGGTAGGCGGCGAGCTGGGCCCGGTGGCTCGACAGCGAGTCGTACGCCTGGTTCACCGAGCGGACCAGGATGTTGGCGCGGCGCAGCAGCTCGTCCATGTCTACGCGGGCGGCGAGCGCCTGCTGGCCGTTCGGGCCCAGCGCCGCGAGGCTGTCGCGCTCCGACCAGCTCCCCGACGGGCCGCCGATGCCGCCCCGCTGCACGCCGGCGTCGGTGGGGTTGAGCCCCGCCAGCAGGCGCAGCTCCTGCTCCCGCGCGCTGAACCTGGTGAGCGTGTCGCGCAAACCGACCAGCCGCTCGCGCATGCGTTGGATCTCGTCGGCCAGGAGACGGTTCTCCCGCTCGAGCGCGCGGCTCCGCGTGATGCTGACCCCGCGCGCGATGGCGGCGCCGCCCAGCACGAGGAACAGGAGCGCGATCACGCTCCCGATCCCCACCAGGGCCTTCACCACCGTCTGCGACAGCTCCACGGCACGGGAGGCTCCCGAGCCGTGAGGCACCAGCATGACGGTCCAGCGTCGCTCCGTTTTCCTGCGCATGCGGCTAATTCGCTACCTCGCGTCAACTGCACATGATCGGCGTCGCATGAAACGGCACCGCCAACTGTAACGCAATGCCGGACAGGGCGTTGGGTCCGGCTCCCGTGGTGGGAGTGCTAACATACGAGCCGCGGCAGAAGCCGTCAACACGCGGCGTCGTGAGCTACGTCACCAGCTTCCGGGCACCATGCGGAGTGCGCTCGGGCTTCGGGAAAAGTACCGGCGGTTTGGCCACTTGCAGACGCTCGGCTGAGAGCGATTCGAGGTCGTCCAGGCGAATCGTCTCGAGGGGGGCTCGCTCGCCGAACAGCGCCCAGACCGTTCGGGCCGCGCCGGGGATGAAGGGGGCGGCGAGCACCGCGAGCCGGGCCACGGTGCGGGCCAGGGTCGCGAGCACCGTGTCGAGCTCCGCGTCCCGGCCCGCCTTCGCGAGCTTCCACGGTGCGGTCTCCTCGATGTACCGGTTGGCGCGCGCCGCGAGCTCCATCCACTGCGCCGCGCCCTGCTCGAGCGCGAGCGCGTCCATGGCGCGCGCGTACGCGGCGACGGTCTCCCGCGTCGCCGTCTCGATCGCGGGAGTGTGCGGAGCGGGGTCGCGCGGCACCGTGCCGCTGCGATAGCGGTGCAGCATGGCGAGCGAGCGGGACACCAGGTTCCCGAACGTGTCCGCCAGCTCCGACGTGTAGCGGGCGTCGAACCGCTCCCAGGTGAAGTCGCCGTCGTTCTCGAACCCGATCTCGCGCAGCAGGAAGTAGCGCAGCGCGTCGGCACCGCGGAAGTCGATCGCCTCGTCCACGCTGAGCGTGTCCCCGCTCGACTTGGAGACCTTGGCGCCGCCCCACTGCACGTAGCCGTGCGCCCACACCTGGCGCGGGAGCGCCAGCTCCGCGCTGAGCAACATGGCGGGCCACAGGGCGCAGTGGAGCCGTGTGATCCCCTTGCCGATCACGTGGAGGTCGGCGGGCCAGAGTCGCTCGAAGCCGGGCTCGGGGAAACCCGCCGCGGTGATGTAGTTGATGAGCGCGTCGAACCACACGTACACCGTGTGATCGGCCGCTCCCGGGAAGGGGATGCCCCATGGAAAGCGGGCGCGGGAGATGGAGACGTCCTGCAGCCCGTCTTCGAGCAGGCGCAGGACCTCGTTCCGTCGGATCGCGGGCTCCACGCGAAACTCCCCCGACGTGATGAGCCCGTGGATCTGCTGGGCGTACCGGCTCAGGCGGAAGAAGTAGTTGGTCTCCTTCATCCGGATGAGATCGAGCGTCGGGTGCTCCACGCAGCGCCCGTTGACGATTTGCGACTCCTGCTTGAACTCCTCGCAGCCCACGCAGTACAGCCCCTCGTACTCGCCCGAGAACAGGTCGTCGGGATGCCGCTCGCGGATGCGGTCGATGAACGCGGTGACGGACTTGGCGTGCCGCGGCTCGGTCGTGCGGATCCAGTCGTCGTGGGAGCAGGCGAGGCGCCGCCACGTGTCGGCGAAGCGGGCGGCGATGCGGTCCACCCACGCCTGCGGCGCCAGGTGGTTCTTGTCGGCCGCTTGCGCGACTTTCTGACCGTGCTCGTCCATCCCCATCACGAAGTGGACGTCGTCGCCGCGCAGGCGCCGATACCGCGCGATGCAGTCGGCGCCGATCTTCTCGAGGGCGTGGCCCAGGTGTGCCTCGCCGTTCGAGTAGTCGATCGCCGTCGTGAGATAGAACTTAGGCACCGGGGGGTCCGCCGGCGGCGACCGCCTCGAGCTCGCTCGCGAGACGCTCCAGCGCGACGACCCGGGCGTCGCCCGACTCGGCCTGCAGGGTCACGCGCTCGCGGAAGATGTCGACGGCCAGCACGCGCTCGAGCCCGACCGCCGTGCGCAGCACCTTGCCCTCCTTGGGGAAGCGCTTGCGCGCCTGCACGTAGAAGTCGTGCTCGTAGCGGAGGCAGCACAGCAGCCGCCCGCACCCCCCCGAGATCTGCGACGGGTTGAGCGAGAGGTGCTGGTCCTTGGCGAGCGACAGGCTCACGGGCCGGAGCTCCGGCAGCCAGCTCGAGCAGCAGTACTGGCGGCCGCAGCGACCCACGCCGTCCAACCGCTTCGCCTCGTCCCGCGCGCCGATCTGGCGTAGCTCGATGCGCGCGTGGAACAGACTCGCCAGGTCCCGCACCAGCGCCCGGAAGTCCACGCGCTGCTCGGCCGTGAAGTAGATCGTGAGCCTGCGGCGATCCCACTGCCACTCGGCGTCCGACACCTTCAGCGCGAGGCCGTGCGCGTGGGCCCGGTCGCCCACGGCGCGCCGGACGCTCTCCTCTTCGGTGTGGAGCTGGTCCGCCGCTCGGGTGTCGTCGGCGCCGGCGCGGCGCACGATCTTGCGCTCGACGGCCGGAGGGGCCCCCTCCGCGAGCGCGCACCCGTGGCAGCCGCCGCCGCACTTGCGCTCGGCCGTCGCTCCCGTGGCGGAGACCCGGCCGTAGTCGTGCCCGCGCTCGACCTCCACGATCACCGCCTCGTGCAGGGCGAGCGCGTCGTCAAACGGCCAGAGGAAGTATTCCTTGCGGTTCCCTTTGAACCGGACTTCGACGACGGAACTCAACTCATTTCCCGCTGAGTGCACCCATCGAAAGGTACTTCTCCTCGCGCCGTTTGAGGAGCTTGACGATCCGCAGCTTGCCGAGCTGGGCGAGATGGCGGCGCAGTGCCGAGCCGAGCGTCTCGGCCGTGGCGTCGGGGTCGGCGTGGGCGCCGCCCGGGGGTTCGGGTACGATCTCGTCGATGACGCCGAGCTGCAACAGGTCCTGGGCCGTGATCTTCAGCGCCTCGGCGGCGCGCTCGCGCTGGCTCGCGTCCTTCCACAGGATCGCGGCGCACCCTTCGGGCGAGATCACCGAGTACACGGCGTTCTCGAGCATCAGCACCCGGTCGCCGAGCCCGACGCCGAGCGCGCCGCCGGAGCCGCCCTCGCCGATGATGGCCGTGAGGATCGGGGTCCGGAGCCCCGCCATCTCGAGCAGGTTGTGGGCGATCGCCTCGGCCTGCCCGCGCTCCTCGGCGCCGATCCCGGGGTAGGCGCCGGGCGTGTCCACCAGAGTGACGACAGGGGCGTGGAACTTCTCGGCCAGCTTCATCAGGCGTAGCGCCTTGCGATACCCCTCGGGGTGGGCCATTCCGAAGTTGCGCCGCAGGTTCTCCTTCGTGTCCCGCCCTTTCTGATGCCCGATCGCCATGACGGTCTGCCCGTCGAGGCGCGCCCATCCTCCCACGATCGCCGGATCGTCGCGGAACAGCCGGTCGCCGTGCAGCTCCACGAAGTCGCTGAAGACGCTGCGCAGATAGTCCAGCGCGTAGGGGCGCTTGGGATGCCGCGCCACCTGGACCCGCTGCATGGGCGTGAGATTCCTGTAGATCTGCACGCGCAGCTCGGACAGCTTCTGCTCGAGCGGCTGCAGCTCCTTCGCCACGTCCACGGCCCCCTCGCCCGCGACGCGCTTCAACTCCTCGATCTGACGCTCGAGCTCCAGCAGGGGACGCTCGAAGTCGAGCGTATGGGTCGCCATCAGTCAGGTCGCCTTCACGAGTTGCACGCGCTCGGCGCCGAGCAAGTCCCGCAGCGCCGCCAGCAAGTCGTCCGCCACCGCCACGCGCAGGGACCGGCTCCGCAGCCGCGCCTGGGTGCCGTTCCCCCCGTATTCCAGCAGCACCGGCGCCGGGCCCGGGTGCGAGGCGCACAGCGCCGCGACCGCCCGCGCCACGTCGGGTGGCGGCGGGTCCGCGCTGGGCCAGCGCAGGGCGATCCCGATCGCCCCGCTGCCCTTCAGCTCGTCCAGCGGGCGGGCCGCGTCGACGATGAAGGGCGCCTGCTCCTCCTCCCGGTCCCGCGCGCTGTGACCGCCCGTGAACAGCAGCGCCCCGTCGGCGTGGATGACGTCGTTCAGCTTGGCCCACGCCTCTGGAAAGACCAGCGCCTCCGCGGTGCCGTGGAAGTCCTCCAGCGTGAGCCGGGCGTACTCGGCGCCGCTGCGCTTGGAGATCTGTCGTTTCACGGCGGTCACCAGCGCGGCGATCGCGACGCGCTGGTCGCTCCACTGGCCCAGCGTCGCCGTCGTCCGGGTCCCGAAAAGCTCCACCTCCGCGCGGTACTTGGCGAGGGGGTGCCCGGAGATGAAGAAGCCGAGCACGCCCTTCTCGCGCGTCAGGCGGTCGTGCTCGGTCCAGGCCTCGACGTCCGGGAGGCGGGATGCGGGATGTGGGATGGGCGTCTCCTCGCCGAACAACGCGACTTGGCCCGAATCGCGGTCCTCCTGGCGGGCTTGCGCCTCGGAGAACTCCGTGTCGAGCGCGGCCACGAGCTGGGCCCGATGCCCGCCGAGCGAATCGCAGGCCCCGGCGTCGATCAACGCCTCCACCACGCGCTTGTTGCAGAGCCGGAGGTCGATCCGCTCGCACAGATCCACGAGCGAGCGGTACGGCCCTGCCGCCCGGCGTCCGGCGATGATCGACTCGATGGCGCTCTGGCCGACGTTCCTCACGGCCCCGAGGCCGCACCGCACCCGGCGCTCGCCGACCACCGTGAACTTGAACCCCGACTCGTTCACGTCGGGCGGGAGCACCTCGAGCCCCAGCTCGCGGGCCCCGGCGATGTATTGCACGACCTTGTCGGTGTTGCCGATTTCCGATGAGAGCAGTGCCGCCATGAATTCGGCGGGATGATGCGTCTTGAGCCAGGCGGTCTGATAGGAGAGAACGGAATAGGCGACCGCGTGCGATTTGTTGAACCCGTACCGGCCGAACGTCTCGATCTGGGCGGCGATGTCCGCGATGCCGCGCCGGTCGTGGCCGCGCTCCACGGCGCGTTCGACGAAGCGGCCGAGCTCCTGCTGAATCAGCTCCTGGTCCTTCTTCCCCACCGCCTTGCGCAGCACGTCCGCTTCGGCGAGCGAGAACCCGGCCAGCACGTTGGCGATCCGCATCACCTGCTCCTGGTAGGTGATGACGCCGTAGGTGGGCTTGAGGATCTCTTCGAGCGCGGGGTGGGGGTAGCGCACTTGCTCGCGGCCCAGCTTGCGGTTGATGAAGACGAGGTGCATGCCGGTGTCGAGCGGCCCCGGGCGGAGCAGCGCGTTGGTCGCCACCAGGTCGTCGAACCGGTCGCACTGCATGTTGCGCAGCGTGTCCGTCGCGAGCGGCGACTCGAACTGGAACACCCCGGCGGTGCGCCCCGAGCGGAGCAGCCGGTACACCGCGGGATCCTCGAGGTCGAGCGCGTCCATGTCGAGCGGGGTCCCGTGCCGCTCGCGCACCATGGCGACCGCGTCGTGGATCACGGTCAACGTCTTCAGGCCCAGGATGTCGATCTTCAGCATCCCCACCTGCTCGAGCCCCACCATGTCGTACTGCGTGATGATCGCGTCCGGCACCTGGGGCGCGATGCAGACGGGGACGTACTCCGTGAGCGGCCCGGGGGCGATCACGATGCCCGCGGCGTGCACCGAGGCGTGCCGGGCCAGCCCCTCGATGCGCGAGCCGAGGTCGAGCACCTTGCGGACCCGCTCGTCCTGCTCGGCGGCCGCGCGCAGCTCCGGCACCTTCTCGGCCGCCTCGGCGAGGCTCAGCGAGTAGGCGGGGCCCGACGGGATCGTCTTGGTGAGCCGATCCACGTCTCCCACCTCGAGGCGCAAGGTGCGGGCCACGTCGCGGAACGCCGCCCGCGCCTTCAACGTCCCGAAGGTGATAATCTGGCCGACCGACTCGCGCCCGTAGCGCGAGCGCACGTACTCGATCACCTCGCCCCGCCGCTCGAAACAGAAGTCGAGGTCGATGTCGGGCATCGTCACCCGCTCGGGATTGAGGAAACGCTCGAACAGCAGGTCGAACTTGAGGGGATCGATGCTCGTGATGCCGAGCGCGTATGCGACGAGCGAGCCGGCGGCGGAGCCGCGTCCCGGGCCCACGGGGATGCCGCGGTCCTTGGCGGCCTTGATGAAGTCGTAGACGATGAGGAAGTACCCGGCGTAGCCGGTGCGGGCGATGACGTCGAGCTCGTACTGGAGGCGCTGCTCCACCTCGGGCGGCACGGGGTCGCCGTAGCGGCGCCGCGCTCCGTCACGCGCCAGGTGCACCAACAGGTCGGTGTCGCTCGCGAACTCCGCGGGACGAGGGTACTGCGGCAGGTAGTAGCGCTTCTCGAAGTCGAACTCGCACAGCGCCGCCAGTCGTGCCGTCTCCGCGATGACGTCGGGGCGGTCCGGGAACAGCGCGCACATCTCCTGCTCCGACTTGACGTAGCTCTCCCGCCCGAAGAACCGGAACCGGTTCGGGTCGTCGAGATCCTTTCCCGTGCCGATGGCGAGCAGCACGTCGTGGGCCTCGGCGTCGTCCTTGCGGAGATAGTGCGCGTCGTTCGTCGCCACCACGGGCACCCCCAGCTCGGCGGACAGCCGGAACATGCCCTCGGTGACGAGCTTCTCCTCGGGGATGCCGTGGCTCTGGACCTCCAGCCAGAAGCCGTCCGGCCCGAACAGGTCGGCGAAATACCGGGCGCTCGCCTTCGCCGCCTCGTAATTCCCCTGCCGCAGATACAGGGCGACTTCGCCCGACAGGCAGGCGGCGAGCGCGATCAGCCCGTCCTTGTGCCGCTCCAGCACTTCGCGGTCGATGCGCGGCCGGCGGTAATAGCCCTCGAGGAAGCCGATGGACGAGAGCGCGACGAGGTTGCGGTAGCCGGTGCGGTTGCGGGCGAGCAGCACGAGGTGCGAGTAGTCGGCGGGGGCGCCGCTCAGCCGCTCGCGCCGCCGGCGGCTCCCGAAGGCGAGGTACGCCTCGAACCCGAGGATCGGCCGGATGTTGCGGGCCTTCGCCTCCGCGTAGAACTGCCAGGCCCCGTGGAGGTTGCCGTGATCGGTGATCGCCAGCGAGTCCATGCCGAGTGCCTGGACGTGGTCCAGCAGATCGGGAATGCGGTTGGCGCCGTCGAGGAGGGAGTATTCGCTGTGCGTGTGGAGGTGTACGAACGCCATCTCGACTACCGCGCTCCCGCCCGCCGATCGAGCTCCTCGAGCACCCGTTCCAGGGGCAGCCGCTTCGCCTCGAGCAGCACCAGGAGATGGTAGAGCAGATCGGCCGCCTCGCTGGCGAGGCGCGCGCCGTCCTCCGCGGTGGCCGCGACCACCGTCTCCACCGCCTCCTCGCCCAGCTTCTGCGCGACCCGCGCGACCCCTTCGCCCAACAGGCGCGCGGTGTAGGATCCGTCCGGCCGCTCGCGCGCACGGTGCGAGATGGTGCCGGCGAGGCGAACGAGCGTGCCGCCCGTGGGCTCACCGAAGCAAGTGGGGGCGCCCGTGTGGCAGGCGGGCCCGGTCTGGCGCACGACGTAGAGCACCGCGTCGCCGTCGCAGTCGACGCGCACCTCCGCCACGGCCTGCGTGTGCCCGGAGGTCTCCCCCTTCTTCCAGAGGCCGCCCCGGCTGCGGCTGTGGTAATGCGCCTCGCCGGTGTCGCGCGTGTGCTCGAGCGCCGCCCGGTCGGCATAGGCCACCATCAGGACCTCGCCGGCGACGGCGCTTTGAGCGACGACGGGGACGAGTCCATCGTCCCCGAAGCGCACGTCCTCGATCCAGTTGTGGGCGGTCACGTCGGGAAGATACCGGCGCTTCTGCGCATTGTCAAAATGCCGCGCGGCAATAACTTTTGCGCCGATGCGTTGGTTCGCGAGCGCGTTCGCGCTGGGCCTGATGATGGCCCTGTTTCATCGGCTCACCGCGGGCGGCGCGCTCGAGGCGCGCGCCACGCTCGCGCTCGGGTTTCTGCTGCTGGCGGCGCAGCTGGGCGGCGACATCGCGCGGCGGGCGCGCTTGCCACGCATCACGGGCTACCTCCTGACAGGCTTCGCCGTCGGGCCCGCGTGGCTCGGGCTCGTCCGAGCGGACGAGGTCGGAGCGCTGCGGCTCATCGCGGACGCGGCCGTCGCGCTGATCGCGTTTGCCGCGGGGAGCGAGCTGACGCTCGACACGCTGCGGCGCGAGCGCGTCGGCCTGACGCGCCTCGCCGGCGGCACGATCTTGTTTCCCTTCGCCGCCGTGGCGGCGGTGATGTTCAGTGTGGGCCTGTGGTTTCCGGTGACCGTGCATCAACCGGTCGGTGATCGCGTGGCGGTGGCCCTCGTCCTCGGGACCGTCGCCGCCGCATCCTCGCCGGTCGTGACCATGGCGGTGATCGGCGAGCTCGACGCGCGGGGCCCGTTCGCCCGCGCTGTCCTCGCGGTCTCGGTCGCCCAGGACGTCGCCGTCATCGTCCTCCTCTCCCTCGTGCTCGCAGTGGCCAGGCTGGTGACGAGCGCCGGCGCGGTCAATCTGCTCGTCGCGGGGACGGCGCTGGCGCACCTCGTCGGCTCGGTCGCCGTCGGCGCGGCGCTGGGCTACGCCCTCGCGGCCTACGTACGCTCCTTCAAGCGGGACACGGCGCTGCTGCTCGTCGCTGCGGCGTTCATCGCCGCGGAGGCCGCGCAGCTCATGCATCTCGAAACGGTGCTCGTCGCGCTGACGGCCGGGCTCTGTGTGAGGAACTTCTTCCCCCTCGAGGACGAGCGCCTGCGCGGCACCCTGCGGCGCGGCTCCCTGCCGCTGTACCTCGTGTTCTTCGCCCTGGCGGGCGCGGGCCTGCACCTGGAGGTGCTGGCAAACCTGTGGCCCTGGGTGCTGCTCGTCGCAGGGCTGCGGGTGGTCGCCTTGCGCTACGGCGTCCTCTGGGCGGGTCGGGACCCGGCGGTGAGCCCGGTCCTGGCGCGGGAGGGGTGGCTGGGCCTTACCTCGCAGGCGGGAGTGGCGTTGGGGCTCGCCGCCGTAGCGCGACGGGCGTTCCCGGAGTGGGGGGTCTCGCTCGAGACCCTGATCGTGGCGATGATTGGGGTCCACGAGCTGGTGGGCCCGATCTGCTTCCGGCGGGCCCTGCGCCTGGCCGGCGAAGTGAGGGAGGGGGAACATGGTCGGGAGAATGCTGAGCCGGATCGGGCTGTGCTCGCTCCTGGCGGCGGGGTGTAGCGAATCGAGCGGGCCGCTGGCCCCATGCACGGCCGCGGCGCCGCTCGTCGACCTCACGGCTGGCGAGTACCAATCCGCCGACCCCAGGCCCAGCGGCGACTTCGTCCTCCGTGCGGTGCGCGGCGCGGGTTGCGTCGCGTTCGCCGCCAATCCGTCGGGGTCGGATATCGAGTACCTGCTCGTGCCGCAGGCCGCCACGGGGACGCCCGGCAGCAAGTCGTCGTTCTGGCTGCGGGGCGCGACAGTGGCGGCGCTCGCTGCCCCTGCGGTCTCCGCCGCGCCCTCCCCTCAGCTCGCGCCGGCCGCCCGGTTCCACGAGTTCCTGCGCGAGAGTGAGCAGCAGCTCTATCTCAACAACCCCCCAACGATCCACCCCTTCACCGCGCCACGCGTCGCCCTGGCCCCACCGGCCGTGGGGGACGTCGGCACCTTCAGCGTCTGCTCGAACCTGGATTGCACGAGCAAGACCACCGTGACGGCCACCGCGAAGCAGGTCGGGGTGCACATCGCCATCTTCGAGGACAACAACAAGCCGTCGGGCGGGCTGAGCGACGCGGACTTCCTCTCGCTGCGCTACAAGTTCGACACGCTGCTGTACGTGCGGGACACCCTGGCGTTCGGCCGCGAGTCGGACATCGACCAGAATGGTGTGGTGATCGTGCTGATGACGAACGCGGTGAACCAGCTCGTCAGCGCGTCCGAGTGTAGCGCCGGGTTTGTGGCGGGCTACTTCTACGGCGCGGACCTGATCTTTGGTCAGGGCAATAACGGAGAGGTCTTCTACTCGCTGGTGGCGGACCCGTTGGGGACCTTGAGCTGCCCGCACTCCGTCGCCCAGGTGAACACCCTCGTCCCGGTGACGTTCATCCACGAGTTCCAGCACATGATCAGCTTCGGCCAGCACTACCTTAGGCGCGCCGGCGCCCCCGAGGTGCTGTGGCTCAACGAGGGGCTCTCGCACTACGCGGAGGAGATGGGAGGCCGCAAGTACCTGCCGCTGCCGGTGCCGGACACGGCGACGTTTTGCGAGTACGTGGGTGGGGACTTACACAACGCGTACCAGTACTTCAGCGCACCCCAGAACCACTTCCTGCTCGCCACCGAGGGGATCGGGACCCTGGCGGAGCGGGGGGCGATGTGGCTGTTCGTGCGCTACCTCGTCGACCAGACGGCCGCCAGTACCTCGCTGGCCGACGCGGACGCGGTCACGCGCCGGCTCGACCAGACGACGTTCACGGGGGCGGCCAACGTGGAGCATGTGACGGCCAGGCCGTTCGCCGAGACGGTGGCGCACTGGGCGCTCGCGAACTATGTGTCCGACCTGCCCGGGTTTCCGCCGCCGCCCGCCCTGCCAGAGCTGCGGTACAAGCTGTGGACCTTCCGCGCGGACTACCCCACACTGAGCGCGCGCTGCCCGGCGCCGAACGGCATCCCGGGCAGCTTTCCGCTCGCTCCGGCCACGGGGCTGGGCGACGCGGTGAGCCTGAGCGACACGCTGCGCGCGGGGTCCGGTCTGTACTACCTGGCGCAGCAGAGCGCCGGGGCGGCGGGCTTCACCCTGCTCTTTAGCGACGGCCGGGGCTTCGCGCTCCCAGACGCGCTCGTGCCGCGGCTCAATGTGATCAGGATCAAGTAATGCGAACTCTGCTCGACGTCGTTCTGCTCGACGTCGTTGTGATTGCGTCGCTCACCGCCCAGGCGGAAGGCAGCCCGGTCCTCCTGCTCCCCGCCTCCACCCGGTCGGCGGGGCTGGGTGGGGCGGGAGCGGCGCTCGTCGGGGACGCCGGCGCCGTATTCGCGAATCCGGCCGGGATCGCCACGATCCGCCACCTTTCGGTAGAGGGCTCGTACGAGCGGTATCTCGCGGGCGCGACCCTGTCCGCGGCGGCCCTCGCGTTGCGACTGGGCCGGCTCAACTGGGGCGCGGGCGCTGCGGCCCTGGACTATGGCGCCGGGTCGGCGGCCGACCTGCTCGGCGTCTCGTCGCTCGTGTTCCGCACGGGAGTAATCGCGCTCGGCGGGTCCGGCAAGTACTTCCGCCAGGAGGTCGGCGGCTCCAGCGCGCACGCCTGGGCGGGCGATGCCGGCGTTGCGATCGCCGTCTTCGACATCATGGCGCTTGGCGCGAGCGTCCAGAACATCGGCGGCGGGCGCAGCGGCGCCCCGCCGCTGCCGCGCCGCACCCGGGCGGGGTTCACGATGAATTACGTCGATCCGCAGGGGACCTTCCGGCTGCTCACGACCGTCGAGGGACAGTGGCCCGAAGGCCACGCGGCGGTGCTCGTCGCGGGCCTCGAGGCCGGCGTGGTAGCGCGCGGGGTCGGGATCGTGGGGCGGGTGGGCGGGACGGGCCACTCGGCGCCGAGCGACGCGTCGCCCGTCACGGTGGGCGGCGGGCTGGAGCTGGGCCGCCTGCACCTCGACTACGCCTACCAGGGCTACGACGCGCCGGACGGCGGTCGCCACCGCTTCGGGCTGCGATGGACGCCCTGACGGAGCGGCGCCCACCGCGCTGGGGGCGGCTGGCCCGGCGGATGGCCGCTTGGCTGCTGATCGGCGTGCCGGTGCTGCTCGTGCTGGCGTTGCTGTTGAGCGAGGACGTACGCTATGTGGCGCGGGCGGGGCTGGAGGAGGCGCGCATCCTCTTCCGGCGACGGCCGATCGCGCCGCTCGTGGCGGACGCGCGGACCCCGCCCGAGCTGCGCCGGCGGCTGGCGCTCGTGCTGGCGGCGCGGGCCTACGCGGCGGACGCGCTGCGCCTGTCGGTCGGGGACACGTACACGACCTACGTGGACACGGGCCGCGACACCCTGCTGCTCGTGCTCTCCGCCAGCCGGCGCGACCAGCTGCGCGCCTACACGTGGCGGTTCCCGATCGTGGGCGCCGTGCCGTACAAGGGGTACTTCAGCGCCGAGCGGGCGCGCCGCGCCACGGCGGAGCTGGAGCGCGATGGCTACGACACCTACCTTCGCCCCGCGGCCGCGTTCTCCACGCTGGGCTACTTCAGCGACCCGCTCCTCTCCAACGCGGTGGGCCGCGACACGATGGAGCTCGTGGCCACGGTGATCCACGAGCTCGCCCACAACACGCTCTACGTGAAGAGCCAGACGCCGTTCAACGAGAGCTTCGCGAGCTTCGTGGGGTATCGGGGCGCGGAGGCGTTCTTCCGCGCGCGCGGGGACACGCTGGATGCGAGGCGGGCGGCGGCGCGCTGGCGCGACGAGCGCACGCTCGACGTGCTCTGGTCTGAGCTGGCCCGCCGCCTCGACTCGGCGTACGCCGGCGCGCCCAGCGGTCCGGCGCTGGAGCGGGCGCGGGCGACCCTGTTCGGCTGGGCGCGGGGGCAGCTGACGGGTCCCGTGGGGCAGGGGCTCGAGACCTACGACTGGCGCTGGTTCGCGGGCGCGCCGCTCAACAACGCCGTCGTGATCGCCCAGCGGCTGTACCGCATGAACCTGAACCTGTTCGATGCGGTTTACCTGCAGAACAACGCCGACATCGCGGAGACGATCCGCGCCATTCAGGTCCGTGTCTTCACGCAGCCGGACCGCGATCCCTACAAGGCGCTGTACTCCCGACCGGGGGTGCCGGGGGAGGACTAGTTCCCCCTGAGCCGCTCCGCATCCGCCACCCGCTGCAGCGCGATGGCGTACGCGGCCGTGCGCAGCGTCACGCCCTTCGCCTTCGCCAGGTCGCGCACCGCCGTGTACGCCTTCGTGATCGTGGCCTTCAGCTCCTGATTGACCCGCTCGTGCGACCAGCGGTACTGCTGCAGGTTCTGCGACCACTCGTAGTAGCTCACCGTCACGCCGCCCGCGTTCGCAAGGAAGTCCGGAACGACGGCAATCCCTCGTTCCTCGAGGATCCGGTCCGCCGTGGGGGTGGTCGGCTCGTTGGCGCCTTCGACCACCACCTTGCAGTCGATGCGCCGCGCGTTGTGCTCCCTGGTGATCACACCGCCCAATGCCGCGGGGACGAGCCAATCGCACGGGACGCTCCACAGCTCGTCGTTGGAGACTGCCCGGCCCCCCGGCCACTCGGTGACGGGCCGTCCCGCCGCGGCGTGCGCGAGCAGTCCGGGGACGTCGAGCCCCGCCTCGTTCACGACCCCGCCGCTCACGTCGCTCACGGCGAGCACCATCGCGCCGGCTTCGGCGACGAGGAGGCGTGCGAGATGACTCCCCACGTTCCCGAACCCCTGAATCACGACGCGGCTGCCCTTGAGGGGGACGCCGAAGTCGCGGGCATATTCCGCCATCACGTACATCACGCCGCGGCCCGTCGCCTCCTCGCGCCCGAGCGAGCCGCCGAGCGACACCGGCTTGCCGGTGACCGCGGCGGGGGTGTAGCCGTGACGGCTCGAGTATTCGTCGAGGATCCAGGCCATCACCTGCGCGTTGGTGTTGACGTCCGGAGCGGGGATGTCACGGTAGGGGCCGAGCACGATGGAGATGCGTTGGGTGAAGCGGCGGGTGAGCCGCTCCAGCTCGAGCTTTGAAAGCCGCTTGGGATCGACGGTGACGCCGCCCTTCGCCCCGCCGAACGGGATGTCCATGAGCGCGGTCTTCCACGTCATGATGGTCGCGAGGCCCAGCACTTCGTCGTGGTCCGCCTCGGGGTGGTAGCGGATTCCCCCTTTGCAGGGGCCACGCGCGCCGTTGTGCTGGATGCGGTACCCCGTGAACACCTCGATGCGACCGTCGTCCATCCGGACCGGCACCTCGACCTGCACCTCTCGGAACGGCGCCATCAGGATGCGCCGCATGTAGCTCTCGAGGTTGATCAGGTCGGCCGCGCGCTCGAACTGACTCTCCACGATGGCCTTGCCCGACATCGTGGCGCGGGCATGGGGAGCGCTCACGAGCACCTCCGGGAAGTGGTCAGGCCGCGTGAAGCCGGCGGCCGGCGCACCGGGCCGCCGGGTGCTGGGCCTCGGACATCGCGTGCGCGGGGTTGGGCATGCGGAGGCGGCGCTGGCCGGCGTCGGTGAGGACGCCGATCACGTCGGCGCCCGCCTCCGCGGGGTCCTCGGCGGGGTGCTCCAGGACGAACGTGAGTCCGGAGCCGCGCTGCCGCACGGCGGCGCCGAGCTGCGCCCAGTTCGAGTCGGCCCCGAGCGGGCGCTCCGCCACGACGAGCGGAGTCGCCTCCGGATCGAATGCGGTGCGGGCGACGAGGGGGGCGTGCAGCGAGCGCGCCAGCTCCTCCCAGGCGGGGAGCGCCGGCCCGAGGGCTACGACCTGGCCGAAGCGCCAACCGGAGTCACGGGCCACCTCGAAAAACGCCTTGACGAGCACGGCGTCGCTCGGCGCGACGGGCCCCGCGTCGGGGGTCAGCACCACCGTTCCCGTGTCGGCGAACCAGCGCTCCGCGGGGCTCAGCTGGTCCGGCCGCCGCGGCGCGTAAAAGACGTAGCGTCGCGTGCTCGCGATCTCGCGTTCCGCCTCCTCCCGCTGCTCGCCGTGCTCCGCGGCCTGGGCGGCGCCCTCGAACGCCACCTCGGCCGCCTGGTAGCGTCCCGCGTCGCGCAGGATGCGGCCGCGCAGTCGCAGCGTCTCGGTGTGCGGCTCGAGCGCGAAGGCGCGGTCGAGCGCCAGCAGGGCGCGGTTGCGGTCGCCCAGCCGATAGGCCGCGTACCCCAGCTCATGCCACACGAGCGCGAGATCGGGGTCCGATTCGACCGCTTGGTCCAGCACGGCAAGGGCCTCGCGGTAGCGACCGAGCTCCGTCAGGGCGGCGCCCTTCAGCGTGAGCGCGAACGCCGATTCGCCGAACTGCGCCGCCGCGCCTTCGGCTACACGCAGCGCGTCGGCCGCGCGCCCGCCGCGCCGCAGCAGCTCGAAATACTCGGCCCAGCAGGGCTTGAGCAGGGGGTGTGAGGCCAGCACCGCGCGATAGGCGTCCGCCGCCTCGGTCACGCGCCCTTCCCGAGCCAGCCAGCGCGCGCGCGCCAGGGCCCGCTCGCTCGGCGCGTCGGGGAACAGCTCGTACTCGGCGGTCGTGCGCATGGCGGAGAATCTATCCGCCGCCGCATCGCTGGCTAGCGGCGCGTTGCGAGACGCCCGGACGTCGGGATGGGGACACGTATTGCCGGACGTCTAGACGTTTCGAGGTGTGGACGTCTAGATTCTTCGCGCCATGGATACGGACCGCCTGCTGCAACAGCTCACGGACTTTCTGCGCATCCCGTCCGTCTCGACGCTCCCCGCCCACAGCGCCGACTGCCGCGCCGCCGCGGAATGGGTCGCCGCGGAGTTGCGGCGCTTGGGGTGCCGCGAGGTGCAGTTCCTCGCGAGTGGCACGCATCCCGTCGTGTGGGGAGTCGGGCCCGAGGTGCCCGGCGCTCCCACGCTGCTGCTGTACGGGCACTACGACGTGCAGCCGCCCGATCCGCTCGACGAATGGACCACGCCGCCGTTCCAGCCGAGCGTGCGCGACGGCAGGCTGTTCGCGCGCGGCGCGGCCGACGACAAGGGGCAGGTCTTCTGCCTGTTGAAGGCGATCGAGGCGGCCGGCCGCCCTCCCGTGAACTTCCGGTTTCTCATCGAGGGTGAGGAAGAGTACGGCAGCCGCGTCCTGTTCGATCTGCTGCGCCGCGAGCCCGAGCGCACCCGGGCGGACGCGGTGCTCATCGCCGACATGGCCTACGTGGCTCCCGGCTGGCCGGCGGTCTACACCGCGCTGCGCGGCCTCTGTTATGCCGAGATCACGGTTCGCTCGGCGAAGTCGGACCTTCACTCGGGAGAGTTCGGCGGAGCGGCGCCGAACGCGCACGAAGAGCTGCTGCGCCTGCTCGGCCGGCTGAAGGGGCCGGACGGCAAGATCAACATCCCGGGGCTCTACGCCGCCGTGAAGCGCCCTACCAAAGCGGAGCTCACCACCTGGAGACGCCTGCCCTTCAGCGAGACCCAATTCCTGAAGCAGCGCGTGCAGGCGAAGGCCCTCGCGGGGCTGAAGCAGTACTCCGTGCTCGAGCGGCTGTGGGCCCTGCCCACCTTCGAGATCCACGGCGTCTTGGGTGGCTTCACCGGAGAGGGCGCCAAGACCGTCATCCCGGCCGAGGCGACGGCCAAGGTGAGCCTGCGGCTCGTTCCCAATCAGAAGCTGAAGACCGTGGAGCGGCAGCTCGCAGCGGCGGTGAAGCGACTCGTCCCACGCCATGTGCAGGCGAGCGTCCGCTTCCTCCACGGGGCCGACCCCGCGGTCGTCCCGGTGGACCATCCGGCCTTCCGGCTCCTGGACCGTGCGTTTCGGGAGGTGGTGGGCCGGGGGACCGTCGCCGTGCGAGCGGGCGGCTCGATCCCCGTCGTGCCGGCGCTGGGGAAGAGCGGTGCGCCGGTCGTGCTCACGGGCATCGGCTTGCCCGACGACCGGCTGCACGCCCCGAACGAGAAGCTGGACCTGAAGCAGCTGTGGGACGGGATCGCGGTGTTCAAGCGCTTCTACGAACTGCTGGGACAGAAGCGAACGGCGTCAAGCTGAACGGCGTCAAGCGGAACGGCGTACGACTTTCCGCTAGACGCCGTTCTGCTAGACGCCTTTCTTGCTCATGTTTCTCAACCGATTTATCTCGTGCTGCGTTAGGCCCCGCCCACCGTATCTCTGTTCCAGCCACGGGTCGCCCCGCATATGGTACCCGTTCTGCTCCCAAAAACCGGGCATGTCCTGCTCCAGGAGCTCGAGGCCGCGCACCCACTTGGCGCTCTTCCAGAGGTAGAGGTGCGGCACGAGCAGGCGCGCGGGCCAGCCGTGCTCCGGCGTGAGCCACTCCCCGTCGTGCTTCAGGGCGATCAGGTTGTCCGGGCGGTCCAGGTCGGTGAGCGGCAGGTTCGTGGTGAATCCCTGCTCCGCGAGGACGAGGCAGTACTGCGCGTCGGCCCGGACGCCCGCCCGCTCGAGCAGTAGCTGCACCGCCACTCCCTCGAATGTGTTGCCGAGGCGGCTCCAGCGCGTGACGCAGTGCATGTCGCACCGCACGCTCTTGCGCGGCAGCGCGAGCAGCGCTCCGTAGCTCAGGGTGAACGGACGGTCCACCGCCCCGGAGACGGTGAACGTCCACCCTTGAGTGTCGACCCGCGGGACGTCACCGTAGTGGAGGACCGGCCACTTGGTCGTTACGACCTGGCCGGGGGGAAGACGATCCGGCGCTGCACTGTCCTGAAGGACAGTGTGCTTCAGCACAGGGTCTCGCCGAGCGCACCCTTCAGGGTGTGAGATACGACGGGCGACAGCTCTGCGGATGTCGCACTGACCCCGAACGCCCCCTCGACCCCTCGCACGACGGCGTCGCTCGTCTGGTCCCACAGGGACCCTTCCCCCTTCCCCGTTCCCCCTTCCCGTTCGACCGACGTCATCACGACCTCTGGAATCCCGCACGCCACGATGCGGTCGAACTGGGCGAGGTCCGTCGTCACGTTGAGGGCGAAGCCATGCCACGTGACCCATTGCTTCACGTGCACTCCGATGCTCGCGATCTTGCGGACGCCTCCCTCTCGGCGGACCCACACGCCGGTGTGGCCGGGGTTGCGCGCGCCCGCGACCCCGAGCTCCGCCAGCGCGTCGATCAGGGCCTGCTCGAGCGTGCGCAGGTACCAGTGCAGGTCCTTGCGGTACCCGGCGAGGTCGAGAATCGGGTAACCGACGAGCTGGCCGGGGCCGTGGTAGGTGACGTCGCCGCCCCGCTCCACCGCGAACACGTCGATCCCCTCGGACCGGAGCAGGTGGGTCTCGCGGGCGGTCCGGCCCAGCGTGAGCACGGGGGGATGCTCGAGCAGCAGGAGAACGTCCTGCGGGAGCCGGTCCTCGAGGCGCGCCTGGGCGAGGGCGCGCTGCCATGCGAGCGCCTCGGCGTACGGCACGACGCCCGCCCGGATCACCTCAATGCTCCGTCGGGTCACTCCGGATCCCTCAACGCATCGTCTCGGCTGCCTCGCACGGCCCACACGCTGGCTGCGCCACCGAGCACAAAGCTCGCGACTCCCCACACTGCGAGCCCGGCGAGGCCGAGCAGGCGGTCGATCGGCCAGGCGATGAAGCCCAGGAGCAACGCGCCAACGGCCGATAGCGCTCCGATGACTCCGCGCTGCCACAGATTGTCCAGCCAGCGGCTGCGGCGCCAACCGAACGTCGCGCCGACCGCGAGGCCGGCCATGGTCCCGGCGAGAATCGGATCCGCGGCGCCCTCCTGGTAGTTCGGAGCGCTCACGTGGTGCTCCAGCGTTCGCACGATGACGAGAGCGGCTACGATGGTGCCCCCGCCGAGCCCAGCGCCGCACGCCAGTGCGCCGAGACCAATCGCGAGCGGGTCTTTCACAGGTGCACCACTCGGCCGAGGGAGTCCAGGGCCGCTTCGGCGACGGCCTCCGACATCGTGGGGTGGGCGTGGATGGCGAGCTCGACCTCCTCCACCGTGTACTCGTTTTCGCGGGCCACGGCCAGCTCGTGGATCAGCTCCGAGGCGGGGCTCCCGACGATGTGTGCCCCCAGGATCTCGCCGTACTTCTTGTCCCGGATGATCTTCACGAAGCCTTCGGTCTCCCCCGTCCCCCGCGCGCGCCCGTTCGCCGAGAAGGGGAATCGTCCGACGACGTAGTCGAGCTTGCGCTCCTTGCACTGGTCCTCGGTGAGACCGATGCTCGCGACCTCGGGGTGGCAGTACGTCACGCTGGGGACGTTGTCGTACTTGATCGGGTGCGGCTTGCGCCCCGCGATCTGCTCGGCCACGACTACGCCCTCGCGGAACCCTTTGTGCGCCAGCATCGGCGGGCCCGCCACGTCGCCGATCGCGTAGACTCCCGGCGTGGTCGTCTGGAGGCTCGGATCGACCTTGATGAAGCCGCGATCGTTGAGCTGCACGCCGGCTTCCTTGAGGCCGATGTTCTCGGTATTGACGGCGCGGCCAGCGGCCATCAGGACGACCGCGGCCTCCACCTTCTGCTTGGCGCCGTTGGCCTCGATGTCCAAGGCGACCCGGTCCTTGCCGACGTTCGCCTTCGTCACCTTCGCCCCCGCGAGCACTTCGATGCCCCGCTTCTTATAGCTCTTCGTCAGGGCGTCCGAGGCTTCTGCATCCTCGAGCGGCAGGATGCGGGGCAGGACTTCGATGAGCGTCACTTTCGTACCGAAGGCTTGGAAGATGTCGGCGAACTCCATCCCCACCGCTCCGGCGCCGACGACGGCCAGGGACGCGGGTGCGTGCTCCAGGAATAGCGCCTCATCGGACGAGATCACGGTGGTCTTGTTGATCTCGAGCCCGATCTGCGGCAGCCCCTTCACCCGGGAGCCCGTCGCGATGATCACCGCCTTCCGGGCCTCGTACCCGTCGCTCCCGACCTTCACTTTCTTTCCGGGCTGGAGCACACCCGTTCCCTTCACGACCGTCACCTTGTTCTTCTTCATCAGAAACTCGACGCCCTTCGAATTCTGGTCGCTCACCCGGCGGGAGCGCTGCATGGCGACGCCGTAGTCCGTCTTGACGGCGCCCGCCTCGATGCCGAACTCCTTCGCCTCGCGCAGCAGCTTGGCGATGTAGGCCGAATGCAGCAGCGCCTTGGTGGGGATGCAGCCGATGTTCACGCATACTCCGCCCAGCTTCTCTTTCTCGATCAGCGCGGTCGCCAGGCCCAGCTGCGCAGCCCGGATGGCGGCGACGTAGCCCGCAGGGCCGCCGCCCAGGATCAACACGTCGAACTGGTTCGCCACTGGAGTCCTCTTAGAGCAGCATTGCGAGTGGGTTCTCGAGCATCTGCTTCAGCGTCTGCAGGAACACCGCCCCCGTCGCTCCGTCGATGACCCGGTGGTCACAGCCGAGCGTGAGCCGCATGCGCCTCCGCGCCACGATCGTGCCGTCCGCCACGACGGGCTTCTGCGTGACCGATCCGACGGCGAGGATCGCGGCCTCCGGCGGGTTGATCACCGCGGTGAACTGGTCGATGTCGAACATGCCGAGGTTCGAGACCGAGAACGTGGACCCGGTGTATTCCTCGGGCCTGAGTCGCCGGTTGCGGGCCCGCTGCGCGAGATCGTGCGCCTCCCGGCCGATCTCCCGCAGGCTCTTCCGGTCGGCATGGCGGATCACCGGCGTGATGAGGCCGTCCTCGACCGCCACAGCCACGCCCACGTGCACCTCGTTCCAGTAGCGGATGTGATCGTCCTGGAACCAGGCGTTGCAGGCGCGGTGCCGCGTGAGGGCCAGCGCCGCGGCCTTGACGACGATGTCGTTGAACGAGATCCGCCCCTCGTCCCCGAGGTCCCGGTTCAGCGCCTCGCGCGCCTCGGCGGCGCGCTCCATGTCGACCTCGGTCGTGAGGAAGTAGTGCGGCACGGGACCGAGCGACGCGGCGAGGCGTTTCGCGATCGTTTTCCGGATCTGCGTGAGGGGGACGTCTTCGTACGAAGCGTCGGTGCGCGAAACGGGGACGGGGGACGGGGGAGGGGGGACGGGTGCAACCGGAGCCGAGGCCGACACCGTCGCGGCCGGGCGGGCCGCAGCGGTCTCGAGATCCCGCCGTACGACACGACCGCCGGGCCCCGACCCCGTGAGCAACTTCAGGTCGACGCCGGACTCCTTGGCCATGCGCCTGGCGAGCGGCGACGCCTTGACGGGGGCGGCATCGGCTGCAGCAGCGGCTGGGGGCGAGTGACGAGGCGCGGGGGACGGGGCGGGCGCGGTCGCTGCGGGCGACGGTGCCACCCGTCCCTCGTCCCCGGTCCCCCGTCCCGCCCCGAGGGGCTCCCCCGGCGCAACGATGACCGCGAGCTCCTTTCCCACGGGCACCGTTTGCCCTTCCGCTGCCGATACCTGCCGCAGGATCCCGTCCGCGCGCGCCTGCAGATCCATGATCGCCTTGTCGGTCTCGACCTCGGCGAGCGTGTCCCCCGCCTTCACGGCGTCGCCCTCGTGCTTATGCCATTTGACGAGGCGCCCCTCCTCCATCGTAGGCGAGAGCGCCTCCATGAAGACGGTGGTGGCCATCGTCAGTCGAGGTAGCAGACCCGCCGCGCTGCAGCGACGATCTTCTCCGGGCTGGGCTTCGCCGCGCGCTCGAGCTGTCTGTTGTAGGGCATGGGGACGTCCGCTTGGGTGACGCGCAGCACGGGCGCGTCGAGGGAGTCGAACGCCTCGCGCTGGATGATGTCCACGACCTGCGCGCCGATGCCGCAGTGGGGCCATCCTTCCTCCGCCACGACGCAGCGGTTCGTCTTGGCGACCGACGCCACGAGCGTCTCCTCGTCCATGGGCCGCAGCGAACGGAGGTCCACCACTTCGGCCGAAACCCCCTGCTCCTGGAGCTGCTCCGCGGCCTTCAACGCCGGCACGACCGTCTTGGAGTGACACACCAACGTCACGTCGGTGCCCGCGCGCTTCACGTCGGCCTTCCCGATCGGCACGACGTGCTCGCCCTCGGGGACGTCCCCTTTCGTGTTGTAGAGCATCTCACCCTCGAGCACGATGACCGGGTTGTCGTCGCGGATCGCCGCCTTGAGCAGGCCCTTGGCGTCGGCCGGCGTCGCCGGCGCGACCACCTTCAGGCCCGGGATGTGGGCGAGCCAGCTCTCCCACGCCTGGGAGTGCTGCGCCGCGAGCTGCAGCGCCGCGCCGTTCGGCCCCCGGAACACGATGGGGATCGGCACCTGGCCGCCCGATTCGTAGAGGATCTTCGCCGCCGAGTTCACGATCTGGTCGAGCGCCAGCACGGCGAAGTTCCAGGTCATGAACTCGACCACCGGGCGTAGGCCCGCCATCGCCGCGCCCACGCCGACGCCCGCGAACCCGAGCTCGGCGATCGGCGTGTCCACGACGCGCATCGGCCCGAATTCCTCCAGCAGCCCGCGGCTCACCTTGTAGGCGCCTTGATAGACCCCCACCTCCTCGCCCATGAGGAACACGCTGGGATCGCGCTGCATCTCCTCGCGCAGCGCCTGGTTGAGCGCGTCCCGGTAGGTGAGGGTCGGCATGTCACTCCACGAGCACGTGGCTCGTGAGCTCGGAGAGATCGGGGTCGGGGCTCTGATCGGCGAACTGCACGGCGGCCTCGACCACGGCGCGCACCTCGGCGTCGAGCGCGTCCAGCGCGGCGTCATCGAGGGCACCCTCTTCCTTCAACTTCACCACCAGCTGGGAGATCGGGTCGCGCTTCTTCTGCTCCTCCACCTCTTCTTTGGTGCGGTACACGCCGTGCAGCGGATCGGACATCGAATGGCCCATGAAACGATAGGTGCGCACCTCGAGCAGCGTGGGATGCCCCGTCTTGCGGGCGCGCTCGGCGGCGCGCTCGGTCGCTCCGTAGACGGCCATGACGTCCATCCCGTTCACGAGCTCGGCCGCCATGTCGTAGCTGCACGCGTGCTCGACGACGTCCGTGACCGCGGCCACCCGCTCGAACGCGGTGCCCATGCCGTAGCGGTTGTTCTCACAGCAGAAGATGATGGGGAGCTTCCAGACGGAGGCCATGTTGAGGGCTTCGTGGAAGGCGCCGATGTTGACCGCCGCCTCCCCGAAGTAACAGAGACAGATCTGGTCCCCACCCCGGTACTTGATCGCGAACCCCAGTCCCGCGGCGAGCGGGATGTGACCGCCGACGATGCCGTGGCCGCCCATGAATCGCCGGCCGGCGTCGAACAGGTGCATCGACCCACCCTTGCCGCGCGAGCAGCCCGTCGCCTTGCCGAACAGTTCCGCCATCACCGCGTTCGCCGGGACGCCGCGCACCAGCGCCTGGCCGTGCTCGCGGTAGGAGGAGATCACGTAGTCGTCGTCGCGGAGCACGGCGAGTGACCCCGCCGCCACCGCCTCCTGCCCGATGTACAGGTGACAGAAGCCGCCGATCTTGCCGAGCGCGTACGCCTCGGCGGCCTTCTCCTCGAAGCGCCGCACCAGCAGCATCTGGCGCAGCATGCGGCGCTGCAGCTCGAGCAGCGCCTCGTCCTTCGCGGGCTGGGCCGTCGCCGTGGCCATGCGGAGCGCGGTCGGGGTCAGGCGGACGCCGTCGCGCGCTCGACCTGCTCCCACGCGTGGTAGCTCGAGCGCACCAGCGGGCCCGACTCCACGTGGCGGAAGCCCATCGCGACGCCCAGCCGCTTCAGCTCGCCGAACTCATCAGGGGTGTAGTAGCGCGTGATCGGGAGGTGAGCGGCGGAGGGCCGCAGGTACTGGCCGAGGGTGAGAATGTCGACCCGTTGGGCGCGCAGGTCCTGCATCGCGACCAGCAGCTCATCCCATTCCTCGCCCAGCCCGCAGATGATGCCCGACTTGGTGAGGAGCCCGGGATCGAGTTCCTTGGCACGGCGCAGCAGCTCGAGCGCCCTGGGGTAGCGCCCCCCGGGCCGCGCCAGACGATACAGCCGCTCGATCGTCTCGAGGTTGTGGTTGAGAATGTCCGGACGCGCCGCGACGGCGATGCGCAGTGCCGCCTCGCTCCCCTTGAAGTCCGGAATCAGCACCTCGACCGAGGTCTCGGGGAGCCGCCGGCGGATCTCGGCGACGCACGCCGCGAAGGTCTCCGCCCCACCGTGCGGCAGGTCGTCGCGGTCGACGCTCGTGATCACGACGTGCTTCAGGCCCATCCGGGCCACCGCTTCGGCGAGCCGTGCGGGCTCTCCCGGGTCGAGCGGACGCGGGGTCCCGTGAGCGACCGCGCAGTAGGCGCAGTTCCGCGTGCACACGTCCCCCATGATCATGAACGTGGCCGCTCGGTGCTCCCAGCACTCCCCGATGTTGGGGCAGTGCGCTTCCTCGCATACCGTGTGCAGCTGGAGGTCCCGCATCAGGTGCTTCAGCGCCAGGTAGTTCGGTCCGCCGGGGGCCTGGACCCGGAGCCACGCCGGCTTGCGGAGCGGCGCTGCGGGGGCCGCCGGGGCGCGGGGAGAGGGGCGCGTGAGTTGAACGAGGGGCGCGGCCATCAGGACAGGGGAAGATAGTCGCTACGGGAACAGCGGGGTAGGAGTGTTTTCAACCATCCGGTTGATCCGTATCCTCTTTCAAGCGGCGCAGATGCCGCTCCAGCTCTGCATCGCTCGACAGCAGACCGTCGGCGATGTCGGCGATCTCCTCCGCGTCCTTCCACTGCCGCTCCAGCGCGGCCACCTCCGCCTGCTCGTCCACGGCCATCTCGAGCGCGAGCCGGCGGTCGGGGGCGAGACTGCGCAGCGTCAGCTCGCTCCGCGCGACGGTGCGGATCAAGCGATCGGGGCCGCCCGCAGCTTCCACGAGCCGCGCGGCGTCTGCGGCGCGCTGGCGTCCGCCGCGCGCGAGGTTGAGATAGGTGAGGCCGCGGCGCAGCGCCGCTGCGGCGTCCGGGCCGGTGAGCATCGCCGCTTCGCTGCCGCAGGTCGGGCACGTGAGGAGCAGCGCCAGGTCCGCCTGCTGCGTGGCCGTGAGCCGCGCCCGCGCGACCTGCCTGGCGCGCAGCAGCAGAACGGTCCCGCAGCGCTCGCACACCGGCGGCTCGACGAGCTCGATCCGGCGCCGCCCCACCATCCCCGTGTAGATCGACCGGGCGAAGGTGGGCATGTTCCAGACGAACACGCCGAACGATCCGCCCGCCGCGACGTTGACCGCGACGGCCACGCCGAGCGCGGCGACGGTGAGGGGCAGGACGAATTTCATCTGCTCGCGCCGCCTGGCCTTGAGGCGCTCGCCGTATCGCCACGTCGCGAACTCGAGCCGTGGCGGCTTGCCCACCTGCACGAGGTCGTACGCCCGCCACCGGATCAGGGCGACCTGCGCGGTCGCGGCGGCGACGCGGCCTTCGCGCGCCGCGCGCCCCAGCGCCTCGACCTTCTCCCAGCGTTCTTCCAGCGGTGCGAGATTCCAGCGGCTGCACTTGGGGCAGATCACCCACAGCCGGCCCTTCCACTCGTCGAACGCGAGGCGCCGCCCGACCCCGAGCCCCGAGGGGCCACCGTCGCCGTCCAGCTTGCCGTTGCAAAACGCGCAGGTCGTGTACATGAGGGGAAGACGTAAGTACCAGTTGTAAGCCGTAAGTCGTAAGCCTTACGGCTTACGACTGGAATCGTCCTATCTCCAACGCCGTGATGTCCACGTCGGTTTCTCCGCGGGCCAGGAGGTCGCCGGTGATCTCACCTGTCAGCGACGCCAACAGCACGCCGTTGCGGCCGTGGCCGGTGGCGTACCACAGGCGCTGGACGTCGGGATCAGGCCCGAGGATGGGTCGACCGTCCGGCGTCCCGGGACGGAGGCCCGCCCACATCCGCATGACGGGCTGGGTCTCGAGCCCCGGCAACAAGCGGACGGCGCCGCGGAAGATCTGCGCGAGCCCCTCGTTCGTGACTCGGCTGTCGAAGCCCGCTCGCTCCATGGTGCTGCCGAGCAGCGCGGCGCCACCGCGGGCGAGTACGTAGCAGTGGTCGTGGTAGAGAATCGCCGGCGGCCCGCCCGGCCAGGGGACGGCGGCCATCTGCCCCCGCACGGGCTCCACGGGGAGTGGGCGCGGCAGGCCGCGCACCTCCGCGGACCACGCGCCGGCCGCGACGACGACATGCTCCGCCGCGGTCGCGCCGGTCGCCGTGACGACCCCGGTCGCGCGGCCGCCCTCGCGACGCACCTCCTCGACCCGTTCCGGGATGAGCGCAGCGCCCAGACGTCGCGCGTCGGCGAGGCAGGCGCGCGTCAGTGCCTGCGGATCCACGGTGCCGTCTTCGGGGGCGAACAGGGCGCCGTGGCAGTCGGGCGCGGCCCCGGGCCAGCGCTCGTGAACGTCGGCGGCGGCGAGCCAGTCGCAGCGCAGGCCGGCCTGCCGCTGCCGGGCCACCGCGTCCTTGAGCTGATCCGCTTCCTTGTCGTCGAGGGCGATCGCGGCGATGCCGCCGGCCCAGAAGCCGATGTCGATCCCGGTCGTGTCACCGAGCTCGGCCGCGAGGCGCTGGTACTGGTCGCGCGACCGCACGGCGAGCGCCACCAGCCCGTTGTCGAGGGGCTCAATCTGGGCGGCCAGCATGCCGGCCGAGGCGGGCGACGCCGCCGCGGGGTCGGGTCCGGGCTCGAAGATGCCCACGGCGAGCCCGCGCAACGCGGCGGCCCGGGCGCAGGCGGCCCCGATGACCCCGCCGCCGATTACGGCGACGTCAACCGCGCGCATGTGCTGGCGCTCGCATGAAACCCGAGGCTACATTCCGGCGTACGGCCCGGTCGACCGGGCCTCACGGAGGGCACCATGTTCCGGAGCATATTCGGGTTCGCCATCGTCGCCGTGCTGGCGTGGCTGGGCCTGAAGATCGTGTTCGGCATTCTCGGCGGTCTGATCGGTCTGGCGATGACGATCCTGTGGCTCGCCGCACTCGGCTTCCTGTTCTATCTCGTGCTGCGGGTGGTCAGCCCGAGCACCGCCGACAAGATACGCGACATGATCAAGGGGCGCCCGGCGGACGCCTAGCGGTCCCAGGGCAGCACCTGGCTGGAATGGACGTGCACGATCTTCCAGCCTTTCGGCTTCTCTTCGCAGATGAAGGTGGCGCGGCCGGCCTCGGCGACGTTCTGCTGTGAGCTGGTCCAGCGGTAGTCCACCATCACCCAGGCAAATCGGCCCTCCAGGGTCACCGTCGCGGCGGCGACGGTGATCCGGCCGCCATGGCCCACGCCCGCGAACCGCGGCGCGGCGAAGCGCACGCGGGCGTTTGCCACGACGAGCGCGTCCGGGGCGTACAGCGTGTCTGCGGCGCGATCGCCCGCGGCGTCGAGCGCGAGCGCCTGGCGCGCGATGGCCTGCATCTGGTCCGGCAGACCCGCGGTGACGGCCTGGGCGCCAGGAACCCCGGCGCGGCGCGTGTGCGTGACGCAGGCCGCAAGCAGCGTCACGGCGAGGGACGCCGCGCGTCTAACGGCCATCCAGGCGCTGCAACACGGCCCAGCACAGGAGCGGGATGAGAATCTCGTGGTGCCCGGTGAGTTGGATGCCGCGGCCGCCGCCCTGGGTCGGTCGCTCCACGACGTTCACGCGCGGGCGGTAGTGACGCTGCATGTCGCAGTCGCAGGCGGTGAACGCGGTGGGCTTCCCGGCGTTGAGGTTGCGCGCCACCGTGAGCGCCTTCAAGAACACCTCCGGCATGACGACGGCGCTGCCGAGGTTCAGCACTACGCCGCCGTCGTGGAGCGCCGGCAAGACTCCGGCGAGGCGCCGGAAGTCCCGGTAGCTCGTGGCGCCCAGCGCCGCGCCGTCGGCGCTCGGATGCTGGTGGATGATGTCCGCGCCGATCGCGGCGTGCACCGTCACAGGGACCCCCTGCGCGGCGCAGGCGACGAGCACCGAGGCGCCCGGCGCGGCCGGGGACCGGCGCCGCTCCAGGTAGTCGGCGAGCGCTTCGCCCATGCCGCGCTCGCGGCGCGCGCCCTCGGTGATGGCGGCGTTCATCTCGCGCCCGGTTTCCTCGGCCATCCCGAACGTACCGTCCGCCAGGCCCGCCGCGACGTCCTCGCTCGTGCCCCCGTAGGCCGCGAGCTCGAAGTCGTGGATCGCCGCGCTCCCGTTCATCGCGACGTGCGTCACGGCCCGGCGCCGCAGCAGCTCGATCAGGAGCGGGCCGAGGCCCACTTTGATGACGTGACCGCCCAGCATCGCGACGACCGCGCGCCGGCCCGCCGCCGCCGCGATCTGCTCGGCGACGTAGCGCAGATCCGTGACCGCCAGCACGGCGGGCAGGGAATCCCAGAAAGCGGCGAAGCTCTTGTCACGGCCGGGAGCGCGGGCGAGGAGGGAGGGGTCGACTCTGTTGGGGCGCGCGGCGATGGGGACGGTCTTGAGGCGGGCGAAGTCCGCCTCGGGGTAGTCGGTCATGGACGCTCCGGGAGACTGTACTCCTTGAGCTTCAGGGTCACCTGGCCGAACGAGAATTTGGACTGCATTCCGAGCATGATGCGCGGCTGCTCGACGGAGAGCCAGATGCGGGTGTCCTGCTTCTCACCCAGGATGCCGCCCGCGTTGGGGATCTTCGGCCGGATCACGATCGCATCCCACTTGCGCCCGGCGACGCCGACGCGGTCCCGGCCCAGCACTTCGACGATGACCGGATTCTTCTCCGGGCGGAAGTAGCGGCGGAACTCGTAGCGCTTCCCCCGCTCGAGCGGCACGGTACGGATCCAGTAGAGGAAGGCCGCGTCGTCCAGCGGCTCCTCCACCGTGGGGGCCGTCGTGTCCGCCCCCGCCTCGCGATAGAAGCCCGAGTCGGGGAAGACGTCGAACTCGCGCTGCCAGGACTTGCCCTTCTCCTCGGTTCGGTTGACGAAGCGGCGCGTCCGGAAGTCCCCGCGTCCCACCCACGATTCCAGCGTCTGGTGCAGGCTGTACCACAGGGCCCCACCCGTGATCTCAAAGAGCAGGTGCACCGTCTCGCTGCCGCGCAGCGTATCGATGGCGGCGACCTGCAGCGTCGCCTCGCCGACGTTGAAGGGCCCATACTTGGCGCTGTAGGTGAAGCGCTCGCCCACGGGGAACGGGACGGCGGGCGCGGGTCGCGCGGCGGCGGCGCTGGAGTCGCTCGCGCGGGTCCGGTCCGTGGAGTCGGATTGGGCGCGCAGCCCGAAGGCGCACAGCAGCAAGGCGGCTCCGGCGTGGCGCGCCGCCCGGATCACCGGCCGGGCGCGCCAGGCCGCGAGCAGCTCGTGGAGTGGGCGCACGCGGGAGGGTCGCTGCACCAGGTCGTAGCGCGCGGCCGCCGGGATCGGGTCCAGGCGCCGCGCGTGCGGAACGAGGCGCGCGAGCAGCTCCGCGTTGGCGCACCAGCCCTCGGTCGTGAGCAGAGGCGCGGGGGGACCGGGGGGAGCGGCGGAGGCGGCGGACTGCTCCGCCCGCAGGGCCTGGCGCAGCACGATCAGCCGCAGCGCCACGAAGCCCGAAATGGTGTCGTGCAGTCCCGGGAGCCGCAGCAGCCGGGGGGCCCAGCGGCGCGCCAGGCGCAGGGCGCGGGACCCGCCGCGCTCCTGGAGCAGCTCGCCCACCACGAGATCCGCGCCCGACTCGAGCCGCTTCACCATCTCTTCCATCGCCTCCGGGGAGTGCACGAAGTCGGCGTGCAGCGTGATGGCGCAGTCCCGCTTGGGCCGGTCGGTACGCTGCAGGGCGAGCCGCAGCAGCTCCTCGAGGCTCCGCGCGTAACCCTGGCGCTGCCGGTGGGTGATCGTGGTCATCGGCAGCACCTTGGCGTACGATGCGAGCAGCTGGGCCGTCCCGTCGGTCGAGGCATCGTCGAGGACGAGCAGCTGGTATTCGCGCGGGAAGGCACTGAACACCTGGCGCACCTTCCAGAGCACCAGGCCCGCTGTCTTGGCTTCGTTGTGCACCGGCACGCAAACGTAGATCATGGCCCTGCAATCTAGACGAGCAGCTTGTACACGGCCAAGACACCCGCGGCCATGGCGGACGCCGTGAACCGCGTGGGAAGGGAGAAGGCCGAACGGTGGTCGAGCGCGGCCACGACCTTGCGCGCCAGCGCGTCGTCGTCGCCCACCGGCACGAGCCACTCGGCGGGGACCACCTCGGGGAGCCCACCCGCGCGGGTGGCGACGACGGGCTTCCCCAGAGCGAGCGCCTCCAGTACCACGCTGCCCAGGCCTTCGGCGCGCGAGCTCATCACGCACACGTCCGCTTCCGCCAGCAGGGCTTCCGGTCGATCGACGTAGCCCGGGAGGTGGACGCGGTCCCCCACGCCGAGCGCGCGGATCTGCGCCTCGAGCGCCCGCCGCAGGCCGCCCTCGCCCGCGATCACCCAGTGGAGATCGGGGCGTGCGGTCCGGGCCCGCGCGGCCGCGCGCAGCAGCGCGGGCTGGTCCTTCGCGGCCTCCAGCGCCGCCACGTTCACGGCGAGCGGCGTCCCGTCCGGGAGGCCAAGCGTGGCGCGGATTCCGCAGGGCGCCGCGGCCGCCCGGCGCACCTCGTCGGGGTCGACGCCGGACGGAATCACGCGAATCGTGGCGGCGGCTACGCCCGCGGCCACGAGCACGCTCCGCACCGCCTCGGAGATGACGATGATGAGGTCGGCATGGAACAGCGCGCTGCGAGATCGGACGGGGAACACGACGCGGTGCGTGGCGACCAGGTGCGGCGCGGACCCGGCACCCAGCCACGCCAGGCCGCGGCGCGCCCACACGGCCAGGCCCAGCGCGTGGCCGTCGTGCGCGTGGATCACGTCGGGCCGGAACTCCAGCGCTTCCACGACGAGGCGCCACGCGGCGCGCGGGTCGAGTCCCATGGTCCAGGGCACGTCCCGAACGCGCACGCCGTCCCTGGCGGCGCGCCGTGCCAGCTCGCTCCCCCGTTTCGTCAGGAGGCGCTGCTCCACGTCGGGAGAGCGTGCGAGCTCGCGCGCCAGCAGGCGAACCTGGTTCTGGCCGCCGCGCCAGACCCGGCCCGAGTCCGCGTGGAGGACCCGCACACCCGTCAGCGCGGCTGCTGCGCGGCGGCCCCGAGCACCTGCCGCAGCTCGGCGAGGGTGAAGGGCTTGTGGAGGTAGGGGCGACCGAGGCTCTCGAGGAAGCGGAGGGTGTCGCCGCGCACCGTGTCACCGGTGGCGAAGATGACGCGCTCGGCCGTGCGGGGGTCCTGACGCGCCAGCTTGTGGTACATGTCGCGGCCGCCGAGGTGGGGCATCCGCAGGTCGCAGATGATGACGTCGAAGGCCCCTACCAGCGCGCGCTCGAGCGCGTACTGGCCGTCGCTCGCCACCTCGACCGTGTGCCCCCAGCTCTCGAGCGTGGCGCTCATGTAGTGCAGGATGGGGGGCTCGTCGTCCACCACGAGGACGCGCAGCTTGCGGGCCGGCGCCCTGGGCTCCGCTGCGCGCTCGGGCTCCGCAGCGGGTGGGGTGGTGCCCGGCAGCTCCACGATGAACGTGGCGCCCGCGCCCGGCTTCGCTTCGAGCGTGAGCCGCCCGCCGTGCTCCTTGAGGATACCCTGGCAGATCGAGAGGCCGAGCCCGGTGCCCTTGCCCTCGGGCTTCGTGGTGAAGAAGGGCTCGAACACGCGCGCCGCGATCTCCTCCGGGATGCCGGGCCCGCTGTCGGTGACGCTCACGGCCACGCCGTCCAGCCAGCGCTTGGCCGTCACCCAGATCCGGCCCCCCTGGCCGGTCTCGGCGATGGCCTGCGCCCCGTTGTTGATGACGTTCACGAATACCTGCTTGATCTGGTTGCCGTTCACCTCGACGTCCGGCAGGCCGGCCTCCACCCGCAGCGTCGCCTCGATCCGGCTCGCCATCAGCTGGTTCGCGAGCAGCTGCAGCGTGGACTCGAGGATCGGCTTGATCGGCTGCCGCCGCCGCTCCCCCTCCTGGCGCCGCGCGAAGGAGAGCAGGTTCTTCACGATCGTCGCCGCGCGCTCGGCCTCCTGACGGATCACCTGCAGCGGCTCCGCGAGGCGCTCGGGCACCTCCCCCGCCTCGGCCAGGAAGTCGCTGAAGCCCACCACCGAAGCCAGGGGGTTGTTCAGGTCGTGCGCCACGCCGGCGATCAGTTGACCTATGGCGGACATTTTCTCAGACTGTATGAGCTGGTCCTGCAGACGGCGCTTCTCGGTTTGGTCCTCGAACACGAGGACCGCGCCGCCGTCGGCTTCGGTGGTCGGGTAGGCCGTGAGCAGCAGGATCCGCTCGCCGGCGCGGACCTCGACGGACGTGTTGCCCGGGTCGGCGAGCGCGCGCATCACGGAGTCCGCCCACACGGGCGGGAGCAGGCCGAGCCAGGGGCGTCCGGGGAGCGCGGTGACCGCGGTGCCGACGAGTCCCGCGAAGATGCGGTTGGCCCGGCGGACGACGCCCCGCGCGTCGAGAATGCAGATCGCCTGGGTGATGGCGTCGACCGTCCGCTCCCACTCGCGCTTGCCGCTCGAGAGCAGTTCGACGAGGCGGGCGTTCTCGAGTGCGATGGCGGCCTGGGCCACGACCGCCGCGATGATCATCTGCTCGGCTTCGCCGAACGCCCCGGCCCGTCCGGCCGCGAGCGAGACCGCCCCGATCGCGCGCCCGCCGGCGATGAGGGGCGCGCCGCTCCAGGAGGCCGGCGCCGCGTCGCCCAGTTCGACGCCGAGGCGGGCGGCTTCAGCGGCCACGTCCCGCGTGAACGCCAGCGGCCCGCGCCGCAGCGCGAGCTGTAACAGCGGGTCATCCGTCACGGTCGGGACGGGCGCGGAGTCGTAGGCTACGGCCAGGCGGTTGGTCTCGACGTCGAGCAGGACGATCGAGAGGCGATCGGGCCGCAGCACCTCGGTCAATGCTCGGGCCACGAGCTCGACGACGGTGCTTGGCCGGAACGCGCCCGCGAGCTCGCGGGACAGCGTGGTGAGCCGCTCGAGCAGCGCCAGCGCCACCCGGGGAGTCGCAGCATCGATCGGAGGTATCGTCATGATCCTGGCCAACGTGCGCGGTCGGCTGCGGGGCCCGGACTTCCGTCTGGTGATCCTCGCCCTGTCGCGCGGCGACGCGCGACGGCGCGCGCGATACGAGCGCTTCCTGGTCGAGCAAGGCCCTGACCGGCTGCTCGACGAGCCGGGGCTGCTCGAAGGCCTGCTCGCGGTCCGGTCCCTGGCCGCCCCTTCACCGCCGCTCTTCACCTACGTGGCGGTGCGCCACGTGCTGCTGGCGGCGGGCATCGACGACCCCGAGCTCGCCGACTACCTCGCCGCCCTGTTGCTGGAGTTCGGCGACCACGGCCGCCACGCCAAGATCCGCGCCGTGGACGACGATTCCTACCATTACCTCGTCGACATCGTGGCCGATCTCGGCGACGAGGACGACTCTGGCGAGCGCGGCCTCCTGTTGCGGGCGCACCTCGGTAACTACAGCCTGTGGCTCGCCGGGCTGTTTCCGGATTATATCGCCGCGCGGCGCACGCGCGCCGGCGGGCCCGACCTCCCCTACTACGACGAGCTGGGCCGCCAGGGGTACCGGCTGGCCTCCGAGCACCGGCTCGCCGAGCGCTTCGGCGTCGCGTCGATCTACCGCGCCGCGGCCGCCCGCTTTCCCGCGCTGCGCCAGGCCTTCAACCGCCTGAGCGACCGCGTGTTCTTCCCGGACTCGGCGTCCCCCGACAAGATACTGCGGAATCTGTAGAGACATCAGTCGTCAGACATCAGACATCAGAACGTCCTGCGGCAAGAGCTGACGTCTGACGTCTGACATCTCACTCGTC
>QHUL01000029.1 GCA_003222115.1 Gemmatimonadota bacterium | reverse complement strand
CCGTGGCGGCGCCGGTGAAGGTGATCTGGACGCGCGAGGACGACATGCGGAACGGCTTTTACCGTCCGACGACCTATAACCGGTTCGCCGCCGGCCTCGACGGCTCCGGCCGACCGGTCGCCTGGACCCACCGCATCGCGGGGACGCCGTTGCGCCTCAAGTTCGGACCGCTCGAGAAGGGACTGGACGACAGCCTCGTAGACGGCGCCATCGACCTGCCGTACGCGATCCCCAACGTGCTCGTGGATCAGGTGGTGCTCGAGCTGCCCGCGGTGCCGCGCGGTCCCTGGCGCTCCGTGGGCGTCTCCCACAACGGCTTCGTGACCGAGTGCTTCCTGGACGAGGTCGCGGCGGCGGCGGGGCGAGATCCCTTCGAGCTGCGGCGCGAGCTGCTGCGCGACAAGGCGCGCCACCGGCGGACGCTCGAGCTGGTGGCGGACAAGGCAGGCTGGGGGACGCCTCTCCCGGCGGGTCGCGGCCGCGGCATCGCGCTCGCGGAGTGGGGCCCGACGGTCTGCGCGGAAGTGGCCGAGGTGTCGGTGGACCCGAGCGGCACCGTGCGGGTGCACCGGGTGACCTGCGCCGTGGACTGCGGGCCGGCCGTGAACCTCGGCCAGATCGAAGCCCAGATGCAGGGCGGGATCGTCTTCGGGCTCACGGCGGCCCTGTACGGCGAGATCACCATCGAGCGTGGCCGCGTGGTGCAGGGGAACTTCGATACCTACCGCATGGTCCGGATGCCCGAAGCGCCCGTCGTCGAGGTTTACGTCGTGCCGAGCACCGATGCCCAAGGGGGCACCGGCGAGCCCGGCGTCCCGCCGATCGCCCCCGCCGTGTGCAACGCCATCTTCGCCCTCACCGGGAGACGGGTCAGGAAGCTGCCGATCGGGAAACTGACGTAACTGCGTGGGGGGTGGGGAGTGGTACCTGACGGCGCAAGCCGCAGATTCGGTGCGCACCGCATGGTACCACTCCCCACTCCCCACGGTTTTTCATCGATCATCTAGCCCCTGAGGCCGCTTTACCGCGGCTTGAGGCTGTGTCCCTATCCTGCTCCCGTCACGATAGGGAGACGCGGATGCGGGACCTCACCCGACGACAACTGCTTCAGCACCTCGGCCTGATCACGGCGGGCCTGGCGGTCGCGTGCACGCCGCTCAAGGTGCTGACGAGCGCCTACCCCCAGGCGTTCGACGACGATGCGGAGCTCACGGACGGCGTGCTGCGGGCATTCGCCCTCACCGTGATTCCCTCGGCGCCCGCCGGCGACCCGGACCTCGCCCGCGCATTCACGGACCCCGATCTCCCCTTCGCTCCCTACGCCGGATTCTTCGCCTCGGACCTGGCGCGGCGGGCGGGGAACCGGTTCGAGACGCCGTTCGAGCGGCTGGACGTCGCCCAGCGCGCAGCCGTGATCCGCGAGGCGCTCGCGGCCGACGGCACGACCCAGAAGCTCTACGGCAGCGCCATCCTGCTGGCGCAGGTCGCGTTCTACGCCGGCATCTATGACGACAAGCGGGGCTGCGAGCTGATCGGCTTCGAAGGCGGATACCACTGGCACCCGCTCGCGGCGATCACCCACCCGGACCCCGCGCGCTTCCTCCCGGAGGCGCTGACGGCCGACGGGAACTACTCATGAAAACCGTTCACACGGACGTCCTGATCATCGGCACGGGCTTCGGCGCCGCGGCACCGGCCCTGCGCCTCGCGCAAGCGGGCGCGAAGGTGACGATGATCGAGAAGGGGCCGCGCGTACAGACAGCCGACTTCCGGCAGACGTCCGATCCCAGGTACCTCCTCAAGTATCTCCGGGGGACTCCGGGCGACCACCTCAGCCTCACCTACGCCGAGGCGCTGGGCGGCGGGTCGGGATTCTACGAGATGGTCTCGCTGCGGGCGCCCTCCGTCGCGTTCGACCAGCTGGACGCACAGGGGCACCGGCTGTGGCCGGAAGGACTCGACCGTGCGGCGCTCGACCCCTATTACGACCTCGCCGAGCGGATGCTGCACGTGTCGCAGATCCCGCTCGCGGAGGTTCCCAAGACGGGCCTCGTGTTCGCGCAGCTGATGAAGAACCTCGGCTACTCCGTGGATCGCGCGCGCTACGCCGTGCGCGGCTGCCAGGGGAGCGGGTTCTGCGTGACGGGGTGCGTCTACGGAGCGAAGCAGTCGCTGTTCCTCAACTATCTGCCCCAGGCGGTCGAGGCGGGGGCGGAGATCGAGACCGACCTCGAGGCGCTCTCGGTGCAGCCGCTGGCGCACCCGCACCCGCGCGCCTGGCTTACGCTCGGCGAAACGCCGTACCGCTACCAGGTGATCTGCCAGCGGCGCACCGGCGAGCGGGAGCGGCTGCGGTTCGTGGCCCGCGTCGTGATCCTGGGGGGCGGCACCGTCGGCACGGCGACGCTGCTGCTGCGGTCGCGCACCTATCTCCCGCTCTTGAGCGAGCACGTCGGCCGCAACATCGCCTACAACGGCAGCGTGAAGGTCGCCGGCCTGCTTCCCGACGGCTTCCCCGACGCCGACATGTTCACGGGCCGCACCCATCCAGGCATGATCAGCTACCACTTCCTCCAGTCGCACGGGATCACCGTGCACGGGGTGAAGGCCCAGCCGCTGATGATCGTGTCGGCGGCCCGGATGAAGCTGGAGGGACATCGCCGCGTGTCCGGCTGGTGGGGCGAGCCCAACGTCGAGCTGATGCAGCAGATGCGGCACCGCATGATCGTGCTCGCGGCATTCGGCCTGACCCCGCCGGGCGCGGCGCTCGACGTCTCAGAGGATGGCCGCGCGCGCGTGGTGCTGCCGCTCGACGCCGCACTCGAGCGCTATCACGCGGACACGAGGCAGCTCCTCGAATCGATCCTGCTGCGGAACGGCTGCCGGCTCGTCGAGACCGACTTCCTCGACAAGCAGTTCGAGCCGGAGCAGGGCGTGCACTTCTCGACCGCGCACCAGGTGGGATCGTGCCGCATGGCGGAGCGCAAAGCCGACGGCGTCGTCACGAGCAACGGCGAAGTCTTCGACTACCCGGGGCTGTACGTGAGCGATGGGGCGGTCATTCCCTCGTCGCTCTCGGTGAACACCAGCCTGACGATCCTCGCGAACGCAGAGCGGATCGCGGCGGGCATCATCGACCGCTACCGGCCTTCTTCCAGAGCACCCGCTCGATGAGCCAGTCCATGAGGCGGTCCGGCAGCAATTCCATCAGCCGGTACCCCAGCGCTGACTCGACGACGAGGATCCGCAGGGGTGGCCGCCGGGCAGTGAGTGCCTTCGCCACGGCGTGCGCCACGCGCTCGGCGGGGAGACCGCGCTGCCCGGATCGCAGGGCGAGGTCGCGGAACCGCTCGAGCACCCGCTCGTAGGGCGTGCCGCGGTAGCGGCTCAGGTCCCACCGCTCGACCTTCTCCCAGATCCGGCTCTGCACGCTGCCCGGCTGCACGACGATCACCCGCACGCCGAACGGGAGCAGCTCGCGCCGCAGGCTGTCGGAAGCGCCCTCGAGCGCGAACTTCGAGGCGGCGTAGGGGCCCATGAACGGCAGGGCCCCGCGTCCCGCCACCGAGCTGATGTTGACGATGCGCCCGCGCGCGGCTTTGAGAAGGGGAAGGAAGGCCTGCGTGACGGCCACCGCCCCGACCAGGTTCACCTCCAAGACGTGGCGCAGCTGGTCCAGGGGGACGAGCTCGAGAGGACCCGCGGATGGGATGCCCGCGTTGTTGACGAGCGCAGCGAGCGGCGCGCCGGCCAGCGCTCGGGTCACCTCATCACGCGCGCGGGCGATGCTCGCCGTGTCCGTCACGTCCATCAGCACCGGCACGACGCGCGCCGCCTCGAGCGGGGCGCCGTCCTGCTCTCGCCGCACGGTCCCAAACACCCGAAAGCCCCGCGCGGCGAGGTCGCGCGCGATCGCGGCGCCGATGCCGCTCGAGGCTCCGGTCACAACGACGCCCTGATTCACGAGCGGGAATATGGTTCGGAAGACGAAACTGCGTGGGGAGTGGGGAGTGGTTCGTGACGTTACAGGGCGACCTTACGGCCCTGCACCGCATGGTACCACTCCCCACTCCCCACGCTTCTGAGGTTCAGCTTTTCGAAGCCAGCGCCGCCGCCCGGGTCCGCAGCGCCGCGTCGATCTGGTCCATGGAAACCGGCGCCGGGACCGTCCAGCCGGCCCGCTCGGTCGTGGGCACCCTGACAGCCGCGACCTCCCCGTCGGGCCCCAGCTCGACCACGGCCGTGGCGAGGTCGTCGGGACCCTGGTTCGCCTTGATGACGAGCGTCCACGTGCCCGCCGTCGGCCACGTGCGCTTGAGCGCGTGCACGCCCTCGCGCGACGTCTCCGTGAACTCGAGCGTCACGGTTTGCCGCGCCCCGTTCACGATCCCCTCCGCGGTGCCGGTCACGATGTAGCCCATGGCCTTCCCGTGATGGAAGGCGTGCACCAGCAGGAACGCGCCGCGTGTCGTCTGGTCGTAGGGGTTGGCGGGCAGCTCGATCGAGATCCAGGGCGGCCCGGCGAGAGCGGGAGACGCGAACAGCGCCGCGCAGGCGGCTGCGAGGCCGAGGGAACGCATGCGGGACAACATCGGAAGCCTCCTGGGAACTGGTTGCTGGTGAGATGCCGGTGCGCAGGGGAAGGTTGGGATCTCCTGACGAAAGGCGTGGGGAGTGGGGAGTGTACACCTTCCCGTTGTCCGACAGCACGTAGATCTCGCCCGCTCCGTCCACACCGAACGACATCACGCTCCCGAGGCTGCGCACGTCCCACAGCGTGCGCGAGGTCACGCGGCCGTTGTCGTACGTGAGGCTGCGCAGCCAGCCGCGGCAGTAGTCAGAATAGAAGTACTGGCCGACGAGCGCGGGGGACGCGCGGCCCCGGTACGTGAAGCCGCCGATGATCGCGCAGCCGTCGGCGTGCCCGTACTCCAGCGCCGGCAACACCAGACCGTCGCCCTTGCAGCCGGGCTCGGCGTAGCAGTGCGCTCCCTCCATGACGTTCCAGCCGTAGTTCAGGCCGCCGCGGCCCGCGGCGACGACGTCGATCTCCTCCCACAGGTTCTGTCCCACATCGGCGACGTAGAGCAAGCCCGCGGCTCGATCGAAGGCGAACCGCCAGGGGTTCCGCATCCCCATCGCCCAGACCTCGCCTCGCGTCCGCGCCGCGCCCACGAAGGGGTTGTCGGCCGGAATGGCGTACGGGTCCCCGTGATCGACGTCGATGCGGAGCAGCTTACCGAGCAGTGTCGCGGGATTCTGGCCGTTCCCCATGGGATCCCCCCCGCCGCCCCCGTCACCCATGCCGATGTACAGCATCCCGTCGGGCCCGAACATCACGAGCCCGCCGTTGTGGTTTGAGAACGGCTGATTGACGAAGAGGATCTGTCGTCCCGATGCAGGGTCGGCGAGGTTCGGGTCGGCGCTCACGGAGAAGCGCTTCACGCGGGTATCGCCGTGCCGGTCGGTGTAGTTCACGTAGAACCAGCCGCTCGTCGCGTAGCGCGGATGGAACGCCAGGCTGAGCAGCCCGCGCTCGCCGCCAGAGTCCACACTGTCCACGATGTCCAGGAACGGCGTCGGCAGCACGCGCCCGTGCTCGACGATCTTTACGCGCCCCGCCTGCTCCACGACGAACAGGCGCGGGTCCCCGGCCGGGGCGGTCAGATAGAGCGGGTCCTTGAAGCCGCTCGCCGCGACATCCACTCGCAGCTTGCCCGTCCGCTCCGGCGGCAACTCGGGCCCCTGGGACACCTGCCCCGCGGCTGCGAGGACGAGCGGGACGAGGGCGGCGGCAATGCGTCGTTTGACGGTCACCGCGCCAACCCCGTCCGGGGGTCGATGTCACGAATGTCGCGCAGGATGATCCGGCGCCAGGCGATGCGACGAATGGCGTTCCAGTAGGCGTCCAGCTGGCGCTGCTCCAGCCGCAGCACGCCGTCGTGCGTGACTCCGACGGGCGGCGGCACCAGCACCGCGAGCCGCTGATACACCGCGCCTCGCAGCACCGGCTCGACGCGCGAGAGCAGGTGCCACAGCGAGACCGCATCCTCCGACCGGGCGGCGCCGAGGGCGCGGCGCACGGCCGCAGCGCCGCCGTTCCCGAAGTCATACGCTTCGAGCGCCAGGCGCAGTCCCTCCGGCGCGTCGGCCGCGAACGGGATGCCGGGCCCCACACCGGGGCGCGTCCGGGCGGCGAAGCCGAGCGGCACGATCGAGCGCCGCCCGCTCCACTGCAGCTCGACATACCCGGCGGTCACGTGGATCAAGCCGTTGCCGCTCGAGTCCACCTCCAGCGCGTAGGCGCAGCCCAGGTCCACGGCGACGCCCGCCGGCATCTCGACGAAGAAGAGGCGCGGGGGGGCATCCACCTTGGCGAAGATGGCGCCGCGCGCGAGCGCCAGGCGATGGTCGGTGGCCCGCGCCTCGACCAGCCGGACGCGGGTGCCGGGCTTGACGTCCACCTGGCCGATGTCGCCCACGAAGATCAGCGCTCGGGACGAATCGTCCGTCTCGACCCACTCGCCCACGCGCAGCAGTCCGCTCCCGCCGAGCGGCGTCTCGGCGACGCGGGGCGCGCCAGCGATGCGAGCCACCTCCCAGGCGCCCCTCGGTGCAGCTACGCCACCCCAGCGAGCGATGACGAGCGCCAGCGCGGCGGCGCCGGCGAGCGCAACCACCGTCCAGCGGCGCCACGCGCTCGCCCGGATCCGCGCGTCGATCTCGGGCCAGAGATCCCGCGACGGCTGGACGCTCTTCGGCAGGCGCTCCACGGCGGCCAGCAGGTCGCGGAACTCGCGGTCGTCGTCCCGTTCAGTCATAGGTCCAGCATCCCCCGCAGCAGGCGGCGCGCGCGGAACAGCTGCGCCTTCGAGGTGCCTACAGCGATCCCGAGCAGCTCGCCGATCTCTTCGTGGCGGTAACCTTCCACGTCGTGGAGCACGAACACGTGGCGCGCGCCCTCAGGCAACGCTGCGACGGCGCGCTCCAGATCGAGCCGCAACGCCGGGGACGGCCCTTCCCCACCCCGCTCGAGCGTCGCCGGATCCTCCACGGCCTCGACCCGCATCCAGCGGCGTCGCGCCCCCCGCCGCTCCATCAGCACCAGGTTCACGGCGAGCCGGTGCAGCCACGAGGAAAACGCGCTCTCCCCGCGAAACGACGCCAGCGTGCGCCACGCCTGCACGAACACGTCCTGCGTGCGCTCCTCGGCTTCGGCGGCGCTCCCCGTGAGTCTGAGGCAGAGCGCGTAGGTGCGCCCCACGTGCTCCCGATACAGCTCGTGGAACGCGGACTGGTCGCCTTGCTGGGCACGGCGGACGACCTCCGTCACGAGGAGGCCAGGCGATGGCACACTACTGGGATGCCTGAGGGAGGCGCAGGGTTTAGGGCACCGGGGGCCGCTGCCTGTGCCAGTCCGTGCGCGACTGGTACAGCCGCGCGAGCCGCACCAGCTTCAGCTCGTCGAATGCCCGCGTGACGAAGCTCAGCCCCGTCGGCAGGCCGTTCAGCCCGAACCCGTTGGGCACGCTGATCCCCGGCACGCCGACGACGTTGCTCGAGCCGATCAGCGACACCCCCCCTTTCACGTCCGGGTACGCGTCCCGGAACGCCTTGTCGAGCGGGCTCGCCACCGTGGCGCGCGTGGGCGTCGCGACGGCGTCGAACGGCTTGAGAAAATCGTCGTAGGCCTGCGCCATCAGCCGCCGCACGCGCATGGCGCGCAGGTAGTCGCGCGCCGGGATCGCGAGTGCGGGGTAGCCGCCGATCCGGTCCTCCGGCGCCGTGAGGTCGCGGATGCGACCGCTCTCGAGCAGGTCGTCGAACGCGCTCGCGCCCTCGGCGGCGATGATGGTGCCCGCCACCACGCCGAACGGCAGGTCGGGGACGGCGACGTCCATCACGACCACGGCCGCCGTGCGGAGCCGGTCGAGCGCCGCGGCGAAGTTGGCCGCCACCTCCGCTTGGATCCCGTCCGTCGCGCCCTGGGGCACGGCGATGCGCCAGCGGCGCCGGGGGCCCCCGGAGACGGGATAGCGAAACCCGCGCTCCAGGGAGGACGGATCGGCGGGATCCCTCCCGGCGATGGCCGCCAGCACCAGCCCGCAGTCGTGCGCCGTGCGCGCCATCGGGCCGAGCTTGTCCATCGTCCAGGAGAGCGCCATGGCGCCGTGCCGGCTCACCAGCCCGTACGTGGGCCGCAGGCCCGTCACGCCACAGTACGCCGCCGGCGTGAGGATCGAGCCCGAGGTCTCGGATCCGATGGCGAAGGGCACGAGGCCCGCCGCCACCGCCGCCCCCGGTCCCGCCGACGACCCGCCGCTCCAGTAATCGGGATTCCACGGGGTCTTGCCCGGCCCCGTGAACGACGCGTTCGCCTGCCGGTACCCCATCCCGCCCGCGAGCTCCACCATGGCGAGCTTCGCCACGAGCACCGCCCCGGCGTTCCGCAGCCGCGTGACGACGGTGGCGTCCGCATCGAACACCTGATCGCGGTAGGGCTCCGCGCCCCAGGTCGTCTCGTCGCCCTTCGTCGCCAGGAGATCCTTCACGCCGTAGGGAATCCCGTGCAGCGGGCCGCGCCACCTCCCCGCACGGATCTCGCGGTCCGCCTGCGCCGCTTCGACGAGGGCGCGCTCGCGCGTGACGTAGGTGATCGCGTTGTAGCTCGGCCCCAGCCGCTCGAGCCGGTCGAGGAAGTAGCCGGCCAGCTCCGTCGCGGAGGCTCGCCGGCGGCGCAGCAACGCGCCCAGCTCGGCGACCGGGAGAAACGCGAGATCCTCGCTCCCCGCGCTCACCGCTCGGTCCCCCGGTAGGCCGCAAACACGAACGCCGGCTCGTCGGCGTTGGTCAGGGCGACCTTGTACAGCTGCTCCACGTTCTGCAGGCGCGAGTGGATCGCTTGGGTGATGGCCCTGAGGTCGTCGTCCGAGAGTCGGTCGCCGTAGCGCAGCCGCACCGCTTCGGCGAGCGTCTTGGCGAGGGGAGACGGTTCTGTGTCCTGCGCGCCTTGCCGCGGGGACGGGCGTGGCGCCGTCCCGGCGGGCAGGTCGAGGGCGACGAAGGGCGCGGCGGCGGCGAGCGCGAGCTGCTCGGCGAATGCTCGGCGGCTGATCGCAGGCGGCACGGATCACTCCGGCGTTTCAGAACGAGCCCGGGGGACCCTTGCGAGTCCCCGTTGGGCGAATTGCGAGAGAGGCTCAAGCTGCGTGGCGGCAAGGAAGAGCGGAAGGGTGACCCGCGCCGATGTGACGGTTGGCCACGACGGTCACTTGCTCTCCGGTGGTAGATTGCTATCCTAGGCCGTAGCCACTTGACTCCGACGTTCTGGGCGCCCAGTCGGAGGGTCACTGCTCCGCGAGGTGGGATCAGTGAAACAACCTCAGGCAGGGGCGGCGGCGCCCACGCCCCACCCGATCCAGATCCTTCTGGCCGACGACCACGCGGTGCTCCGTTCGGGGCTCCGCCAGCTGCTCGACGCCCAGCCCGGTCTGCACGTCGTCGGTGAGGCCGCCACGGGTGAAGAGGCGGTCGAGCAGGCCCGCGCACTCAAGCCCGATGTGGTGGTCATGGACCTCGTCATGCCGGGGATGGGCGGGCTCGAAGCCTTGCGCCGCATCGCTGGGCAAGAGCGGGGCGCCAAGATCCTCGTGCTCACGGGCCAACCCAAGGAACAGGTCCTCCTCGAGGTGCTCGAGGCGGGCGGCAGCGGCTACGTGAACAAGATGAGCAGCTCCGACGACCTGGCCCATGCCATCCGCAGCGTGGTGGAGCACGAGGTGTTTGTCGATCGCGCCGTCACGAAAGCCCGCGTTCAGGGCTCCGGGCGGCCGCCACGACGCCAGGCGGACTTCACCGTGGGACGCCTCAGCGCGCGCGAACGGGAAGTGCTTGCGCTGACGGCCGCGGGCCATACCTCTAACGAGATCGGCCAGCAGCTCAGCGTGAGCCCCAAGACCGTGGAGACCTATCGCGCACGCATCATGGGGAAGCTGGGCTTCCAACATCGATCCGAGCTGGTCCGCTTCGCGCTCCGCGCCGGGCTGCTCAAGGTCGAGTAGCGGACTTCGCGCGTAGGGGATTCTCCTACGCCGGACCACCGCGACGTGTCGGGTTTTTCCCGATCGCCTTGACTCTGGAACCCCCGCATGGCTAGGATGGACCGAAGACATCCTAGGGGCAGGTATCGGCTCCGTTGCGCCCGCAATTCGGCTCGACGGGGCTTTTCGTTTTCGGGAGCTACGGCACTGCAACCTCCTATGATCAAGCTGTTCCTGGCCGATGACCGCCCTGTCGTGCTCGAGGGGTGGAAGCGCATCCTCGCCGAGTGCCCGGACATATGTGTCGTGGGCGATGTTACGAGCCGCGCAGAGCTCGTCGCCAAGGTCCGTGCGGCGGCGGCTGACGTGCTGCTCTTGGACCTGTCGGTCGCGGACCCAGGGACGTTCGAACTGCTGCGGCAGCTCAAGCAGGAGCGACCCGGGATGCGGGTTCTGCTGCTGAGCGTGGACGGCCAAGACCCGCGCGCGCCCGAGATGTTAGGCACGGGCGCCGCCGGCTACCTGCCGCGGGAGCACTCGCCCGGTGAGCTAATCGCGGCCATCCGCAAGGTCGCGGGCGGCGCCGAGTACGTGAGTCTGACGCTCGCGCGAAAGTTCGTCTTCCAGCAGCGTGCCGTCAGGGAGCGACCGGGCTACGAAACGCTGTCGCATCGGGAGTACCAGGTGCTCTGCATGTTCAGCTCAGGGCGCGCGTTCAGCGAGATCGCGGCGGAGCTCGGGCTTAGCCGCAAGACGGTCAGCACGTACCGCAGTCGCATCCTGTACAAGCTCCGGCTCACCACCAACGCAGACATCATCCGCTACGCGGTGGAACACCGCCTGAGGCCCTAGTCGTCGGACAAGTCTGACAGGCAGATGCGCCAAGTGGGTGCGACGCCGTTGAGCGTCGTGTCGAAGCTTGGTGCGCGTCCGGCAAGCGTCGCGGTGGAGTGCCGCACGACTGCAGGCTGTTGCACAAGCGCGACAGCGTGGCCCGATCCCTGCTCGGCCTGAGCATCACTCTCACAGGGAGGGCATCATGAAACGCATCGCCTTGCTGGCGCTCACAGCGTCCCTGCTAGTCGGCTGTGAGAAGCCTACGGGTCCGACCACGCACGGCTCGCCTGCTTTCGACTTGTCCTCGACCCGCACGACGTTCAGCGGGGAGGCGACCGTGGTCAGCGTGACGGTGCCGAGCCTGCCGCCACCGTTGTCGCCGATCATCCTGGGCCACGCCGGCCCGCTCGATGCATCGGGCGGGGCCGACCGTTCGTCGCTTGTCTCGGTGACGATTTCCAAGGAGCAGACCGCCGGCCTGCTCGCGCTCGACGCCGAAGTCGTCCACGCCGCCACGGTGGCCCAGGGCAACCACAGCCGTGCGGAGGCCTCCGTGGCCGACGCGAACCTCAGCGTGCCGGGCTACACGATCCACGCCGACGCCCTGTCCTCCCGAGCCGAAGCGAAGTGCGACGGCGCCGGTGGAGCGAGCGCGAGCGGCAGCTCGGAAATCGCCGGGCTGATCGTCAACGGCACGCCGATCACTGTCACAGGCCAGCCGAACCAGATGGTGAGCCCCCCGCCCGTCAAGATCGTGATCAACGAACAGTCCGGCTCCACCAGCGGCAACCCCTCTGACATCACCGTCAATGCGCTGCACGTGACGGTTACCGACCTAAGCGGCGGGACGCTCGCCGACGTGGTGATTTCATCGTCGCACGCCGACATCACCTGCGCGGGGTGCTCTAGCCCGCTCGGGGATTTCGTGACCGGAGGCGGCTGGATCAACGGGCCGTCGGGGGCGCGGGCCAACTTCGCTGTGGCGGGCGGCATGAAGAACGGCGCGCTCTGGGGTCACCTCACCTATATCGACCATGGCTCCCGCGGCCCAAAGGTCAAGGGGACGGGCGTGACGGCCTACACGGCCCCCGACCCGGTCAACCAGCCGACCTTGCGCCACATCGAGGGCACGGCGGACATCGACGGTGCGAGTGGCACGTACATGGTGGACGTCGCGGACAACGGCGAACCTGGCCGTGATGACACCTTCTCTCTCAAGCTGTCGAGCGGCTACACGGCTTCAGGCAAGCTCGCCGGCGGCAATATCCAGCTGCACGGCGAGTCACCCTGCCCGTAAGCCGAATGGAGGGCACCGGAAGCGCCTGCGCCTCC
>QHUL01000028.1 GCA_003222115.1 Gemmatimonadota bacterium | reverse complement strand
CGAGCCGTGGTAGCTCTTGTTGCCAGCGCTGACGATTTCCGGCGACTCAGGCAGGCGCGCAGACATACTCAGATCATCGGCCAAGCGTTTCAGCGTTTGCCAAGGCGCCGTGGCGCCGATGAAGCGGCTATCGAAAGGCGCCAGGTATTTCTGCAACAACGCCGGCGTATCCCCCTGCGGATCGAAGGAAACAAAGAGCACCTGCGTGGTAGTGATGGCTTTGGTACCGCCGATGCGCTGGTACATTCCGGCCAGCGCCGACAACGGCGCTTTGCAGCGCTCGGCGCAGCGGGTATCTCCCAACAATATGAAGGTCCACCGCCCCTGCACCCGCCTCGTAGTGAATGTCTTGCCGTACTGATCGGTGAGCGCGTAATCGCCGACGGGCCATGCTTCAAATGCACGATTGACTTGCTGCAATCTGGCGTGATCGGCATGCACCGGCGTGATCATTTCCAGGCCGAGTACGCAGAACACGACAGCAACAAGTGGATATCGATTGGCGCGCAGGGAGCGCATGACGACCAGCAGGCTCGAACCGGCCATCAGGCCGGCGGCGATCACCGGTTGCAGCATCCCGGCGACGGCAAGCGACAGGGCGATCGCGTTGTAACCCAGCGCCCAGGCGAGATTCTTCAGGATCGATCGGCGCACACGCGCCGCCAACTCCAGGAGCCAGGGCAGGCTTTTCAGCGCTCCCACGGGCAACGTGACATCGGCGCTTTCCCGGGCGAGATCGGTGGCGCCGCCGACCGCGATGCCGACCGATGCGGCGGCAAGCACAGGGCCATCGTTCAATCCATCGCCGACCATGGCGATCGCGCCGCGCCGCTGGGTCCATTGCTGCAAGGCCTGGACTTTACCTTCCGGCATGAGCTCCGAGCGCCACTTGGCGATGTTCAAGGCAGCGGCAACGCGCGCCACCGCCTCTTCCCGGTCCCCGCTCAGCAACAGGGTTTCGAGGCCGCGTGCGCGCAGCGCCGAGATCACCGCGGCCGCCTCGGGCAGCATAGGGTCGGAAAGCGCGATCAAACCGCGCGCGCGGCCGCGCCAGCCCACGTAGACGACCGTGTTGCCTTCGGCGTCGGCTTTCATCGATCCTTGCCCGATCGTCCAGCCCAGAGACGCCATGAAGGCGCGAGAACCCATGGCGCAATACTCGCCGTCGATGTTGCCGGTAATGCCCGCGCCTGGATGCGCCTGGACTTCACCCGCAACCGGGATGGCCGACCCCCACGCCGCGCGCTCGCGAGCGATGGCGCGAGCGAGCGGATGCTCGGAGGCAAGCGCGAGCGCGGCGGCGCGCCACAGGACCTCGCGCTCCGTGGCGTCGTTAACCACGATGGTTGCTAGTTCCGGCTTGCCCTGGGTCAGCGTTCCTGTCTTGTCGAAGGCGAGCGCTTTCAACCGGGCCAGCTTTTCCAGCACGCCGCCGCCACGGATCAAAATGCCGCGTTGCGCCGCCTGACCGATGCCCAGCGTAATGGCCAAGGGCGCCGCCAGGCCGAGCGAGCAGGGACAGGCGACCACCAGCACGGCGAGCGCCGTCAGCAACGCCTGATCGAAGGCAACCCGACCGCTCCAGAACCAAAGGCTCCCGGCGGCGAGCAGCAGAACAAAGGGGATGAAAACCGCCGCAACCCCGTCGACCATGTCCCCGGTGAGCGACTTGCGCGCCAGCGCCTCGCGCACCAGGCGACTGATTCGCACCCACTGGGTGTTGGTCCCCGCGCTCGTGGCACGGACCAACAACTGTCCGGCGCCATTGATACTGCCCGCATGGATGCGCGCCCCGGGCGCCTTGGGCTGCACTTCGAATTGGCCGGTCAGTATGGCCTCATCGCAGTGAGAACGGCCTTCGACGACGATGCCGTCCACCGCGATGCGTTCGCCGGGAAGGACGCGCACGAGCGCCCCGGGTTGTACGGCCGAAACCGCCTGGGTCGTGTCCATGCCGTCCATCACGGTCCGGACCTCGGCGCGCTCGGCGGCCAGCATCGGCACCAGGCTGCGCGCGGCGCGCACGCGGCCCTGGGCTTCCAGGTAGCGCCCCAGCGTGAAGAGGACAAGTATCATCGTGGCGGTGTCGAAATACACCGTGCCCGAGCCGAGCACGACCTGGTAGGCGGAATAGCCGTAGGCCGCCAATACGCCAATGCTGACCAGGGTGTCCGTCGTGACCTGGCCTTGTTGCGCCGCCCGCCAGGCGCCCCCCATGAAGGGGCCGCCGAGAATCAGCAGCAACGGCGTGGCAAGGATCCACAACAACCAGTGAATGGGACCTGCAAGCCATTCGTCCGCCGCACTGAAGGTCCCGGAATACAGCAACAGGCTGAACACCATGATGTTCATCGCGAGGAAACCGCCGACGCCCAGGCGGATCAACAGGGACGCCGCCTCCGGTTCCTCGTGCTCCCCGTGGTGCACCTGGTAGGCGAGACAGCACCCATAGCAGCAAAACCGATGTGTCTTGCCGTTCACCTCCCGTGCCTGCCCCAGCCGGCCGATCGGCAACCAGCAATGGCTGCAGGTCGCCGCCGTATTCATATGCCGTGCACGTGGGCGGTCATGGGCAACACGCCGCGGGCGAGCGTAATGAGGCCGAGCACGACAATGAATCCACCGGCCACGCGCATGCCCTGTACGCGCCAGCCGGAGCGAAGCACTGCGCCCCGGGCCGGGTGAAGGCTTACCGGGACAGCGCCGGGCTGGCGAAAACCTGGGCGCCACCAGATTCCGATCCCGCCCATCATGAGCATGGCCGGGAAAGTGCCCAGGCCAAACGCGGCCATGGTCAGGAAGCCGGACGCGGGACCGCCGCTCGCCGCGGCCTGCGCGGCAAAGGCGTACACCAACGGGCATGGCAGAAAACCGTTCAGCACGCCGAAGGCGAGCGGCGCGGCGATGCCGGAGGTTTTCAATAGCTCACGCAGCGCGGGGACGAGCAGCTCGCCGCCGACGCCCGTCAGCCCCGGGCTGAAGCGGCGGAAGAACCCGAAGAACTGCAAGCCGATGAACACCATCAGCAGACCCGACACCACCGCCAGCGCGCGCTGCGCGAGACTCGCCGGGGTGCTTTCTCCACCGTGCCCGACCAGCAATACGCCCAGATAGCCGACCAGCGCGCCGAGGAAACAATAGGTCATCACCCGGCCCAGGTTGTAGACGAGATGACGGCGCAAGGTGACGACCGGGCCGCGCGGATCGCTGCCCATGGCGCAGGCAAAACCTCCGCACATCCCCACGCAGTGAAAACTTCCGGCCATACCGGCGAGAAAAAGCAGCAAGTACTGCGTCATGCCTGATTCACTTCTTGAAGGCGAGATACCCCACCCAGACGAAAAAAGCGACCGTCATGATGATGAAAATCCAGAACGCGATGGCTTCAGCCAAGGTCATGACAGCTCCTACAAGAACGCCGAGATCGCCACGCCGAACACGTTCAGGGCGATCTCGGTGAGGAGGAAGAGCAGATTCAGTATTGCCAAAGTCAATAGAAATTTCGCCACCATGATGGCCCTCCCGCGTGCTACGCCTAAAAACCCAGCCCCGGCCCGAGTCCGCCCCAATAGATGTAGCCGTAATAGAGCGCCCAGACGAACATGACGAAATAGACGACCAGCAGCCAGGCATTGATGCGTCCGTGGCGGGCCTGGATATGACCGCCCCCGTAGTCTTCCAGCTGCTGGTCATGCGGGAGATTCTCGGCCGGACGGGTCGCGTCGCGCGTCTTGTCACTCATCGTCATTCACCTCGGCACGGTAGGCTCGGTACTTGACGGCTTCCACGTCGTGAAACAAACCGGACAGTACACCCCAGACAAACAGGCAGACCGCCCCCAGGCCCATGAAGAGAGCCACCAGGAATTGAATCAAAGTCAGCTCGGCCATATTGGCGCTCCTTATTGCGGCCGCGGCGCGGCCCGTCTCGATTCGACGATCGAACGAGGCGCGAGCGCGAAATCAAAGCCATGCTTCTTCGCCCAAGCCTCCCCCGCGTAATAGCCAGGTTTCTCCTCCGTCTGCGACTTGTAGGCCAGGCGCGACTCGGATGCCTGCAGACCCGGGTCGTTGAGCGCCGTGCGGTCCTCACCCGAGATCTTCATGGGCTCGCCGGTCAACGGGTCCTTGAACGCGGAAAGCGACAGCACGTAGTACGACAGCGCCCAGCGGTCGGCCTCGGAAACCGAGTCGCTGTAAGACGGCATCGGCGTACCGGAGAGCCCGGTGCTCATAGTGCGATAGATATCTTTCACGTCCGGTCCCGACTTGAACTGGCCGGTGGTGAGATCGGCGGGCGGGATTGGGAAGCCGAAATCGTCCTTCAATCCGGCGGCTTTCTCGCCATCGCCCTTGCCTTCCTGACCATGGCATTCCCAGCACTTCGCGTTCTTCCATACCGTCTGGCCGCGGCGTACCAGGTCGACCGAGGGCTTGGGCGGCGCGGGTATATAGATGGGCGCCTTGGGCGGCTCTTCCACGAAAAACAAATAGGGCTTGCCCGGGCTGCTGCGGTCCACGGCCAGCTCGTACTTGATGTACTGGATCACCGCGAGCCGGTCCTTCTCCGGCAACTCATGCCATGAGGGCATCGCCGTTCCGCGCACGCCACGCGTGATGGTGCGCAGCAGGTCGCCTTCGTCGGGGAGCGAACCCGATGGCGTGAGCCGGAACTTGAACACGGCCAGCGTGAAATTGCGCGGCCGGTCCTTCTGCATGAAGGCCGCGGCGGGGCCGTTGCCGTCGCCCTTCACACCGTGGCAGCCCAGGCAACGGCGTTCGTAGACCCGCTTTCCGTGATCCGTCCACTCTTCCGAGCGCGGCACGGTGACCTGGGAGGCTTCCATGAGCTGGGGCTCGAAGCGGTCGCGCCATTTGCCGCGATTGGTGCCGAGCTTCTGGAGGTAGGCGACCAATCCTCTCAGGTCCTCGGTGTCGGCCAGCAGGGTCACGGCGTCGCCGGTGTATTCCTTGTTGGGCGTGTGGATCACCGGGTACTTGCCGCGCTCAGGAACGTAGAGCAGGCCTTCGGCGTTGGGGGTGAGCAGGATTTGCTGATCGCTCTTGAAATCGAACAGCTTTTCGGTGGCCGGCGTTTTTGCCAGGGTCCGGTTGCCGCCGGCATCGGTGACGATTTTCGCCGTGTGGGGACCCTCGAACAACGCCGTAAAGCGCGGCATGATCGAATCGGGCGACAGCATGCGCGGATTCCAGAAATGGGCCAGATGCCATGCGTTGCTGTATTTCAATCCGACCCGCGACAGGTCCGGTCCGATGCGGCGCGTGGAAAACATGTGCGGCAAGTCGTAGGCGTATTCGCCGGCCTGGGTCACCGGCCCCCAGCGGCGCGTTTCGCCGGTGACCGGGCGCACGTACTGGGAGTGGCAATACCAGCAGCCTTCCCGCGTATAGACTGCGCGCCCGCGAAGCTCCAGGGGCGTGTAGTCGGCTGCCCGGTGCTGCATCCATTTCAGCTCGCCCAGATCGGTGCGCACCACCTTGGTGACCTTGTCGGTGCGCGACTCGGGCTCCAGCATCGGCAACACGCCTTGCACGAAAGCGGCGAGCGAGATGCAGAAAAAGCCGCCCCCCAAGGCATAAAAACGCAGTCCGTAACGGTTCGTACTCATGGCGCCACCCCGCCCAAAGCGCGGCCACCGGCGGCAGTTTGGGCGGCGCCTCGCGGGACAGTACCGGATAGCACGCTGCGCATCAGGTTATAGACGAGCAGCGACATGCCGATGTCCATGGAGATGCCCGCCAGCGTGCGCACCAGCCAGTACGGCCGGATGGCGACGAGCGAGTCCAGCCATTCGACACCGGCCATGAGCATGTAGCCCTGCTGCAGACCCGCGAGCGTCAAGTCCAGGCCCATGAGCGAGATGCCGAACGTGATCAGCCAGAACGACCAGTTGCCCAAGGTGAAGGACCACAGCGGCCGCCCGAGGAGCTTGGGCAACACGTATACCGTCCCGCCTATGGCCCATACCACGAAGGTGCCGAACACCGTCAGGTGCGAATGGGAGATCACGAAATCACTGAAGTGGGTGGGTTCCTGAATCGAGCGCAAGGCCTCGGTCGAACCCTGGAAGCAACCCACCAAGTACATGAGCGAGCCCATGATGAAGAACTTGGCGGGCAGGTTTCCCCCGAAGGTTTGCCAGCGTCCGATCATGGTGCCGAAAAAGTTCTGCAGCACGGTCCACACCGGGACGATCAGCAACATCGAGGTAATGATGGACAGCGTCTCCGCCCAGTCGGCGATCGGGCTGAACAGATAGTGGTGGATCCCGACGAAGGGGTAGAACAGGGCCAGCGACCAGAACCCGACCAGCGACAGCTTGTGGCTGTAGATCGGGTTCTTCACGCTGGCGGGGAGGAAGTAATAGATCAGCACATAACCCGCCGGCGTGATCCACAGACCCACGATGTAGTGGAGGAACAGCCCGTGAAACGCCGCGCTGTTGATCCCGGTAATGTAGTAAGGCAGGATGAAACTGCCCAGGATCAGGTTCATGACCGTCCACACATACGCCCCGATCAAATACCATAGCGCCACGTAGAGCTGCGGCTCGCGGCGCTGGGCGATCGTCACCAGAAACTGCACGGTGAGGACGGTCACCACGACGAAAATCACGATGTCGATCAAAAGCGGAAATTCTCCCGCTTCCAATCCCTGGTTGTAGCCGAGCAGCAGCGACACCATCCCGGCGATGAGCCCCAGGTTCCACACCCATACCAGCCAGTGGCCCCACTGCTCTTTCCATACGCGAACGCCGGCGAGACGGGGCACCAGGTAATAGCACAGCGCGATGAACAGCGTCGAAAAGGCGCCGAAGATCACCCCGTTGACGTGCATCGGGCGCAGCCGCCCGAAGGTCAGGTATTCCGAGGTGCCGAGGTATTCGGGATAGTTAAAGAGGCTGGAGATGGTCACGCCGATGCTCGGCGTGGCGATGAGCCAGAACAACCCCCAGTACAGCCATTTGAGGACTAATTCTCGATCGATCAGCGAATCGAGGTCAGGAAATTCGCCCTGCACGGGTTTCGCATTGGCCATATCGCCCTTTCGTTCTTGATCGCGGGCATGCAGTTTCCCCCGGCGACCCCTGGTCGCGGGCGCAACCGGCTCTTCCGTCTTGCGTCAGTGCCTTCCGGGATCCAGCCGCGAGCCCTTGTTGGACCAGTAGATGTAGGTCTCCAGGGCTTTCATGGCCTCGCCGTCCGGGTCGATCTTCTCACCCTCGTTCGGCTTCTCAATGCACCAATTGATCATGTCGCGCAACGTCGCGAACTTGTTGATCTGCTCCTGGAACTTGGGAAACTCATGCGGGTGCGTGTCCGACGTGAAGGGATGGCACATGGCACAGGCGAAACCGGTATTGGAAAGCTTCACATCCAGGCGTTTT
>QHUL01000027.1 GCA_003222115.1 Gemmatimonadota bacterium | reverse complement strand
TTTCGCTGACGATCGGCACGGCGCAGGGAGAGTGCATCGCCCGCAAGGTGGTGGAGCGGATCAAGACGCGGGCGTCGCCGTGAGGCGGCGGCGGGCCCTCGGGCTGGGCGTCGCCGCCGTCCTGTCGGTCGGCCTCGGGTGCAGGCATGCCTCCGCTCCGGGGCCGTGGCGGGAGGAGGCAGGGTACCGCTGGCGCGACCTCGCGGTGCGGCAGCGCGGCGGCCCGGGCTTCACCGAGCTCCCCGCGTCCCGGACCGGGATCGGCTTCGTCAACACCGTCACGCTCGACAGCGCGCTCCTCAACCGCCATCTCGCGCAGGGCGGCGGCGTGGCTCTGGGCGACGTCGACGGCGACGGGCTCCCCGACGTCTACCTCACGAGCGACGAGGGCTCGAACGCCCTCTACAAGAACCTGGGCGATTGGCGCTTCGAGGACATCACGGCACGGGCCGGCGTCGCGATGACCGGACGGCACTCCATGGGCGCCGTGTTCGCCGACGTGGACGGGGACGGCGACCTCGATCTGCTGGTCAGCACGCTGGGCGGCGGCGTGGCGCTGCTCATGAACGACGGGCACGGCGTCTTCACGGAGCGGACGGCGGAGGCGGGACTCGCCTCCCGCAGCGGCGGCATGACCATGACGCTCACCGACGTGGACGGGGACGGTCGCCTCGACCTCTACGTCGCCAACTACAAGACCCGGTCCGCGATGGACGTCTATCCGCCGCAGGAGCGGGCGTTCAATCAGGTGGTGCGCCAGGTGGGCAAGCGCTTCGAGGTCGTCCCCAGGTTCCGGAAGGACTACCGGGCCGTGGACCGGCCCGAGTACGGCATGGTGTCGATGCAGCAGCGCGCGGACCCCGACGGGTTCTACCTGAACGACGGCCGGGGGCACTTCACTCTCGTCCCGTGGACGTCGGGCCGGTTCCGCGACGAGAACGGGAAGCCGCTCGCCGCGGCGCCCGAGTACTTCGGGCTCTCCGCCAAGTTCACCGACGTGGACGGCGACGGCGCACCGGACCTCTACGTATGCGATGATTTCGAGGATCCGGACATGTTCTGGCTGAACGACGGCAAGGGGACATTCCGCGCCGCGCCCCGCCTGGCGCTCCGCAACACCAGCAACTCGTCCATGGCGGTCGATTTCTCCGACATCGACCGCGACGGCAACGTGGACATCGTGCTCGTGGACATGCTGGGCCGGGGGCCGCGCCGCAAGACCGAGGTGCCCACCCACACCCCGCTCCCCAAACTGATCGGCGTGATCGACGACCGGCCGCAGTGGCAGCGCAACACGCTGTTCAAGAACCGCGGCGACGGCACGTTCGCTCAGATCGCGGGATACGCCGGGATCGAGGCGACGGATTGGTCGTGGGATGCCCTGTTCCTGGACGTGGATCTCGACGGCTACGAGGACCTCCTGATCACGACGGGCCACCTCTGGGACGTGATGGACGCAGACGCCTGGGAGCGGATCCGCACTACGTTCACCGGCCTGGAGTGGCATCGCGAGCTGGGGCTGTTCCCGAAGCTCGCCGTGAAGAGCGTCGCCCTGCGCAACAACGGCGACCTCACCTTCACCGACGTCGGCGCGCGCTGGGGCTTCGCCATGGACGACGCCATCTCGCACGGTATGGCCACCGCCGACCTGGACGGCGACGGCGACCTCGACGTCGTCGTCAACCGGCTCGCCACCCCCGCGGCCGTGTTCCGGAACGAGGCGAGCGCCCCGCGCGTCGCCGTGCGGCTCCTGGGCCAGCCGCCCAACACCGCGGGCGCCGGGGCGAAGATCCGCGTCCTGGGGGGCGCCGTGCCGGTGCAGGAGAAGGAGGTCGTGCTCGGCGGCTCGTACCTCTCGGGCTCGGATCCGCTCTACAGCTTCGCCGCCGGAAAGGCGAGTGAGCTGACGATCGAGGTGAGGTGGCGGCGCGGCGCACGGTCGGTGGTCCGCGGGGTGAAGCCGAACCGTGAGTATCAGATCCGCGAGCCGCCGGGCACCCCGGGCTTGCGCCCGGGGTCAGCCCCCGCCGCCCCTGCCGCGCCCACTCCGTGGTTCCGCGACGTCTCGGCCCTGCTGGGGCACCGGCACGTCGAGACGCCGTTCAACGACTGGGCCCGGCAGCCGTTGCTTCCCGAGGCCCTGAGCCAGCTCGGTCCGGGGGTCACGTGGTACGACGTGGATGGCGACGGCGATGAGGACCTGCTGATCGCCTCCGGCCGGGGCGGCCCGCTGGCCTACTATCGCAACGATGGCGGCCGCTTCACGAAGGTCGATCTCCACACGGGCGCCGCGCGCTACGACGAGACCACCGTGCTCCCGCTGCCCGACGGGGCGGGCGGCACGACGCTGCTCGTGGGGCAGTCGAGCTACGAATCGCAGACTCCCGCGGAGGCCGCGGCGGTGCCGTCCGTGGTGGCGGTCGCTCCCGGCTCCGGCAAGGTGACGCCGGTCGTCCCGGGGGATGTCGCGAGCATCGGCCCGCTCGCGGTCGCCGACGTGTACGGGGACGGCAATCTCGATCTCTTCGTCGGCGGGCGGGTCGCACCGGGCGCCTATCCGGCGGCGCAGTCGTCCCGCCTGTTCCGCAACCAGGGCGGGCGCTTCGTCCTGGACGAGGCCAACACGGCCTTGTTCCGCGGTATCGGGTTGATCTCGGCCGCCGTCTTCTCCGACGTCAACGGGGATGGCTGGCCCGATCTCATCCTCGCGCCCGATTGGGGGTCGCTCAAGCTGTTTCTGAACGACAAAGGGCGGTTGCGGGATGCCAGTGCTGAGTGGGGTCTCGCGCGGACCGTGGGCCGCTGGAACGGCGTGACGACGGGAGACCTGGACGGGGACGGTCGCCCCGACATCGTCGCCACGAGCTGGGGTCGCAACACCCGCGTGCGGGTCGACCCGGCCCATCCGCTGCTGCTCTACTACGGGAGCTTCACGCCCTCGGGGCGGATGGACATGATCGAGGCTCAATACGACGACCGCCTCAAGGCGGTCGCTCCGCTGACCCAGTTGGGCCGGCTGATGACGGCGCTTCCGTCCGTGCGCCTCGGCACCCGCACGTTCGCTGCATATGCCAATGCCACTCTCCAGGACGCCTTCGGCGCCACGCTCGCGCGCGCGCAGCACCTCGAAGCGGCGACGCTGGACAACGTCGTGCTGTTCAACCGCGGCGGGCGGTTCGAGGCGGTGCCGCTGCCCGCCGAAGCCCAGTTCGCCCCCGCGTTCTACGCGGGCGTGGCCGATTTCGACGGCGACGGGCACGAGGATCTGTTCCTGAGCCAGAACTTCTATCCCACGGAGATCGGCACGCCGCGCTACGACGCCGGGCGCGGCCTGCTGCTGCGCAACAGGGGCGACGGCTCGCTCGAGCCCGTCCCGGGGCAGGTGTCCGGGATCGCCGTCTACGGGGACCAACGGGGCGCGGCGTTTGCCGACTACGACGGGGATGGTCGGGTGGACCTCGTGGTGGCTCAGAACGGGGCGGAGACGAAGCTGTATCACAACGAGCACGCCCGCCCGGGCGTGCGGGTCCGGCTGGTGGGCGGTCCCGCCAACCCGGGCGCCATCGGGGCCGCGCTGCGCGTCGTATACAGTCAGGGCCCGCGGGGCCCGCTGCGGGAGGTCCACGGCGGGTCCGGGTACTGGTCGGAGGACGGCGCGGTGCAGGTCCTCGGGGTGGAGCAGGGCCGGCAGCCCACGGGAGTGTGGACCCGCTGGCCGGGCGGCGCGGAGACGATCACCACGCTTGCCTCCGGAGCCCGCGAGATCACGATCCGCGCCCCTCGCTAGCCCTCGGCGGCAGCGGCCTAACCCCCCCTCTTGCGGGTCGTCCTGACGCCGGTCAGTATAGTCTCCGCCTGAAACATGTCGGCCTTGGGGTGCGCCCACCTCGTGCCGGTCTGTGGGTAGCCCGCCGGCGGTTTCAAGTCGCCGCGTTCGCGTCCTCCTGAGCCGTTGGGCGCGACGCGCGAGTTCAACGCCCAGAGAAGCGTTCTTCTTCACGGGAGCTGCGGCCGAAACGGCGGCGGCGCCTGGCTCCGCTTTTTTGGGCGCTGGTGCGGACCCGTCAGCAGGGGAGGAGGCCTATGCGCCTGTTCAACAGTCGCGCGCCGCTTGCCGTCGTGGCAATCCTCGGACTCGTAGCCGGCGCGGCCCCCGCTGCCGCCCAGCAGGGCACGATCACCGGTCAGGTCACCGACCAGACCAGCGGGCAGCCGTTGGTGGGTGCTCGCGTCAGCGTGGTCGGAACATCGCTGGTCACCATTTCCCGCGCGGAAGGGCGCTATCGAATCCCCAACGTCCCGCCCGGGCAGGTCACGGTGCGGGCTTCTTTCATCGGCTACGCCGCCGGGAGCCAGAGCGTGAGCGTCGCGCCGGGCGACGCCGCCACCGCCGATTTGGCGCTCGTGCTCACGCCCTACTCGCTCGACGAAGTTGTCGTGACCGCCACGGGCGAGCAGGCGAAGCGCGAGGTCCCAAACGTCACCAACACCCTCAGGGCGGACAGCCTGCTACGGACCGGTGTGATCGGCAACATGAACGACCTGCTGGCGGCGAGGGCGCCGGGCCTCGAGGTGCTGCAGGGGAACCTCACCGGGGCAGGCGCGCGGGTCCGCATCCGCGGTACGAACAGCCTCTCGCTCAATAACGAGCCGTTGTACATCATCGACGGCGTGCGGATGACGAGCGCCAACAACTCCTCAAGCATCGGAATTGGCGGCACGAACCCGAGTCGCATCAACGATATCAACCCCGAGGAGATCGAGTCGATCGAGGTCGTGAAGGGGCCGTCCGCGGCGGCGCTCTACGGCACGGCGGCCTCGACCGGGGTGATCGTCATTAAGACCAAACGAGGGACGCCCGGGCCCACGCGGTGGAACGTGTACGCCGAGCAGGGCCTCATCAAGGATTACAACACCTATCCCACCGCCTATCGCGGCTGGCTGACGTCCCCCCTTGGCAAAGATTCCAGCTCGCAGCCGACCAACGGGATCGAGTGCTTGCTCACCCAGACCGTGAGGAATCCGGCCGATCCGCAGTTCTGTAGGCAGGACAGTGTCACTACGTACAATTTGTTCGACGACCCTCAGACGTCGCCCAACGCGACTGGCTACCGCAACCAGTATGGGGTCCAGGTGCAAGGAGGGTCGGACGCTACCCGCTATTTCGTCTCGGGTGAGTGGGAGAACGAGGTATCGCAGCTCAAGATGCCGCCCTTTGCGGTGGACTCGCTCCTCGCGATCCGTCCGATCGGCGAGGTGCCCTTCGCGCAGCTGCGGCCCAACGCGCGCCGCCGTGTGAGCCTGCGGGCGAACGCGGAAGCGCGCCTCAATCCGCGGATGGATCTCTCGGTGTCGAGTGGGTTCATCTCCAGCACACAACGGCTCCCCCAGACGGACAACAATACGACCGGCCTGCTCTCGAACGCCCTGGGCGGTCTCGGCAACAAGGCGGGCGGCAAGTACGGCTACCGGGCGTTCACCCCCGACGAGATGCTCTCGGAGACGGTGACCCAGGACATCAACCGCTTCATCGGCAGCGGCACGCTCAACTGGCGGCCGACGAGCTTCCTCGCAGTCCGCGCGACCGGGGGGATCGATTTCACGCACCGGCTCGACACGGACCTGTGCCGGCGGAACGAGTGCACGAGCTTCGGGACGACGAAGCGAGGATTCAAGACGGACAACCGCACGAACTTCTTCTCCTACACCGGTGAAGCAAATGCCACCGCGACGTTCCAGCTGAGCCCGGTGCTGTCGTCGCGGACATCGGTCGGTGCGCAGTACCTGAAGGATGTGTTCGACCGCAATGGGGCATCCGGCTCTGACCTGCCGCCGGGGGCGACGACGGTCGGGGCGGGCGCGATTCAGCGGGTCTCGGAGGCCACGGACATCACGAAGACGGTGGGCGGCTACGTAGAGCAGCTCTTCGGGTACAAGGATCGCTTGTTCGTCACCGGGGCGCTGCGAGTGGACGACAACAGCGCCTTCGGGGCGGACTTCCAGGCCGTGTTCTACCCGAAGTTCGGCGTCTCCTACGTGATCTCGGAGGAGCCCTATTTCCCCAAGTGGAGCTGGATCAACAGCGTCCGACTCCGCGCGGCGGTGGGCGCGTCGGGAGTGCAGCCGGGGACGACCGACGCCCTGCGCTTCTTCTCGCCGACGGCGGCCAGCGTGGACAACGCCGACAACCCGGCGATCATCGACTCTGCCCGTGGCAACCCGGGCTTGAAGCCCGAGCGGGCGCGGGAATATGAGATCGGCGGCGAAGCGGTGCTGTTCGAGCATCGGGTGAGCATCGATCTCACGTATTACAACAAGCGGACCAAGGATGCGCTCATCGCTCGCATTATCCCGCCGTCCGCCGGCGCGAGCGACACGCGGTTCGAGAACCTCGGCGCCGTGGTGAACCGCGGGCTGGAGGCGCTCGTGACCGCTCGGGTGGTGGACCGCCCCCAGTTCGGATGGGACGTGAGCGTGAACGCCGCCTACAACACCAACTTCATCGCGGACATGGGCATCGATCCGGCGACCGGCAAGCCGATTCCGCCGATCGTCGGCACGACCGTGGAGCAGCGCGTGGGCTACCCGATCAACGCGTGGTTCCAGCAGCCGTATACGTTCGCGGACAAGAACGGGGACGGTGTCATCGAGGCGAGCGAGATCACGGTGGCCGATAGCAGGCAGTTCGTGGGCTACGCCAACCCGCGCTGGGAAATCACCTATACCAGCGGGTTCGATCTGTTCAGTCGCCGGCTGCGCCTCAACTTCCTGTTCGACCACAAGAGCGGCTACTACCAGCTGAACGGCACGGAGCGAATCCGCTGCGAGTCCCGGCTCAACTGCCGTGGCGAAATCGACCGCACGGCCCCCCTGTGGGAGCAGGCCCGGTCCGTGGCGCTGCGGGAGACGCCGTCCCGCACGCAGTGGGGCTTCATTGAGAAGGCCACCTTCATCCGCCTACGCGAGGCCTCGGCCACCTACGACCTGCCGCAGCGGTGGGCACAAGCCTTCCGCGCGAGCCGCGCGAGCATCACTGTGGCCGGGCGCAACCTCTGGAAGGCTACCGGCTGGTCCGGAATGGACCCGGAGGCCAACTACTTCGAGACCGCGACAGGGGTCGTGAGCAACTTCCAGACGGCCCCGCCCCCGACCTATTGGACGTTCCGGCTGAACGTCGGATTCTGAGGCCACCTCACATGCGACCGGACACGATTCTCGAGAACCGCGGCATCATGACCCGATTCCTCGGCGTCCCTCGGTTCCTGTGGCTCTGCGGCCTCGCAATGACGTTGCCGCTGCAGGGGTGCATCCACGACCTGTTGAGCGTGACCGACCCGGACATCATCACCGACGACCAGCTGAATGCCAACACGGCCGCCGGGGCGGTGGCGCTCCACAACGGCGCCATCCTTCGGCTTGAGCAGGCGACCGCCGGGCGGCAGGGGCCCGACGCGCTGTTCGAGTTCGGCGGCCTCCTCACGGACGAGTGGCAGTCGGGCGACACGTTCATCCAGCGCAACACGATGGATCAGCGGATCTGGGATCCGCAGAACACCTTCCACGCGGGACCGTTCCGGGCGATCAACCGGGTACGCGTGCAGGCAGGCGCTGCGATCAAGGCGTTGCGCCAGTACCAACCCTCACCCGTCGTCAACATCAGCCGGATGTTCGCGCTCATCGCATACGTCGAAGTCCTGGCGGGGGAGCATTACTGCAACGGCATCCCCTTGAGCAGCTTCGTCGGTAGCGAGGTCGTGTATGGCGACCCGCTGTCGAATGACTCACTGTTCGCGCTCGCGGCGGCGAACGCCGACTCCGCTTTGAACGCCCTCAGCGCCGCCGACGCCGACAGCAGGGGCGCCGACAGCTTGCGGGTCAAGTGGCTCGCCCAGGTCGTGAAGGGCCGGGCGCTGCTCGACCGCGCACGAGCTGGGATGGCAGCCGACTTCGCCGTGGCGGCGACGGTCGTCGCTGGAGTGCCCGATACCTTCCACTACGACGTGACCTACTCGCTCGTGACTGCCGACAACCAGAACTGGGCGCTCAACGTCAACGCGCGGCGCTACACGATGGGGGATAACGAAGGCGACGCCTCAGTGGGGGGAAACGTGGGGTTGCCCTACTTCAGCGCGAACGATCCTCGGCTCCCCCGGCGGCGGGGCGGGCCCAACACCAAGGACGGGACGATCAGCTCGGACTCCGTGATCTTCGACACGGCGTATCCGCTCTTCGTGATCCGCCAGGGGATCTGGGGGCGGAGCTCCCTGATCCGGATCGTCACAGGGGTCGAAGCCCGGCTGATCGAGGCGGAGGCGTTGCTCAGCGCCGGGGACCCCAACTGGCTCACCAAGCTCAACTCGGTGCGCACGACCGCACTCGTGAACGCCAACTCCCCGGTCCAGTCTGGCTACACGCGCGGGCCGGCCCTCACGACGCTCGCTGATCCGGGCGTTGACCCGGCTCCCGTGAACCTCGTGTTCCGCGAGCGCGCGTTCTGGATGTTCGGGACCGGGCACCGGCTTGGCGACATGCGACGGCTGCTCCGGCAGTACGGCCGCGCAGTGAACAGCGTCTATCCGAACGGGCGGTGGTTCAAGGGCGGGAACTTCGGCGACGCGATCCAGCTGCCGATCCCGTTCGACGAGCAGAATAACCCGAACTTCGTGCAGTGCACGAACCGCGCCCCCTGAGCCGCTAGGGCGTCGGGCCGGTCTTCGTCTTGATGACGATCATCCCGCTCGTGGAGGTGCCGCCGTAGTACGTCGTCGCGTCCAAGCCGCTCAGGACCTCTATCGTCAGAATGTCGGCGGCGGCCATCTGTTCGAGCACCCGGAGGTCGTAGACGCGGACGTTGTCGATGACCAGGCGCGTCTGATCGTCGAGGTAGATACTGGCTCTCCCGCGGCGGTTGATCTCCGCCGGCCGACCGCGGCGCTCGCGGAACTGCACGATCGGGACCGTGAGCCGCAGTGCGTCCCACGCGGTGCGCGCGCCGGATTGGGCGATCTTGTCTGCGGTGATGAAATAACTGTTTGGAGAGGCGGGCGCTCCAGAGGCGCGGGTTGCTGGCCCGCAGCCGAGGATCGGGGTAGCGAGGAGCCACAGCGCGATCGGCTTCATAAAACTCCAGAGCTCCCGGACTCCCTATAGTTGGCCTCGGTGCGCACCGCGTCAAGCCTGGCTGCCACACGTTAGGTTTCCACCCATCGTGCTCCTCAGCGTCCTAGCCGTTCTCGCTCAGATCGCGATTCCTGCCCCCCGGGGTTACGTCAACGACTTCGCGGGCGTGCTCGAGGCCGCATCCGTCGCCCATATGGAGGCGGTGATCGCGGAGCTCCGGGAGAAAACACGGGGAGAGGTCGCGGTCGTGACCTTGGGGGACATCGGCGACCGCGCGACGAGCGACGTCGCCGTCCAGATCGGCCGGCAATGGGGCGTGGGCGCGAAGGGAGCGGCGGGCGATCCGGCGAAGAACCTCGGCGTCGTGATCCTGCTCGTCCCCCTCAAGCAGCACCGGCCAGGCACGGGCCAGGTCTTCATCGCCACGGGGCGCGGGGTGGAGGGGTTCCTGCCCGACTCTCGCGTGGGCCGGATCCGGGACGCGATGACGCCGTACCTCGCCCGCGAGGCCTACGGCCAGGGGCTGAGTGTAGGCGTGGATCTCGTGGCCCAGGCCTTCGCGAGCGAGTTCGGCGTAACCCTGGGAACCTCGCCGCCCCGGCGGTCATCGTCGCCAGCGCCGGCGTGGCTGCCGAGCGTGTTGGCCCTGCTCTGGGTTTGCTTCGTGGTGCTCTTGCTGCTCGCCCGGGGCAGGGGCCTCTTCATTCTTTGGGCGGTTGGGAGTCGTCGCGGTAGCTGGGGTTGGGGTGGGGG
>QHUL01000077.1 GCA_003222115.1 Gemmatimonadota bacterium | reverse complement strand
AGCACCAATTCACGACGGCGGGGAGCTTTCCCTATCACTGCACGAACCATACATACCTTTACCCCGGCTTCGTGGGCACCATCGTCGTCACCCCGTGATCAGCGCCAGCGGAAGATCCTCAGCGCCACGGCGAAGGAGAGCGCGCCCCAGGCTGTGACGATACCGAGCGGCGCGCCGAGATGCACCAGCGGCGCGCCGTCGATCATCACCGCCCGCAGCGCGTCGTTCAGCGCGGTGAGGGGGAGGGCCCGCACGAGTGGCTGCATCGCGTCGGGGAAGCGGGCGTAGGAGAAGAACGTCCCCGACAGGATCCACATCGGCAGCATCACCAGGTTCATCAGGCCGGAGACGGCCTCGATCGTGCGAGCCCGGCTGGCGACGAGCATCCCGAGTCCCGCGAACGAGAGCGAGCCGAGGATGGTGATCCCGGCGAGCGCGGCGACCGAGCCCCGCACGCCCACGTCGAAGATCCACCATCCGAAGCCGACGAGCGCGGTCACCTCGACGAACAGGAACGTCAGGCGCGAAAGCACGAAGGACAGGAGGTAATGACTCTTGCGCATCGGCGTCGCCATGAAGCGCTTCAGCAGCCGCTTGGTCCGGGCCTGGACCACGGAGAAGCCCACGCCCCACAACCCGCTGCCCATGAGGTTCATGCCGAGCAGGCCGGGGATCAGGAAATCGATGTAGCGGGAGCCCGGCTCGGTGACCCGCTCGTCGCGCGCCGGCAGGGGATCGGCGCGGCCCCGCGCGCGCTGCAGCGTCTCGTCCACCTCCAGCCGCGCGAGGCGGCTCTCGGTGCGCGTCGAGTCGTACCGGTAGACGAGCGGGTCGCCCGGCACGACGAGCAGCGCGATGTGGCCGGTGCGGAGGGCGACGCGTGCCGCACCCGTGTCGAGCACGCTGGCGGCGAGGGCGGGGGAGCGGTCCAGGGTGGCGGCGAGCGCGCTGTCACCCGCCGCCCTCACGACGCCCACCTTGAGCTCACCCGGCCCGCGGTTCTTGAACGCGATGCCGAGGGCGAAGGCCAGCACGATCGGGAACCCGAACACCCAGAAGATCGCCTCCGGCTCCCGATAGAACTCGCGCATGCGCGCGAGCGTGAGCTGCACCAGGGGATGGTCACGCATCGCGCAGCTGCCGCCCCGTGAGCGACACGAACACGTCCTCGAGCGTCGCGTGATGCGTGGCGAGCATCGAGAGCTCCGCGCCGCGGCGCTCGAGCAGCGCCAGCAGTGCCGGCACCGCGCGGTGCACGGCCGTCACCGTGAGGGCGCAGCGGTCCGGCGCCGGGCGCACGGCCTGGACACCGGGCAGCGCCGCCAGGTCGTCCACGGACGGCGCGCGGCCGGCTCCGTCCGCCAGCGCGAACTCGACCACGTGCTCCGCGCCGAGCGAGGCGATGAGCTGGCGTGGCGTCCCCAGCGCGATCATCTGGCCGTGGTCCATGATCGCCACGCGGTCGCACAGGCGCTCGGCCTCTTCCATGTAATGGGTGGTCAGGAGCACGCTGCCGCCCCGAGCCCGGAAGGCGGTGACGACGTCCCACAGCTGGCGACGGGACTGCGGGTCGAGACCCGTGGTCGGCTCGTCGAGAAACAGGAACTCGGGGCGGCTCACCAGAGCGCACGCGACGGCGAGGCGCTGCTTCTGCCCACCCGACAGCTTGTTCACCCAGGACCCGCGCTTTTCCTCGAGCTCCACCAGCGTCAGCACGTCATCCACGGTCTGTGAGGCGCGGTAGAAGCTGCGGAACAGGTGGAGAGTCTCCTCGACCGTCAGTTTGTCGGCGAGCTGGGTCTCCTGCAGCTGGATCCCCAGCCGCTGCCGCAGCGCGCGGTCGTGGCCCATGCCCCAGCGCATTCCCAGGACCTCGACCTCGCCGGCGTCCGGGAGAGTCAACCCCTCGAGGATCTCGATGGTGGTCGTCTTGCCGGCTCCGTTGGGTCCGAGCAGGCCGAAGCATTCGCCCGTCTCGACCGTGAGGTCGAGCCCGGCGACGGCGACCACGTCGCCGTAGCGCTTCGTGAGGCCGCTGCAACGAATCGCGGGCATTACGGGCGAGGCTGCTGCGGGCCCTTTCTCTCCGGGTGCAACGCGGCTTTGAGCTCGTGATCGAGCTGGGCCTGGATGTTGTTCACGGCGTCCCTGAGACCGCGGATCTTCATGTTCAGGTTGCCCGACCGTGTGGCCAGCACCGACATGGAGCCCGCGACGTCCGCGATGGTACTCACGTTTGCCGCCACCGCTCGGTGGCGCAGCTGAGACATCTCCCGGGCGATCGTGTGACAAATGTTGTCGGCGATCTTCGGCTGATTGCGGTTGGCCTCGAGCTCCGCGACCAGCCGCTGAACGTGCTCGACGGACTTGATGAACTGCTGGATCTGCTCGGCGCGCTGCGCCTGCTCGGCACTCAGTTTCTCGGGCATGGGTCCCTCAGTGCTGCGGTTCCAGCGCCTCGGTCAACGCGTGCCCGTCGAGCGGCTCGGCGGCGGCGATTTGGAGGAGCCAGGCCAGGGTCGGCGCGATGTCCACGGTCGCGACCCGGCTCTCGTACACGCCGCGCCGCACACCGCGCCCCCACAGGATGACGGGTACGTGCGCGTCGAAGTCCGTCGGTTGACCGTGCATCGCGATCGGCAAATTCTCGGTTCCCCACACGGAGTAAGGCTTGAGCGTGACCACGAGCTCGACCCCCTCGTCGGGCGGGACCTGGTGCCGCCAGCGCCGCACCACGGGATCGGACGTGTCCCGTCCCTCGAGCTCCGCCGGACGGTCGACCCGCGCGACTCCCGGCAGCGCGCGCAGCCGATTCTTCACGTCGGCGACCACGCTGTCCACGTCGATCCCCTTGGCCGCGAGCGCAGCGCGGTCCGGAGCGAGCAGCATCCCCGTGTCGAAAATCAACCAGTCCTCGCCCCCGACCCGCGCGTCGAGCGACGCGTTCACCGCCCCGACCAGCGTGTCGGCGAAGACGCGCGTCGCGTCCCGGCGCACGTCGCGCCGCGAGCGCTCCGGGAACGGCGTCACGCCGTGGTCGGCGGTGAGCACGACGAGGACGTTGTCCGGCCCGTAGCGCACGAACAGCTGCTCCAAGAACCACGCCAGATAGCGGTCCAGCCTGACTACCTGGTCGTGGATCTCGCGGGAATCGGGCCCGAACGCATGCCCGATCGCGTCCGTGGTCGAGAGGCTGACGGCGAGGAGGTCCGTCCCGCCGCGGGGACCGAGCCCGAGCGCGCGCACCCCCTCGAGTGCGAATGCGAGGGTGAGCGAGTCCATGCTCGGCACGCCGACGTAGGCCAGCGCGGCCGCCCCGCTGTCCACAGGTAGCTCGTGTGGGAAGGTGAAGTCGTGTCCCAGGTTCTCGTAGGGCATGCTGTCGGGCTCGGGATACGCCGATGCCGGCAAGAGCAGGGTCCAGGCGCGCCCCGCGGCGTGGAAGGGGATGCGGCGCGCGTTGAACGCCCGGACCCAGGCGGGCAGCGAGTCCGCGTAGTACCGGCTCGTCGTGAAGATGCCCCGCTGATACCAGTAGACCTGCTGCTTCGCCCGGCCCACCGGCAGGATCGCGCCGCGGTCCTTGCGCGACACTGACAGCGCGCGGGCGCTCGGCTCGGCCGCCTTGAGCCAGTCGAAGAACGCGGTCCCACGGAAGCGCGCGGGCGACGCGCCGGGGCCCGGAACGTCGAGCAGCGGAGCGGACGAGTCACTCACCCCGATCACGTTGCTGATGATGCCCGTATGCGCCGGCCAGCGGCCCGAGAGAATCGTGGAATGGCCCGGCGCCGTCTCCGTCACGGCGTGGTCCTGATAGGCGTCGGCGAAGTAGGCGCCCTGGCGCAGCAGCCGGCCCAACCCGCCTGTGAGCTGCGAGCGGTAGCGGTCCAGATAGTCTGGCCGGAGCTGGTCCACCGTGATGACCACGACGAGCCTGGGCTTGGGAGCGGGCGCCACGCCCGACAGGACCAGGAGGACCGTTCCAATCATGGGCGAAAGGTAGTCAGGCGGTGGCCGCCACTGGAGCCTCCCGCCGCTCGCGGAACGCGAGCAGTCCCGCCACTGCTACGATGGCCGCGGCCAGCAGAAACGGAACGCCGTGCCCCAGCCCCTCGAAGACGAGCGTCGCTCCAACCGGACCCACGATGCTCACGATCCCGCGAAACGTCTGCTGTGCGCCCATGACCAGGCCGAGCTCGTGCTTGGCGGAGCGCTGGCTCACCAGCGAGGTGGACGCCGGGAAGAGCAGCGCGGTCCCGACCGGCACCAGAATCAGGAACACGATGAAGAGCGCCATTGCCGGCGCTCCCGGAACCCACGCAGCGGGAAGCGGCATCAGCACGAGGCCGAGCCCGAGAAGCACCGTACCGATCTGCATCGTGCGCACCTCTCCGAACCGTTCGTTGAACCATCCCACCAGCCAGAGGCGCATCACCACGCCCACGATCCCGAAGATCGGGAAGAAGTAGCCGATCGTGTCCTCGGTGACGGCGTACGTGTCCTTCAGGTACAGCGCCAGCACGCCAATCACAACGTTGAGCGCCAACATCCCGACGACATAGATCCAGATCACGCGATGCGCTGGCGTCGCGGGGTGTCTCACGATCTCCCACAGCGCCTGCCCCACCGAGCGAGCTTCCGCCGGCGGCACTTGCCGCCCGCTCGGACTCGTGGCATGGCCATGCGACACACGCGACTCCGGGAGCCACTTCCAAGCGAAGTAGACGTTGATCATCACCAGCACGGCCGCGACCACGCCAGGAACCTCGGTACCGAAGCGGTGCGCGACCGAGCCCATGATCGGCCCGATGACGACGCCCGCACTCGTGGCCGCTGACAGCCACCCCAGTGCCTTCGCCCGTTCTGCGGGCGCCATCGTGTCCGCCACGTACGCCTGAGCGACTCCGGTGGTCCCGCCCCCGAGTCCCTGGACTATGCGGGACGCGAAGAGGAGCCACAGCGTGTTCGCAAACCCGAAGATCAGGTACGCGAAGGCGGACGCTCCCAACCCGATAATCATGGCCGGCCGCCGACCGTAGCGATCTGAGAACTTCCCCCAGACGGGCGACGACACGAGCTGTGCGACCGCGAAGGAGGCGATCAGCGGTCCCACCATCCATTCCGGCGCGTGTAAGCGCAGCGCGTAGAACGCCATCAGCGGGGCGACGAGCATGAGGCCCAGCAAGTCCACGAAGCAGACGGCCATGAGCACCGCCAATCGCTTCATCGTCTCGCTCCCACCGCGAGCACCAGCGCGCTCAGCCCCATGAGGATCACCCCGAACGCCGCTGCCACGCCCAGCTCCGAAAGGCGCAGGCTCGACATGATCTCGATCGAGATCGGCCGGTTGTCGTAGGTGTAGAGGACGATCGCCGTCACGAAGTCTCCCAGTGCGGCGACGAAGGCGAGGCTCGCGCCGGCCGCGAGCGCGGGCCTGAGGAGGGGCAGCGTCACGCGGCGGAAGGCGGCCCAGCGTCCCGCGCCGAGACTCGCCGCCGCCTCCTCCAGCGCCGGGTCCAGCTGGCGGAACCCCGCCAGGACCGCGCGCCCCGTGAGCGGCAGGTTTCGCACCAGCAGCCCGAGCGGCAAGAGCACCACGGTTCCCACGAGCACCCAACGGAGCGCCCAGGGGTGCTGCACGCTGAACGTCGTGGCCAGGGCCACCGCGAAGACGGTCCCGGGCAACGCCCACGGCAGCGCGAGCAGGCCCTCGATGGGCCCACGCCAGGGGATCCTCCCGGGACGGCGGCGGCCCACCAGCGCGCCCGCGACGAGCGCCAGGGCCACCGCGGCGGCCGTGCTCGCGGCCGCCATCCACAACGAGTTCACGAGCGGCCGCAGCCGCTCCGGCTCGCCGAACAGGCGCTGGTAGTTGACGACGCTCAGGACTGGCGGCACGGCCTCCGTGGTCCACGTGCCGTAGGGGACGAGCGAGACCAGGCCCAGCGTGAGGTGCGGCAGGAGCAGCAGCAGCGCCAGCAGCCACCCGGCCGCCGTGGCGAGGGCGCGCCCGCCGACGCTCTGGATGGGCCGGCGGCGCGGCGCCGTCCCCTTCCCCAGCGCGACGAGGATGTCGTCGCCCTCCGTGTGGCGCAGGATCAGCAGGCCGCCGAGCGCCACGCCGGCGAGCGCCACCGTCTCGACCATGGCGAGGGGCAGCTCGCCGTTCAGCTTGGTGGCGACGATCTGGGTGGTCATCACGCGGAAGCCGCCGCCGAACACGTAGGGCGCGCTGAAGGAGCCGAGGGCGGTCATGAACACGAGCAGCGCCGCGCCCGCGAGCGCCGGCCGGATGAGCGGCAGCGTCACGCGCCGGAGCGTCTCCCAGCGGCCGGCCGCGAGGGCCTGGGCCGCCTCGAGCATCGAGGCGTCGAGCTTGGCCAGGCCGGCCCGCGTGAAGAGATAGAAGTAGACGTACATCGAGTACGCGTGCACCAGCAGAATCGCGCCGGCCCCCTGCAAGCGCCACGGCGCGCGCTCGAGACCGAGCACATGCTGCACCGCCCGCGCGACGAACCCGGACTCCCCGTACAAGAAGAGGAAAGCGATCACGCCCACGAACGGCGGCAGCACGGCGGGCAGGGCGATGACCGAGCCCAGGGTCTTGCGGCCGGGGAAGTCGAGCCACTCGAAGAGGAACGCGAGCGGCACGCCGACGGCCGCGGCGAGCGCTACGCTCGCGAGCGAGATCCACAGGCTCGCCCACAGGGCATGCCACTCGCCGCCGCGCGACAGGAAAACCGCGATGGCGTCCCCGCGCGCCGCCTCCGCCACGACGACCAGAATCGGGTAGAGCACGAGCCAGGCCAGCAGCAGGGTGAGCAGGGCGCCGGGAAGGCCGCGGCGGTTGCCGGAGTTCACTCGCGCTCCTCGGCGAACGTCAGCACGCGTGTCGCCTCGACGAAGACGCGATCGCCCACGCGCGCCGCGCCGGGCGCGGCGAGCACCTCGAAGCGCTCCCCGCGGCCCCCGTCCACGAGGTAAAACGCGGCGGCACCGGTGTAGCGCCGCTCCTTCACCACGCCCGGGATCCCGATCTCGGAGAAGCGAAAGGCCTCGGGGCGCACCACGACGATCTGCCCGTCCGCCCCTCCGAGCGCGTGCGCCGCCGCGCCGCGGAACACGTTGGCGCGGCCGACGAAGGTGGCGACGAAGAGGCTCGCCGGGCGCTCGTACAGATCGTCCGGGGTCCCGACCTGGTCGAGCCGCCCCGCGGCGAGCACCGCGACGCGGTCGCCCAGGTCGAAGGCCTCCTCCTGCTCGTGGGTCACGAAGAGGGTCGTGATCCCGACGCGCTTGATGAGCTGGCGCAGCTCGCGGCGCGTGCGCTCGCGCAGCGCCGGGTCGAGGTTCGACAGGGGCTCGTCAAGCAGCAGCACGCGTGGCTCGGGGGCGAGCGCGCGCGCCAGCGCCACGCGCTGCTGCTGCCCGCCCGACAGCTCCTGCACCCGGCGCCGCTCGAAGCCCGCGAGATCGACGAGCGCCAACACCGCGGCGACCTGCCGCTCGACCGTCACCCGTCCCCCCGGCTTCTTGCCGCGCAAGCCGAACGCGACGTTCTCGCCCACGTCGAGGTGCGGAAATAAGGCGTAGTGCTGAAACACCATGCCGCAGCGCCGCCGCGCGGGCGAGAGCCCGCCGACATCCGCTCCGTCGATGATCATGCGGCCCGCGTCCGCCTGCTCGAAGCCCGCCAGCAGCCGCAGCAGCGTCGTCTTGCCGCTGCCGCTCGGCCCCAGCAGCGCGAGCACCTCGCCGCGCTCGACCTCGAGCGTGACCCCGTCCGCCGCCACCGCGGTATCGAATCGCTTCGACACGCCGTCGAGCCGCACGAACGGCGTCATCGCCCCTTCCCTCGCACATGCTCGTCCCAATAGCGCATCCACTCGGCCCCGCGCTCGGCGAGCAGATCCCAATCGACGTCCGCGACCTTCATCGAGCGCCGTACGTCCCGCGCCCAGGCGGGCAGCGAGTCGGCGGGCAGGTCAAGCCGCGCGGGCAAGCGGTAGGCCTCGCGCGTCGCGAGCAGCTGGGCCTCGACTGACCCCACGTATTCGACGAACGCCCGGGCCGCGTCGCGGTGTCGCGCACCGCGCACCACGGCGACCGCATCCTCGATCACGGGCGTGCCGCTCGCCGGAAACACGTAACCGAGCGGCAAGCCGTCCCGGCGGTTGAGCAGGATGTCGGGCAGGTCCCACATCGTGACGAGCCCTTCCTGGCGCGCGATCTTCTGGTCGAGCAAGGGCCCGTTGAGCACGTACTCCTTCGTCTGCGCGTCGAGCCGCCGCAGCCACTGGAACCCGGCGGCCGTGTCGCCTGTCGCCTTGAGGCCGCGCTCGATCACCATCCCCCACACCGCGCGCATCGTCCCGCTGGCGAGGGGGTCGCGGATCAGCACCCTGCCCCTCCAGCGCGGATCGAGCAGGTCGTCCCAGTCCTGCGGCGCGTCCTGCGGCTTGAGCGCCCGCTCGGCGTACACGATCGCCACGGGGGTCTCATAGGCGGCGAAGTAGAGATCGCCCCGTCCGCGGCCGTGGGGATCGATCGCCCCCGCCCAGGAGGGGCGGTACGGCTCGAGCAGCGAGTCGGCCGCCGCGCGCGCGAAGATCGTCGCCGGACCCCCGAACCAAACGTCCGCCTGCGGATTCGCCCGCTCCGAGCGCACGCGGTCGTACACCTCCTGCGACCCCATGTCGAGCCACCGCACGTCCACGCCCGGGTGCAGCTGCTCGAAGCGGCGCTCGAGGAGGGTGAGCAGATCTCGGCCATGAGGGGAATAAATGACGAGCGGCGTGCGGCCGTCGGACGAGCAGCCGGTGACAACGAGGGCGCAGAGCGCCAGGTACCAAAAGGCGTGGGGAGTGGGGAGTGGTTCGAACCGGCGCGAGCCGTAGTTGCGCTTCGCACCGTCAGGGACCACTCCCCACTCCCCACGGTGTTGTCGCTTACCGAGCATTCCGTTTGTTCAGCGCCAGCAGGTTAGCAAAGAGCCGATAAGCGCCCGGGACCCCCGCGGGCAGCTGTCTGAAGAAGCTCAGTCCCGTGTACACGTACGTCCCCTTCCCGAGCCGGGCCACGAGCAGCCCTCCCTGGAGCGGGGGTTCGCCGGGATCGTGGGTCTCGAGCAGCGGCGTGTAGGCGGCGTCCCAATCGTGTGCGAAATACAGCCCGCGCTCCTGAACCCAGCCGTGCCAGTCGTCCGCGGCGATCTCGTTCGGTACATGGAAAACCGGGTGTTTGGGATCGAGCGGCGTGACTGGCGCGGCCTCGTCCGTCACCCGGTCGTGCGGCCGGGCGATGGACATCGGATACGGGGCGAAGCCCCCGTCGACGAACGGGTATTGCTGGTACTGCACGATGACGAGGCCGCCCCCCCTGGCGTAGTCGAGCAGCCGGCCGTTCGCCGCGACCAGCGCGGGCTCGGTCTCGTAGGCGCGGCTCCCGATGACGATCGCGTCGTAGCGTGACAGGTCGCCCCGGGCGACGGAGTCCGGGGGGAGGAGATCGATCGGCACACCGACCGCCTCCAGCGCCTCGGGGACCCGGTCGGACGCGCCGCGCACGTAGCCGACGCGCGCGAGCCCGGGGAGCGCGAGCCGCGCCGCGCGCAGTTCCGCCACCGAGGCACGCTCCACGGGCCGCGGCCGGATGTGGGGGTAGTCGATCACGACGAGCGCGCCCTCCGACAGCCGACCGTCGGATCCTCGGGCGGCCGCGCCGAGCTGGAATGCGCCCGGCCGCACGCCGCGGGGCAGCGTGAGAGAGACGGCGAAGCTGCGTGTCTCGTCTTCCCGCTGGAAGGAGAGGCTCTCCGCCGCGAGGCGGGGCCAACCCGCGGGCGGCGTCGCCACGACCTGGGCGCGGGCGGGGCCGCGGCCGCGGTTCGTCACGGTGAGCGTGAAGCGGCGCGCCCCGCTCCCGGCGCCGCTCGTCGGCCACACCACGAGGCCCGGGCTCACCGCGACATCGAAGGCACGCGTGACGAAGAGTGGGCGCCGCACCTCGCCGATCGCCTGATCGCGCAAGCGATACACGACTTCGCGGGACAGCGTCACGGGCGCTCCCGCGATCACGACACGCGCCGTCACCGCGAGCAGGGGCGGCTCGAACGGGAGCCCACGCCAGGCGGCGGGCACGCCCGTCCAGTCGTACAAGGCTCCCGCGAGCGGACGGCGCAGGAAGTAGGGTTGCGAGCGCGGGGCGTCCGGGGCCACGGTGACGGCGAAGCGGCGCGTCGCGACCGCCCCGGGGGCGACGGGTGAGGCCGCGGCGTCGAGCCGCTCCACCACCCACCCCGGCGGGCCCGCCACTTCGAGGCCGTCGAGCCGGATCGTCGAGTCCCCCGCGTTCCACACGGTCGCCTCGATCTGGATCCGCTCCCCCCCCACGACGATGCCGTCATCCGCGACGCCGTCGAGCGACACGCCGGCCGCGGCCGCGAGCGCGACCTCGAGCGGGGCGCGCTGCCCCGAGTCCGCGGGAGCGCTCCCCAGCGCGTACAGCGCCCGAGCGAGTAGCGGCACGATCGCCGCGGGGCGGGACGGGTTGAGGAGCGCCCGCGCCGTGTCGACGAGCGCCACGAAGCGGGCTTGGCCGTGCAGTACCGTATCCACGCCCGCGAACAGGCCGTCCCCTTCCCCCCTTCCTCCTTCCCTGGTCTCTATCAGCCCCAGTCGGATCACGCTCGGGCCGGGGCGCTGCAGTTGGCCCATGTCCTGCGAGCGGTGCCGGCTGCGGCCCGCCATGGCGAGCTGGTGATAGGATTGGCCCGTGACCGGGTCGAGCGCGCCGCCCTGCAGCAGCAGGGTCGTCCCCGCCGTGTCGAAGCGGGTGGTGCGATACAGCTTCACGGGCCCCCAGCTCGAGTCCTTGAGGATCTCGAACGCCTGGCGCGCGAGGATCCCCGCGACCTGATGCTGGCCGTGGCCGTCGCGCGGCGTGCCCGAGAAGATCGACACCACGATCTGCGGCCGGAACCGCCGGATCACGTCCAGCACGTCGGCCAGCAGCGAGTCGCGCGGCCAGAACCGAAACGTTTCCTCGGCCGTCTTGGAGTAGCCGAAATCGAACGCGCGGGTGAAGAACTGGCGCGCGCCGTCGAGCTGGCGAGCGGCGAGGAGCTCCTCGGTGCGGATGATTCCAAGCTCGGGGCCGAGCTCCGGGCCGATCAGGTTCTGGCCGCCCTCCCCGCGCGAGAGCGACAGGTAGGCGGCCTGCACGCCCATGCCACGGGACAGGAACGCGAGGAGCTCCGTGTCCTCATCGTCGGGGTGGGCGCCGATCACGAGCACGCGCTTGTTCGCGCCCAGCTGGCCCAAGGCGCCCGTCAACGCCGCGACGCCGCCGGTGCCGGGCGGGGCGAGCTGCCCCAGGCCGGTGCCGACGGCGCCGATACAGAGCGAGAGGCTACACCAGAGCGCGCGCCGCACTATTTCGAAAGATACACGACCCCGCCTTTCATAACGAACCGCACGCGCTCGAGTTCCGTGATGTCCTTGAGCGGGTCTCCCTGCACCGCGACGAGGTCCGCGTAGCGCCCGGGCGCGACGGCGCCGATCTGGTCCTCCTGCCCGAGCAGCTCCGCGGCGACCGCGGTGGCCGTCTTGATCGCCTGCAGCGGCGTCATGCCGTATTGGACGTAGTAGGCGAACTCCTTCGCCTGGTTGAGCTCGGTCCAGGGAAAACCGCCCACGTCCGTGCCGAAGACGATCTTGACGCCTTTCTGCACTCCGCGCTGGAAGGCGCGCTTCTGAGCGGCGATCATCGGGCCCCACACCCCGCCCCGCGGGCCCGCGACGTAGTAGGCGACCGTGACGGTGGGCGCCCAGTAGACGCCCTTCGCCCGCGCCTCGTCGAGCAGCGCGTCCGTGAACCCGTCTCCGTGCTCGATCGAGTTCACGCCGGCCCGCAGCGCGGCGGCGATCCCGTCCGCGCCGATCGCGTGCGCCGCGACCTTCCGGCCGAGCCGGTGCGCCTCGTCCACGATCGCCTTCGCTTCCTCGTCGGTGAAGTTGACCCAGCTGTGCAGCACGCTGTCGGCCCCGAAATAGTAGCGGCGATCGGAGTAGTACTTGATCCAGTCGGCGCCGTGCGCCACCTGTTGGCGCACCGCGAGGCGCGCCCCCTCCACGCCGTCCACCGGCTGCACGCCGTGCGGCAACTCGAGCTCCCAGTTCGTGCCGACGATGGGATACATCCCCGTGGGCGCCATGGCGCGCGTGGCCGCGAAGATGCGCGGGCCGGGAATCTCGCCCCGGCTCACGGCGAGCTTTACGTCCACGTCGGCGTACATCGCGCCCTCGGTCTCGAGGTCGCGGATCGCGGTGAAGCCGTGCTCCAGCGCGATGCGCGCGTTGCGCGCCGCGAGGATCGCCCGGTAGGGTGTCGACTGATAGAGGAGTTGCTGGTCGTACGACTCGGAGGTCGGGTCCCCCTGCAGCAGCAGGTGCGTATGGGTATCGATGAACCCCGGCAGCACGGTCAGGCCGGCGAGGTCGACGACCGTGGCGTTCTTCGCCTGGCCCTGGACCTGGGCCAGCGGCCCGACGGCGACGATGCGTTCGCCTTCCACGAGGATGCCGACGTTCGCCTGCGGCGCGTCCGACCGCCCGTCGATCAGGCGGCCGGCTTTCACGAGGGTCTGCCGGGACGGCGGGGTGCCCTGCGACGGGGCCCGGGCGGCGATGCAGATCCACAGGGCGGCGAGCCCGAACGGTCTCATGGACGGTCCTCCTTCACGACCACCCCGCCCTTCATCACGAACGCCACCTTCTCGAGCGTCGTGACGTCGCCGAGCGGATCGCCGTGCACGGCGATCACGTCGGCGTAGCGGCCCGGCTCGAGCGAGCCGACCCGGTCCGACCACCCCATCAGGTCGGCCGCGTTCACGGTGGCGGCCTGGATCGCCTGCATCGGGGTCAGCCCCCAGCGAACCATATGGGCGAACTGTTTCGCGTTCCAGCCGTGCGGATACACGCCGGCGTCCGTGCCGAACGCGATCTTCACGCCGGCCCGCACCGCGCGCTGGAAGTTCTCGCGCTGCGCGCGGCCGACCAGACGCTCCTTGTCGATGGTCTTCTGGGGATACCCGAGGCGCGCATATTCGGCGAGGATGTAGTCGTCGTTGTAGACATCCGCGACGAGGTACGTGCCCTTCTCCTTCATGAGGCGGATCCCTTCGTCGTCGAGCAGCGAGCCGTGCTCGATCGAGGCGACGCCCGCCCGCACGGCCCGCTTGATGGCCTCCGCGCCGTGCGCATGGGCAGCCACCTTCTTGCCCCACATCGCGGACTCCGCGACGAGCGCGTTCAGCTCTTCCTGGGTGTACTGGGGCGCGCCCACCGATTCCTCTTCCGACAGCACGCCGGCGCTCGCGAGCACCTTGATGAGGTCGGCGCCGTACTTGATCTCCCAGCGCACCTTGCTGCGGATCTCGTCCACGCCGTTGGCGATGCCGCTGAACTGCTCGAACCGGAGGTAGGGCGAAAACCCGTTTACGTCGCCGTGCCCGCCGGTGGCGCTGAGGGGCATGGTCGAGACCTGCATGCGCGGCCCCGCCACGTCGCCCCTGTCGATCGCGTTGCGCAGTGCGACGTCCACGAACTCGTCCGCACCGACGTTGCGGACCGTGGTGAACCCCGCCTCGAGGGTGCGCCGGGCATAGACGTGCGCGACGACCGCCTCGTCGATCGGGCTGCGGCGGAACAGCTGCTCGTAGTAGTCGCCCGGATCGCTGGTGATGTGGGTGTGGCAATCGATCAGGCCGGGGAGCACGGTGGCCGCTCCGAGGTCGATCACGCGCGCGCCGGCGGCGGCGTGGGCGGCGACGGTCGCCGCGGGGCCCGTCTCCTTGACGCGGTCCCCCTCGACCAGGATCGCCTGGTTCGCGAGCACGGTGCCGGCCTTGGGATCGATGAGGCGTCCCGCCTTGATGAGGACCTGCGGGCGCGTCGCCTGCTGGGCGGTTCCCGAGAGGAACAGCGTGGCGCCGAGGAGCGCGGCGAGGCCGGGGACGCGGCAGCACGACGGTCGCATTGCGTGGCTCCGGGTGAGGGCGAGGCGAATCTCCCTGCGGCCGGGCGGCTGTCAAGCCGGGCACGCCGGGCTCCCGCGGTGTAGATTTACCGCAGCATGACCACCACGGCCGCCGAGCCGAAACACAAGGTCAGCGCCGATGAGGCGCGCGAGGTCGCCGAAGCGGCGCGCGAGCAGGAGTGGGCCGCGCCGAGCTTCGTCCGCGACCTGTTCCTCGGCAAGCTGCGGATGGACCTCATCCACCCCTACCCCGAGCAGGATCCCGAAGAGATCAGGCGGGCGCAGCCGTTCCTCGAGCAGCTCGAGCGCTTGCTGCGTGAGAGGGTCGACTCCGACCGCATCGACCGCGAAGGCGAGATTCCCGACGCCGTGATCCAGGAGCTGTGCGCCCTCGGCGCCTTCGGGATCAAGATCCCACGGGAGTACGGCGGCCTGGGCCTGTCACAGCTCTCCTACATGAAGGCGATCGAGCTCGTGTCCTCCGTGGATGGCTCGCTCACCGCGCTGCTCTCGGCCCACCAGTCCATCGGTGTTCCTCAGCCGCTCAAGATGTTCGGGACCGAGGCGCAGAAGAAGCGCTACTTGCCGCGCCTGGCGAAGGGGGCGATCTCGGCGTTCGCGCTCACCGAGCCGGGCGTGGGGTCGGACCCCGCCGCGATGGAGACCACCGCGGTGCCGAGCGAGGACGGGAAATCCTGGATCCTGAACGGCGAGAAGCTGTGGTGCACCAACGGCACCAAGGCCGAGCTGATGGTGGTGATGGCGCGGACGCCGTCCAAGTTCGCGGGCGGGAAGGAGCGGCGGCAGATCACGGCCTTCATCGTGGAGACGGGCTGGCCCGGCGTCGAGGTGGCCCATCGCTGCCACTTCATGGGCCTGAAGGCGATCTACAACGGCGTGATCCGCTTCTCCGACGTGCGCGTCCCCAAGGACAACGTGCTGTGGGAGCCGGGCAAGGGCCTGAAGCTCGCGCTGATCACCCTCAACACCGGGCGGCTCACGCTGCCCATCACGTCGGTCGCCGCGGGGAAGCGCTGCCTCGAGATCGCGCGCGAGTGGGCGGGCGAGCGGGTGCAGTGGGGTCGGCCGATCGGCAAGCACGACGCGATCGCCCAGAAGATCGGCACGATGGCCGCGAACACGTTCGCCATGGAGGCGGTGGCCGAGCTGTGCGGCGCGATGGCGGACCGCGGCGGCTACGACATCCGCCTCGAGGCGGCGATCGCGAAGCTGTACAACTCCGAGGTGGGCTGGCGCATCATCGACGACACCGTGCAGATCCGCGGCGGCCGGGGATACGAGACGGCGGACTCGTTGCGCGCCCGCGGCGAGAAGCCGATCCCGGTGGAGCGCATCATGCGGGACTTCCGCATCAACCTGATTTTCGAGGGCTCATCGGAGATCATGCATCTCTTCATCGCGCGCGAGGCGGTGGACAAGCATCTCCAGGTGGCGGGCGACGTCGTGCTGCCCGACAAGTCGCTCGGCACGCGGTTGCGGGGCGTCGTGCGCTCGGCGCTGTTCTACGGCTGGTGGTATCCGGGCCGCTGGCTGGGCTGGAGCGCGTGGCCGCGCTACGCCGAGTTCGGGGCCCTCGCCCGGCACGTGCGGTTCGTGGAGCGGAACGCCCGGCGTCTCGCGCGCGGGGTGTTCCACTCGATGCTGCGATTCGGCCCCAAGCTCGAGTTCCGCCAGGCCGTGCTGTTCCGACTGGTGGACGTGGCGGGCGAGCTGTTCGCGATGGCGGCGACCTGCGCCCGCGCGCGCCTGCTCGCGGCGCGTGATCCCGTCGGCGGCGGGCACGCGGTGCAGATGGCCGATCTCTTCTGCCGTCAGGCGCGCGGCCGCGTGCGCGCGAAGTTCAAGGGCCTGTGGCGCAACGAGGACGTGCCCACCTACCGTGTGGCGCAGGAGGTGCTCGACGGGAAACACCTGTGGCTCGAACAAGGGATGGTGAGACTCGACAGCTAGACGGTTAGGCAGTTAGACGGCTAGAAGCCACTTCGGTCGCCCGTTTCCCCCAACTCACCGCCACTATTCGCCTCTCACGCCGCCTGGTGCGCGATCATGATCGAGCGGAGTCGCTCCGGCGTGTCCCCCATGGCGTCGCCGTAGGGCGAGGGATGCCCTTCGGCGCCCACCACCACGCTCGGGCACACGAAGGCGTAGCGGCGCGCGCGGATCCGGTCCGCGGCCGCCTCGGAGGCGACCGGCGTGGCGATCACGACGTGCGTCGCGCCGAGCTGCTCGGCCGCCTTCGCCGCCGCGAGCACCCTCCAGGGCCACACCACCTGGCCGTCCACGATGATCCCGACGCGGCCGGCCAGCCGCTTCACCGGCCGCTCGGTACGGTACAGGATCAGGTCGTGTCGCACGCGGGCCCGGGACTCCTCGATCGCCGCCTCCAGCTTTCCCATCAGGGCACCGCTCGGCAGGAAGTCGGGGTCCAGCTCGGACGGCGCCGACTCGGCGACGGCTCCGATCGGCGCGAGGTTCGACCCGAGCTTGATGAACGCGGCGACGAGGACGTCGAACTGCGCGCCCATCGCCGTGGCGGCGTTGGCCGCGATCTCCACGCCCTCCGGCGTGATGCCGAGGAGAATGGAGTTCGTGTACCCACGCGCGGCGAGCTGCTGACCGAGCAGCGCGCCGGCGCTCGAGCGCGTGGGATAGAGGCTGTCGCGGTGCGGCGAGGACGAGCGCGTCATGTCACACGAAGATAAAGGGATTGAGAGAAGCGGAAAGTAGTTATCTTTCGCGAGCCATTTCCCAGGAAATCGCAGTGCCCAAGGACACGCTCACGGTCACCGACAACCGCACCGGGAAGCAGTACGACGTCCCGATCCAGGACGGGGCCATCCGGGCCGTCGATCTCCGCCAGATCAAGACGGCGGCCGACGACCCGGGGCTCCTCACCTACGACCCGGGGTTCCTCAACACGGCGGCATGCCGGAGCGCGGTGAGCTACATCGACGGCGACAAGGGCATCCTGCGCTATCGCGGCTATCCCATCGAGCAGCTCGCCGAGAAGAGCACCTTCCTCGAGACGGCGTACCTGTTGCTCCACGGCGAACTGCCGTCGGCGCCGGAGCTCGACTCGTGGGTCTACAACGTCACGCACCACACGATCGTCCACGAGAGCATCAAGAAATTCATCGACGGGTTCCACCACGACGCCCACCCGATGGGGATGTTCGTGAGCACCGTAGCGGCGCTGTCGACCTTCTACCCGGAAGCCAAGCACATCCAGGACGAGAGCTCGCGGCAGAATCAGATCTTCCGTCTCATCGCGAAGACCCCGACCCTGGCCGCGTTCGCCTACCGGCACTCGGTGGGAATGCCGTACGCCTACCCCGACAACGATCTGTCCTACACCGGCAACTTTCTGAACATGATGTTCAAGGCGACCGAGGTGAAGTACACGCCGCCCAAGACTCTCGAGCACGCGCTGGACGTGTTGCTGATCCTCCACGCCGACCACGAGCAGAACTGCTCCACCAGCGCGATGCGCGGGGTGGGCTCGTCGCACGCGGATCCCTACTCGGCGATGGCGGCCGCCGCCGCGGCGCTATACGGCCCGTTGCACGGGGGGGCGAACGAGGAAGTGCTGCGGATGCTGCGGGGGATCGGCTCGAAGGACAACATCCCGGCCTACATCGAGCGCGTGAAGCACGGGGAGTTCCGGCTGATGGGGTTCGGGCACCGCATCTACAAGAACTACGACCCCCGCGCCAAGCTCATCAAGCGAGTGGCCGAGGAAGTGTTCGACGTGACCGGCAAGAACCCGCTGATCGACATCGCCGTGGAGCTCGAGCGGATCGCGCTGCAGGACGATTACTTCGTGAGTCGCAAGCTCTACCCGAACGTCGATTTCTACTCGGGGATCATCTACGAGGCGATGAAGTTTCCGATGGACATGTTCCCGGTGCTGTTCGCCATCGGCCGCACGCCGGGGTGGCTCGCGCAGTGGCAGGAGATGCTGCTCGACAAGGAGCAGCGCATCGCGCGGCCACGCCAGATTTACACTGGACCGGAGCAGCGGGATTACGTGGGGATTGAACGACGGGGGTAAGGCGTCTAGCGCCGCCGGCGGGCACCCACTCTCGCCCGGACGGATCGGGCCGGGCGAGCGACCTCGACGTGCAGCGGCCTCGGCTGCAGCGGCGCCACCGACGGCTCGAACCCCGGGATCACTTCCCGCGGAAACGTCTGCCCAATCAGCTTTTCCACGTCGGACATCAGGAGCCATTCGTCGGGCGAGATCAGCGTGAGCGCGAGCCCGCGCGCCCCGGCGCGCGCGGTGCGGCCCACGCGATGCACGTACACCTCGGGATCGGCCGGCACGTCGTAGTTCACGACCATGCGGATGCCGTCCACGTCGATGCCGCGTGCCGCGATGTCGGTTGCGACGAGCACGTCCGCCGCCCCGCTGCGGAACGCGTCGAGCGTCCGCTGCCGCTGGCTCTGCGCCTTGTCGCCGTGCAGCGCGTGAGCGGCGATGCCCTCCCGCTTCAGGAACGTCACGAGCTTGTCGGCGCCGTACTTGGTCCGCGTGAAGACGAGCGTCTGACCGGCGGGCTTCGCCTGCAGGATGCGGGCGAGTACGTCCCGCTTCCGGAGCTTGTCCACTGCGACGATCACGTGCTCGATCCCCTCGGCGGGCCTGGCGCGACGCCCGATCTCGACCGAGGCGTGGCCATTGAGCGCCGTACGAGCGAGCGCGTCCACGTCCCGCGAGATCGTCGCCGAAAAGAGCATCGTCTGACGCTTGTCGGGGAGGGCGCCGAGGATGCGGCGCACGTCGGGTGCGAAGCCCATGTCGAGCATCCGGTCGGCCTCGTCGAGCACGAGGATCTCGAGCTTCGAATAATCGACGTGCCCGCGCTCCATGTGATCGAGCAGCCGGCCGGGCGTCGCGACCACGATGTCCACGCCGCGCGCGAGCGCCCGGGTCTGCGGCTCCATCCCCACGCCGCCGTAGATCGCCGCGGCGCTCAGGTGGAGGTGCCGCCCGTACGCGCGAGCGCTCTGCAGCACCTGCTCGGCGAGCTCACGCGTCGGGACGAGAATCAGCGCCCGCAAGGCGTGACGCTCGCCGGGCGCCAGGCGCTGGAGAATCGGCAGCATGAACGCGGCCGTCTTGCCCGTCCCCGTCTGGGCGGACCCGATGAGATCCCGGCCGCCGAGGGCGAGCGGAATGGCTTCCTGTTGAATCGGGGTTGGCTCGGTATAACCTTCGTCGGCCACGGCCCGCACGAGCTCGGGGGCTAGCCCCAGTGAAGCAAATGGCATACTGCTCCCTTCAACGACGTCCCGAAAGGACGTCACGTGAAATCGTCACGAGAGCATCGTGATATCACGCTCCCTCGTAACGCCGTCTCGTGACGTCTTTCTCGTGACGCCCGTACGCGACGGTTTCTTCGGTTTTTGAACCTGAGGAATGAGACCGGGCGTGTGTTCAGCGCCGATGCCCGCTCCTGAGCGGGACCGTCCTACGGAAGGATGCCAGCTCGCGGTTCAGGGACTACGCGCTGCAAGCTAGCAGGGTGAGCGCGGAAAGAACAGGGGGTACGCGCGTTGCGCGCGAATTCTCCTTGACGTCGCTCGGCCACCCGTCTATGCTTGACCCGAGCGATCGCACGGCGGCAGGCCGTGCACTGCAATCCAGAGACTGACGCCGAGGACCTGGGCTGCCGTCCGGGTCCTCGTTCGTTGTGGGAGGCGCAATGGAAGTCACGCTGGGCGAGAACGACCGCCTGGAGAACGTCCTCAAGAAGTTCCGCCGCCAGATCACCAAGGCGGGACTGTTCCAGGACATGAAGCGCAAACGCTTCTACGAGAGCCCCGGCGCGCAGCGACGGCGCAAGGACAAAGCAGCCGAACGGCGCAAGCTGAAGAGCCTGCGCCGCCGGCCGGAGCGCTAAATCGCGAGGGCCCGCTTCTGGCGCGGGGCGGGCTCCTGCGACCGCAGCACGATGCGCATCGCCTGGGTGTCGAGATCGAGATCCCACGCAGCGACGCGCGGCCGCACGAAATCCTCGTAAATCTCGAGCGTGAGCACGTCGGGGCTGGCGTCGAGGAACTCGAGTAGGCGCATCCGGACGTCGAGATAGTTGCACCCCTCCCGGGTCGCGGCGACCCGGATCCCCACTTCATCGTCCAGCTGGCGGCGCACGAACCCCTGCGCCACCTCGAGCAGGCGCCCGGCGATGAGCAGCTCGAGCGCCGCGCCCCGCGTGTTCCCCAGCCGCCGGGCGAGGGTGCGTGCCTTGACCGGCTCGCACAGGTCGAGCAGCGCCCGGCGCACCGTCGGGTGCAGGCGCCGCCGACGCGCGCCCAAGGATTCCCGCTCCGCGCGCGCACAGGTGGGCAGGTCGTTGCGATGCAACCGCAGAAACTTGGTCATCCGGTCGTATACGTCCGTCCGTCCGGGGGCGGGCGGCCGGCGCCGGCCGGCGAGCAGGTCGGCGATGTAGGTCTCGGAGACCTGGACCGCGGCCGCGAGCTCGCGCGGCGTGCGCTTCAGCTCGCGCAGACGCCGACGCATCAACAACCCCACCTTGACCGGTTGCTTCAACGGTGTAGCAGCTGCCATGCGGCAGGCTCCCTTCGGCTGGAGACAAGAAGGCCCACGGGGTGCCTCAGCGGAGCGCAACCGCGGGCCGGAGGAGAAATATCGCTAAATCGAGCGTGAATTGGTAGCCTCGCGACCCGTTCCCCTCGATTTTCCAAGCAGAACCACGCTTCCTACCAGGATGATCACGGCGAAGCAGAACCATTGGATGGCATAGGACAGATGGGGACCGTCGTCGAGCGGGGGTGGAGGCCAGCGGATGAGGCCGGGCGGTAGAGGGCGGGAGACGCCGGGAGCGGGCGGCAACTGTTGCAGTATGAAGGGCAGCACCGGATAAGGGAGCGAATCTCGGAGTGCCACCGGATCCACGTCGCCGCGGCCGCGCGGCGCCCGAAATCCCAGCCCGAGCACGTCCGCGGTGTCCGGCTCGCGGTACGCCCGCTCGTCCACGTGCGCCGCGTCCGGCGACGGTGCCCACCCCCGATCCACGAACACGGCCGAGCCGTCCGCGAGGCGGAGCGGGGTCACGAGGGCGACCCCCGGCACGCCTTCATACGAGCGTGCGCGCCACAGCCGCTGGTGCGCGTAGTCGTAGCGGCCAGGGGCGTGGACCCGGCGGCTGGCGGCAGAATCGGCCGGGAGCCCGGCACGTGCCTCCACGGCCGGCCGCTCGCGGGCGGCCCGGACCTGGGCATTGCGCGCCCGTCGCTGCTGCAGGCGGTCGAGCTGCCACGCGCCCAGCCGGACGCACCCGGCCGCGACGGTCAGGGCGATGACGAGGCCCACCACGTCCCGAACCCGCGGCATCACCGGGGTCGCGCCAGCAGCGCCAGCTTCGCGGCGCGGCTCAGCCGCTTCAGCGCCGCTTCCCGCCGCAGCGCCGCCGAGCGAGAGGGCTGGCGCTCCGTGTACACGAGACGCAGCGGCCGGCGGGCGCGCGTGTAGGCGCTCGCCGTCCCGGCCCGGTGGCGCGCCAGGCGGCGCGGCAGATCGTTGGTAATCCCCGTGTACAGCGAGCCGTCGCGACAGCGCAGCAGGTAGACCGTCCAGGTCACTCCAGCTTCGCGTCCAACGTGATCTGGGGGACGCCGGCGAGCGCCTTCGACACGGGGCAGCCGCGCTTCGCCTCTTCGGCGGCCTTCTGGAACGCCGCCTGGTCGAGCCCGGCTACCCTGCCCCGGACGGCGAGCTCGATCTTGGTGATTTGTGGCGCCCCGTCCACGACGTCGATGGTGCAAGCGGCGGACGTCTCGACGCGGCTCGCCGGCTTGCCGAGCTTCTCCAGCCCCGCCGACAGCGCCATGCTGAAGCAGGCGGCGTGCGCAGCGGCGATCAGCTCCTCGGGGTTCGTGCCTTTGGCGCCCTCGAAGCGGGTGGCGAAGGTGTAGGGCCCGCTGAACGCCCCGCTGCCGGCCTTGAAGCTGCCCCTGCCGTCCTTGAGCTTACCCTCCCAAACAGCCGACGCGCGACTCGTAGGCATGACTGCGTCTCCGTGAGCGGTGGAGCGTAATCTGGCGGGGCCGCCGACCGGGCGCTACGCTTGTTCCCGACGCCCCGAGGAGGGTTCGTTCCATGGCCACGAGGAAGAAGACGACCCGCCGTGCGGCGCCGCGGAAGACGCGCGCGCCCAAGTCCCAGCGCCGGCAGCCCGAGTCGCTGCGCCTGCGCTCGTTGAGCGTATCGCTCACCGTCAGTGATTTGGAGCGCAGCGTCGCCTGGTACCGGGACATGCTCGGCTTCACGCCGGGGGAGCGCTGGGAGGAGGACGGTCAGCTGCGCGGCGTCCAGATGAAGGCCGGGAGCTGCGACATCATGCTCGGCCAGGACGATTTCGCGAAGGGGCGGGACCGCCGCAAGGGCGAGGGATTCCGCGTGTGGGTCGAGACCGCGCAGGGCATCGACGCGATCGCGGCGCGGCTCAAGGCGAAAGGCTGGCCGCTCGATCGCGAGCCCTCGGATACGCCGTGGGGCGACTGGGCGTTCGCGCTCACCGACCCGGACGGCTTCAAGCTCACGTTCATCCAGGCGGAGTGAATCAGACGTTCTTGATTTCGCCGATCAGCTTGACGAGGGAGTCCTTCGCGTTGCCGAACAGCATGCTGCACTTGGGGTGGTAGAACAGCTCGTTCTCGATCCCCGCGAAGCCGGGGTTCATGCTGCGCTTCAGCACGATGATGCTCTTCGCCCTGTCGACGTCGAGGATCGGCATCCCGTAGATCGGACTCGCGCGGTCGTTGCGCGCCGCGGGGTTCACCACATCGTTCGCTCCGATCACGAGCGCGACGTCGGCGTTTTCGAACTCGGCGTTGATGTCCTCCATGTCGTAGAGGCGGTCGTAGGGCACGTTCGCCTCGGCGAGCAGCACGTTCATGTGCCCGGGCATCCGGCCCGCGACGGGATGGATCGCGTACTTCACCGTGCCGCCCCGCTTCTCGATCATTTCGGCGAGCTCCGCCACCTGGTGCTGCGCCTGCGCCACCGCCATGCCGTAGCCCGGGACGACGATCACGAGCCGGGCGTAGGCGAGCTGGATCGCGGCGTCCTCGGCCGTGATGGGCCGCACCGTCTTCTCGCCGGCCGCCCGCAGCGTCGCGGCCGCCTGCTCCCCGCCCCCGAACGCCCCGAACAGCACGTTCGCGAACGAGCGGTTCATCGCCCTGCTCATGAGGACCGAGAGCAGGAACCCGGACGCGCCATCCAGCGCCCCGGCGATGATGAGCACGTTGTTGCCGAGCACGAACCCCGTCGCCGACGAGGCCAGCCCGGCATAGGAGTTGAGGAGCGAGATCACGACCGGCATGTCCGCGCCCCCGATCGGCATCACGATGAAGACGCCGATCAAAAGTCCCAACCCCACCATCGCGTAGAACACGTGCTGGTTGGCCGGCTGAAAGATGAGGTAGGCAAACATCCCGAGGGTCACGAAGAACAGCGAAATGTTGATCGGGTTCTGAAGGCGGTAGGTGATGGGCGCGCCCTTCACGATCTCCTGGAGCTTGCCGAACGCCATGAAGCTTCCCGTGATCGTGAGCGAGCCGAACATGACCTCGAATCCGAGCGCCGCCATCTCGACGTGGGGGATCGCGCCCGCGTGCCGGTAGTACTCGGCCACGCCCACGAGCGTGGCGGCGAGCGCCCCGAACATATGGGAGATCGCGGTCCGCTGCGGCACCGCGGTCATCGGCATCCAGATCGAGATCGCCGCACCGATCGCCCCGCCGATCGCGATCCCCGCGATGATCCACTCGTAGCGGACGATCTCGTGCTTCAGCAGGGTGCCGACGATCGCCATCAGCATGCCGAGCTCCGCCAGCAGCATCCCCCGGCGCGCGGTGTCGGGGTGCGACAGTCCCTTGAGGCCCAGGATGAAGAGCACCGAGGCCGCGAGGTAGGCGAGCTGAATGGCGGTATCGAGCATCAGCGCTTCGAGCCGCTGCGCTTGAACATGCGCAGCATGCGGTCGGTGATCAGGAACCCGCCGATCACGTTGAGGCTCGAGGAGGTGACGGCGATAAAGCCCAGCCACGTCGCGAGCGTGCCGTAATCCGCTCCCGCGAGCACGAGCGATCCCACGAGCGAGATGCCCGAGATCGCGTTGGTCGCCGACATCAGCGGCGTGTGGAGCAGCGGCGGGACGCGGGAGATAACCTGATATCCGACGAACGCCGCGAGCACGAACACGTACAGCTCGATGAACGAGATCCCGCTCATGAGAGGCTCCGGATTTCCCCCTGGTGGGTCACGACCATCGCGCCCGTGATCTCGTCCGCGAGATCGACGACGAGCGCGCCGTCCTTCACGAGATGCTGTAGCAGGGTCTGCAGGTTGCGGCTGTACATCTGGCTGGCGTGGAGCGGCACCGTGGCGGGGAGGTTGAGCGGCCCGAGCACCGTCACCCCACCCTGGCGCACCGTCTCATCGGGACGCGTGAGCTCACAGTTGCCGCCGGCTTCCGCCGCGAGGTCCATGATCACGGCGCCGGCCCTCATGTCCCGCACCATCGCTCCGGTGATGAGCCGCGGCGCGGGGCGCCCGGGGATGAGCGCGGTCGTGATCACGAGGTCCATGTCGCGGATGTGCCGGTGGATCAGCTCGAGCTCGCGCCGGTGCTGGTCCTCGCCGAGCTGGGCGGCGTACCCGCCGGCGGCCTCCGCAGCGGCAGTCACCGCCTCCGGGGCGACGAAGCTCGCGCCCAGGCTCTCCACCTGCTCCTTCACGGCCGGCCGCACGTCGAACGCGGACACGACCGCGCCGAGCCGGCGCGCCGTGGCGATCGCCTGCAGCCCGGCGACGCCCGCCCCGAGCACGAACACCTTCGCGGGCGCGAGCGTGCCGGCGGCCGTCGTGAGCATCGGCAAGAGGCGCGGCGACGCCGCCGCCGCCACCAGCACCGCCTTGTAGCCCGCCACCGTGGCCTGGGAGGAGAGGGCGTCCATCGACTGCGCCCGGGTGAGGCGCGGGACCCGCTCCATGCTGAAGGTCGTCACGCGCCGGCCGGCGAGCTGGCGCACGAGCTCCGGGAAGCGGGCCGCCTGGAGGAAGCTGATCAGCACCGCCCCGGCCCGGAGCTGCGCGGCCTCCTCGGGCGCCGGGCGCTGCACCTTGACGACGACGTCGGCCCCGGCCAGCACCCGCCCGGCCTCCGGAACGAGGGTCGCGCCGGCCGCGCGGTAGAGCTCGTCGGCGCAGAAGGCGCCCTCTCCCGCGCCCCGCTCCACCAGCACCTCGAGCCCCGCCTGCACCAGGCGGCCGACCGTCTCGGGCACCAAGGCCACACGGCGCTCGTTGATCGCGGTCTCTTTCGGGACCCCAACCTTCATCCGTTCCCCCGGAATCCTGGGTACGCGGTGATACGGGGAGAAGCCTTCAGGTCTTCGGCAGGCGGGGCCGGTCCCGCTCCTGCGCCAGCAGGCGCTCGGCGAAGTCCAGCCGCTCGGCGAGTTCCGAGACCTCGCCGCGCAGGGCGGCGACGTCGCCCTCGAGCTCGCGCACGCGCCGGACGGAAGGGTCTCCATACCCGGCCACGTCGGTCACGTCCCAGCGCACGACCCGCAGCCCTTCGCCGTCGCGGAACTCTCCTGTTGCCACGAGGATCAAGTCGTAGAGGTACCAGATGCCCAGCCCGCCGAAGGTCAGGGCCATCCAGATCCCGCTCTGCACCCGCCCCGTATAGAAGCGGTGCAGCCCGAACATGCCCCCGAAAAACGCGAGCACGAGCGTGACCCCGCGCGAGCGATCGGAAGCGCCCGCACGAGCGCCAGGGGCCTCGCCGGAGTCGTACGCCGCGACCGGGCCCGACGTCATCTCAGCCCCGCCCTCCCAGGCCCACCAGCGCGTCGAGCTGCTCGCGCGAGAGCACGCCCGCGTGCCGGCCCGTTTCCCGACCCCCCCGAAACACCAGCAGCGTGGGGATCGCCCGGATGCCGAATCGCTGGGTCGTCACCGGGGAGCGGTCGGTGTCGAGCTTCGTGACCAGCACCTCACCCTGGTGGTCGCGGGCGAAGTCGTCGAGGATCGGCGCCATGATCTTGCACGGACCGCACCAGTCGGCGTAGCCGTCGATGACGACCGGCACATCGGTGCCGCCGAGGACGCCGTCCACCGTCGCGTCGGTGGCGGCGACCGGCCGATCCAGCAGGATCGGCCGCCCGCAGCTGCCGCACTTCGGACGATCGGCGAGGCGGGCCAGGTCCACGCGATTGAGCGTCGCGCAGAACGGGCACGCCACCGTCGCCCTCTTGCCGACCTTGGTCCTGGACACGGGCCATTCACCTCCGCCCGCAATCTACAGACCCCCCTCCACCACCGCATCGGCCTCGATCTCCACGAGCATCTCGGGTACCACGAGCCGGGCGACGGCCACGAG
>QHUL01000076.1 GCA_003222115.1 Gemmatimonadota bacterium | reverse complement strand
GCCTGGGTCGCGCACCTAGCCGTGCCGGGGTTGCCGTGGGCACCGGCGTTCGCACTCGGCGCCGTCGTATCGCCGCCGGACGTCGCTGCGGCGACCGCGTTCCTGCGCCGCCTGGCGCTGCCCCGGCGCCTCGTCACCATCCTCGAGGGCGAGAGCATGGTCAACGACGCGGCGGCGATCGTCGCGTACCGCGTGGCGGTCGCGGCTGCGGTGACCGGTACGTTCTCGCTGGTCCACGCCGGCCTGCGGTTTCTGTTGGTGGCTGCGGGCGGGATCGTGGTCGGGCTGGCCGTGGGCTGGCTGCTCGGCGCGGTCCGCCGCCACATCCACGACCCCGAGGTCGAGAACACCATCTCGCTCCTGACCGGGTATGCCGCCTATCTGCCCGCCGAGCGGCTCGGCGTCTCCGGCATCCTGGCCGTCGTGGCCACCGGGCTGTACTTGGGGCGGGTGGGGCCCCGCATCGTGGCGGCAGATACGCGGGTGCAGAACGACGGGACGTGGAACGTGGTCGTGTTCGTGCTGGAGGGGCTCATCTTCATCATTACGGGGCTGGCGCTGCGGCCCATCCTCGGAAGCCTGACCGGTCAGTTCGCGCGACACCTGGCGTGGGGAGCGGTGCTCGTGAGCTTGACGGTCATTGTCGCGCGCATCGTGTGGGTATTCCCCGCGACCTACCTCCCGCGGTGGCTGAGCCGGGGTCTGCGGCAGCGCGATCCGTCGCCCCCGTGGCAGTTCCCGGCGGTCGTTTCCTGGGCCGGCCTGCGCGGCGGGGAGTCGCTCGTGCTGGCGGCTGCCGTTCCCACGCTGACCGCGGCGGGTACGCCGTTCCCCGGCCGCGACCTGATCATCGCGATCACGTTCGCCGTGATCCTCGTGACCCTGCTGGGCCAGGGATTCACGCTCGCGCCGCTCTCGCGGTGGCTGGAGGTGCGGGAGACGGGCGCAGAGGAACGGCGCGAGGAGATCGCGGCCCGGCTACGAGCCTCGAAGGCCGCCCTCGCGCGGCTCGAGGAGCTCGCGACGGCGCAATGGATGCATCCGGAGACGCTCGCCCACACGCGCGACCGCTATCGCCATCGCACGCGGCGGCTGCACGGCCAGGCGAAGGGGGTCGCGGACGGCGGTGAGGAGACGATCTCGGTCGCCGACCGGCGCCTGGCGCGGGAGCTGCTCGTGGTGGAGCGGCGCGAACTGCTGCGCCTGCGGGACGACGGCACCATCAGCGACGCCGTGATGCGGCGCGTGCAGCGCGAGATCGATTTCGAGGAGCTACTGCTCGGCGACGCCTGACGGCCGGCACGGCGCGGCCGGCCCGATCGCGAGTGCGGCGACGAGCTCCACACGGGGCGCCTCGGATGGCTCGCGCGGGGGCGGCAGCCGCTCGTGCCAGGCGAGGACGTCAGCGATCGCGAGCGCGGCACGACGCCCCAGCAGCTCCTCGAGCAGTTGCTCCTCGCCTGCCGTCATTCCCAGTGCGAGCCGGGAGACGAGGCCGTCGAGCCGCGCCAGCTCTGGGACGTCGCGCCGCCGCGCTGCGCGGCGGCCCGCGGCGAGCACCCACGGGATGAGCCGGCGCGCGAGCCGATCACGGTCGCCGGCGCGCCAGCGGGCGGTCGCCACCGCAGCGAGCCGGGTGCGAACCAGCGGAGCCGCCCGGCGGATTGCCGCTTCGATCGCCTGTCGGTCGAGCGGCGCGTCCGAAGCTGACGCCGCGGCCTCCAGCATGTGGGTCGCTCGCAGCGGATCGGCGACGGTCGCTTCGCCCACTACGACCAGCGCCTCGACGAGCGCTCCGATCCGGATGACCAATACCACAGCTGGCTCGTGTCCCCCCACTGCGGCGCAGGCTCCGGCCGCGGCGGGTGGCTCGGCGTGTGCCGCGAGCGACTGCAGGCGGTCGCACCAGTCGAGCCCTGCGGCTCCGGATACCTGCCCGGAGGGCGATTCGACCTGCGCCGCGCCGGCCGCCTGCTGCGCCGCGACTTTCGCCGCCATGCGGCGCTCCACGGCGAGCGCGCGCTCGATCGCGGGGTGGGGCAGGAACGTGACCGTCTCGATGCGGCCGTGCGGCGAGCCCAGCCGGTCGATGCGACCGACCCGCTGAGCGAGGCGCGCGGGGCTCCAGGGCAGGTCGTAGTGAATCACGCGCGCGGCGTCTTGGAGGTTCAGCCCCTCCGAGAGAAGGTCGGTGGCGATCAGCACGTCGGTCTCGAGCGCGGCGGGCGGTGGGCCGGCGCCTTGCGCGAGCGGTGCGAATGCCCGAAGCGCCTCCGCGCGGCCGCCAGGGCCTCCCGCGAACAGCGCCGTCTCGCCCACGACACCCGCGACCCGCCGTCCCCTCAGGCACCGGAGCAGGTGTCGCACCGTGGCGGCGGCCTCGACGAACACGATGGTCTTACCGGGACGCTGGCCGAGCAGCGCGGCGAGCGCGTCCGCCTTGGGGTCCTCCTGGGCGCGGGCGATCGCGCGCAGGTCCCGGGTCACCGCGAGATCGTCGGGCGGGGCGGACCCCGACCCCGCCTCCAGCAGGATTGCGAAGAGGGCCAGCTGTGTGTCGCCCGCGTCGGCGACCGCGCAAAAGCGGGAGAAATCCCGGGCGTCGAGCGTGCGACCCTCCTGTGCGGCTGCGAGCGCCAGATCGAGGAAGGCCTCGTGTCGCGTGAGGCTCGCGCGAAAAGCGACGAGGCTCGACGCGAGCCGCCGCAGCAGTGTTATTCGGAGCAGCGGCGCCGCGGGCCCGCCCGCACCGAGGCGCTCGACCCCGGCGACGCACGCGAGGAGCAACGGCTCCGGAGCCACGCCGGCGCGCACGCGCTCGCCCGCCGCGCGCTGGGGGAATGACAGGGCCAAGGGCCCGCGGCCGTAGCCGGCTCGCACGCGGTCGCGGGAGCGAGCCACGGTCAGCCGCGCCGCCACCGCAGCCAGGGTCGCCGGATCGACGTCTCCCGCCGCGGCGCGCCGCAGCGACGCGACGCCGAGCGCCGCGAGCTCGTGGTCCCTTAGGAACAGCCGGAACAGGTGGAACAGGTCGGCGAGGCGGTTGTGCACGGGCGTCGCCGTCACGAGCAGCACCCGCGCTCCCACGACGAGCTTCGCGAGCGCGCGGTAGCGGCGCGTGTCGGGGTTACGAAAGCGGTGGGCCTCGTCCACGACGAGAAGCCGGTAAGGGGCGGGAGAGAGCGGTGGGCGGTAATCCCTCGTGCTCATGGATTCGTGCGTGATGATCCGCGCGGCTGTGTTGTGCTGCGCCAGCAGCGCTCGCCATTGCGGCGCCAGCACGGCCGGGACGGCGAGGGCGAATGGCTCGCGCCGGGCGAGGGCCACCGCGAGCGCCACGTACGACTTGCCCAATCCGACGGCGTCGGCGAGCAGGGCGCCGCAGTAGCGGTCGAGCATCGCGGCCAGCCGCTCGGCGGCGGGGCGCTGATGTGCCGCAAGCCACGAGGGCCAGCTCGCGCACGGCCCCTCCGGGAGGTCGAGCAGTTCCCGCGCGGCCCGGCGTACGACCGGGCCGGCGTCCGCCACCGCCCCCGGTCGGAGCAAGAGCGCGAGCGGCTCGACCGGGGGTTGCAGGTCCTCAGAGAGGATCCGGGGCGAGCCGTTCCAGAGCGCGCTGGTCGGAAGCATCGAGCTGCAGCAGCTCCGCGACGAGCCGGTCGTCGGTCTCGCGGCGGCGGCCGCACTCGGCGAGGGCGGACCAGGCGGCGGAGTCCGCCGACGGCACCGGCAGCTCGCGCACGACGCCGGCGTTGAAGCGCCGGAATCCCCCGCGTGCCGGGTCGGCGCGCAGCCGCGCCAGTGCCGTGAGCCACCGGCTGTTGAGCCACGCGGCGAGCGCGCAGGCGTCGTCCGCAGTGCGCGTGGCGACGCCGTACGCCGTGTTGAGCGGTACGGGCTCGTCGTCGGGGACCGCGGCGGCGAGGCGGCGGGAGAGATCGGGCCACACGACGCGATGGCGGGCCAGGGCGAGCGCGGTGCGAAACACCTGCCACGGGGCGCCGCCGCGGTAGTCCGCGCGCCGCCGCAGCCGCTCGAGGTGCGGCTCGAGGGCGCGCTCGAGCAGTGGGGGCAGGCGCGCCAATGGGCGGCCGTCAGGGCCGTGCGTCCACAGGAGGAAGCTGCTTGGCTCCGCGTGCCACGCGGAGAGGTCGCGGCCCCGCAGCGCCGGCCGCGTCCCGGGCACGGACTCCCGCACGAGGAACACGTCGTCCGCCCCGGTCTTCACGCCGAGCTGCGGTGTCCACCGCTCGCCCACGGTGGGGAGCGCGGCGCGCACCCGGCGGGCCACGCGCGTGGCATCCGCGTGGAGCACCCAGGGCCCCGGCGCCTGGAGGGCGCGCTGCGGCACGCGCGGCGCCGCGCTCCGTGGGCCGAGCGCGGTGACTGTCTCGTCGGCCGGACCGGGCTCGGCGCGGGTCGCGATCAGCGCCATGGGGTACACGGCGGCGGCGCCGAACGCGCCGGCCGCGTCGGCGAGCCGGGCGGCGCGCTCGATGCGCGTGCCGTGCGACAGCCGTTGCCGCAGTGGCTCCGCATAGCCGCTCGACGCGAGCTTCGCCGGCACGAGCAAGGCGATGCACCCACCCGGCGCCGCGAGCTCGAGGGCCCGTTCGACGAACGCCACGGCCAGGTCGGGGAGGTGGCCGAACCCCCGCACGGCGGACGGGCGCCAGGAGGGGTAGCGATGGGAGAGCGTCTCCCGCACGCGGGCGGGCAGCCGCTCCCCTCGCACCCACGGCGGGTTCCCGACGACGAGATCGAAACCGCCTCCCGCCACCACGTCGCCGAAATGGGACTCGAACGCGAAGCACGGCGCGCCGCCCTCCCGCGCAAGCCGACGGGCGGCCGCGCGCAGCTCGCGACGGCTCGCCCGGAGGCGGCGCAGGCGCCCGCGCTCGTCGCCCGTCAGGCCACGCCGCCTGCCGAACAGGTCGCGGTCCTTCCCAGCGGCCACGAGCTCCGCGACGGCGGCGTCGAGCAGCCGCACGGCGCGCGCGAAGCCATCCGCTGCGAGGGCCGCCACGGCGCGCTCGACATCGGCCCGCGCCCGCCGCTTGGCCGCGCCGGTGAGGTCGAAGAGGGCGCGGCGCGCATCCGCCAACCGCGCGGTGTGTTCGCGGGTCGCGCTCGGCGCCCGAGCGCCGCCCAAAGCCGCCGCGAGCGCCAACGGGTCGAGCAGCACGTCTCCTTGGCGCACGTGGCCGTCGAGGTTCGGCAGCGGAGCGATGCGCGCGAGGTCCGTCTCCGCGTCGTCGGCTACGAGCGCGAGCCACAGGCGAAGCTCGGCCAAGCGCACGGCGGTGAGCTTCAGATCCACGCCGAAGAGCGAGCAGGCGAGGACGTCGCGCTTGAGGCGAACGAGCGGCCCCTCGCCCGCCGCCCGGCGCAGCGCGACCAGCTCCTCCAGCGCGCCGAGCAGGAACGCACCGGAACCTACGGCGGGGTCTACTACCTTGAGGCGCCGCAGGTCCGGGATCTGCGGGGGCGGCGGGGGCCGACCGTCGTGGATCCAGCGCTCCGCCGCCTCTCGGGCAAGGCCGAACCGGCCGACGAGCACGGCCTCGAGCCCCGCCCGCACGAGCTCCCGCACGAGCGCGGCGGGCGTGTAGAAGCTGCCGCTCGTGCGGCGCTCGTCGGGATCCATCACTCCTTCGAACACGCGGCCCAGCATGTCCGGCGCCACCGACTCAGCCGCGTCGGCCTCGTGGACGGAGAAGTGGAACCGCTCGAACAGCTCGTCAAAGGCGTCGCGCCAGTCCCCGTTGCTCCATGAGGCCACCCCGTGGCGCCGCTCCAGCGCGGTCGGCTCGAACAGCCCGCCGTTCAGGAACGGCAGCCGGCCCAGGGCGCGGGCGTGCCTCGAGCGCTCGCCGGGCGGCCGATTGAGTGCGCCGAAGCACAGCGGGTCGAAGACGTGGCGCTGAAACGTGCTGGGCCCACCGAGGGTCTCGTCGACCCGGTGGATCAAGTAGCGACGGTCGCCGTCCAGCCATCCCTTGGCCTGCACGAAGTAGAGGAACAGCACACGCGTGAGGGCCGTGAGGGCGAGCGCATGGCGCTCGCTACGGCTGCGCGGTTCGGGCAGCCGGTCGGTGAACCGCTCGAGCACGCGGCGGAACGCCTTGAAGAAGCGGGGCGTGACGCCCTCACTCGCGAGCGCCTCGGCGACGCGCAGCGCCAGCGCGAGCGATGTCTCGCCCGGCAGGGGAGCGCAGCGCTCGAGGGCGGCGAGAAAGCTCGCGGGGACGCGGTCGAGCGGGACGGCCAGCGTCCGGACGCCAAGCGGCCCCCGCCCGCCGTGGCGCCAGGTCGCACACACGAGCAGGCGCGACCGGCCCCCCACAGCCAGAGCGCAGGCGAGCCCGCGCTCGGCGCCCTGGGCGAGTCGCTGCGCGGCGCTGCGCGCGGCCCGCTCGGGATCCTCCGCCTCGAGGCCGAACACCCGGTAGGCCTCGTGACGCGCCACCAGGGCCGCGCGGCGCACACCCGCCGCTACGGCCTGGGCAGCGCCGAGCCAGGGCCCGGGTGGCACGGTCTCCCACGCCGGCTTGAACCCGAGCGCGCCAAAGAGGTCGCGTAGATCGTCGATCTGCTCGGTGCGGGTGACGAGCTCGCGCAGCACCACGGGCCCCTCGAATCGGACGAGGCCAGAGTACTGAGGGTCGCTCCTAGCTTACGTACCGGGGTGTTGCGGGTAGGTGCGGATTATTGCGGGGATCGGGAAACGGGAAACGGGAAACGTGGCGTCACGACGTGTCCCGTGTCCCGTTTCCCCTGTAGTTACGAGGTTTTCCGGAGCCTGATATTCCCGTTCACCGTCGAGAGCGCCAGCTGCCTCCCCCCGCTGCCGATCGTGCCCGTGACGCGACGCGGGCCGAGCTTGCCGGTCACCATGAGCGGGAAGTCCGTGAAGATCTCGCCATTCACCGTCTCCGCCCGCACCTCGGCCGAGAGGCTGGGCGGCAGGTCGAGCGTGATGCCGCCGTTCACCGTCCGGAACTCCACGCCGTCCGTCCAGCTCGCCTTCCCCATCGCCGCCACGATCGACCCGTTCACCGTCGTCGCCTCCGCGTAGCCCGACGTCGAGATGTGAATGCCGCCGTTCACGGTCGAGGCCTCCACGTCGCCGCCGAGGCTCGCCGCTTCCACTTCTCCGTTGACCGTCTTGCCGACGAATTTGACGCCCGCGGGCACGTGCACCGTGAACTCCACCACGACGTCGTTCTCGCGCGTGCTCATGTGCCCGCCCTCGCCGGGCCGGCACTCGTTCGCCCGGCGGCCCTCGCTCGGATATACGGCGCAGATCGTGACGCCGCCCTCGTGCTCCACCACCTCGATCTTTACGTCGTCGGGATCGCTGCGCTTGGCGCGCTTCGTCGCGGTGACCTCGGTCTCGCCGCCGCTCCCTGCGACCGCCCGCACGTCGCCGTTCACGCCCTTGATCTCGATCTCCTTGCCGGTCGCGATCTTTCCCCGCCAGTGGAAGTCGCTCTGCGCGGCGAGCGAGGTCGCGGAGGCCGTGACGAGGCTCAGCAGCACGAGTCCGTAGTTCATGGTCATTTCTCCTTGAGCCGCCCGGGGCGGCACAGCTTGATGTCGCCGTTGAAGGACTCGAGCTCGAGCCGCGCGCTCCCCGAGCCGATCGTGAAGCTGAAGCGGTGCTTCGTCTTCCCGGTGAGCGTCACGGGGAAGCACGCCTCGAAGTCGCCCTCGAAGGTCGAGACCGACACCGTCACGCTCGCGTTCTCGGGGATCGCGATGGCGAGGTCGCCGTCGTGCGTGGCGAAGCGGTAGCGCCCGCTCTCTTTGATGGTGCCGTCGTATACGATCCCGCCGTTCACCGTGTTCGCCTCCACGTTGCCCGACTCGATGCGCTCGAGCCGCACGTCGCCGTTCACCGTCTCGGCGGCGACGTCCCCCGACGCGTCGCGCAGCGTGATTCCCTCGTTCACCGTGTTGAGGGTGATGCGGCCACGCGCCTTCTCGAGTGTCACCTCGCCGTTCACGGACCGCAGCGACACGAAGCCCGACCCACCCGTCACCTTGACCTCGCCCTGCACCGTCTCGGCCGTGATTTCCCCCTGCGACCCTTCGACCGTGATGTCGGCGTAGACCCCCGACAGCGCGAGCGCCATCGAGACGGGCACCGTGATCGTGTAGTCGATGACCTGGGACGGGCCTAACCTGCCCGTCGACTTGACGCTCACCACCGCCTCCGAGCCGCTGACCTGGACGCGGTCGCGGCTCGAGTGCTCGGCCTGGACTCTGACGGCGCTCTTCGCCCAGGTACTGACGGCGATCGAACCCCCGAAGTTGTTCACATCGAGGCGGGCGCCGGGCCGCACCGGAATCGTGGTGTCCGTCTGGGCCAGCGCCGCGGCCGTCGCGACCGCCAGAATCGTGATCATGCAGCTCTCCTCTTCAGCTCTGCGTGCCGGTGAGGGCGGTCGCCTGGCGGAGCAGTTCCAGCTTCCGCCGCATCGTGTCGGCGAGGTGATGGTTGAGATATGCGCTGCCCGGGTCCGCGGCGAGCGCGCGCCGCGCCTGCGCGATCGCGGTGTCGATCGTGGCCAGGTTGCGCTCCAGGATCCGGACGGTGGTCGAGTCGAGCCGCCCCGTGCGCCGCCCCTCGACGAGCGCCCCCTGCAGCTCGGCCACCGTCGTCTCGTAGCGCCGGTCCGCCGCCGTGAGCCACTGGGCCTGCGGCGGCGCCATCGCGACGGGAGTCGCCGTGACGGCGCGGGAGCGCAGCAGCCAGGTCGTGCCGCCCGACAGGATGATCAGGGCCACCGAGGCCGCGATGAGCTGCGGCACGGTGAACGCGAAGTAGCGCCGCGCCGGAGGCGCGGTCGCGCGGCCGATCCCCACGGCGATCTTCGGCCAGAGGTCGGCCCCGGGCGCCCGGTCGTCGAGCGCGCGCGCCCGGGCCACGACGCGCCGCAGCTCTTCCAGCGTCGCCGCGCACGCCGCACAGTCCACGAGGTGCGCCTCGAGCGCGGCGCGCTCCCCCACGGCGAGCGTGCCGTCCAGGTATTCCGAAAGCCGGTCCGTCCAGTTGTCCTTCGTCATCGATCTCTCCCTTCATTACGCCCCACGCCCTACGCCCCACGCACTATCTGTCCAGATGCCTTCTCAACGCCATCCTCGCATGGTGCAGCTGCGATTTCGACGTTCCCGGGACGATGCCGAGCATGTCGGCGATCTCGTCGTGCTTGTAACCCTCGACGTCGTGCAGCACGAACACCTGGCGCGCGCCGTCGGGGAGCCGGCTCACCGCGTCGTCGAAGTCCATCGCCACGTCCGGCGCGCGCGGCCGGGTCGGCGCCGTTTCGAGCGCCGCGGTGGAGTCATCGAAGCGTCCCCGCTCCACGCCGAGCGACGTGCGCCGCGCCAGGATCACGTTCACGGCCACCCGGTGCAGCCACGTGCCGAACGCCGCTTCGCCCCGGAAGGTCGAGAGCTTCTGCCAGGCGCGGATGAATACGTCCTGGGTGACGTCGTCGGCCGTCTCGGGCCCCATCATGCGGCGCACCAGGCTGTGGACGCGTGCCGCGTGCGAGCGGTACAGGCGCTCGAACGCACTCCCGTCCCCGCTCGCCGCGAGGGCCGCGTCCGCGACTTCCGCATCCTCCGCTCGACCCCCCGTCGCCTTGTCAGGATCTCTGCGCAGCGTCGCCACTCCGGGGCAGGTACGCTCCATCGGTACGGGGTTGGATAGGACAAGCGGCGTAAAGGTTGGAACATACGCTAGATTAACGGCCGACATGGGTCCCCTGCTTGCCCCCGCCGGCCTCGGCCTGCTGCTCGGCCTGCGCCACGCCTTCGAGCCCGACCACCTGGCCGCGGTGTCCACGCTCGCCACGCGTCAGGGCCGTCTCGGGGATGCGTGCCGGCTGGGGCTCGCCTGGGCTGTGGGGCACACCGCGAGCCTCGGGGCCGTGGCGCTCCTGATCATCGCGGGCGGCCTGCACCTGCCGGCGCGTCTCGCGCCCGCCGCGGACCTGCTCGTCGCGCTGCTCCTCATCGGGCTGGGCGGAACGGTGATCTGGCGCCATGCGCGCGGGCGGTGGCACCTGCACGTGCACACGCACGACGAGGGGCCCCACTTCCATCTCCACAGCCACGCGCACGGAGCGGCGCACGAGCATCTGCACCCGCGGGGGGACGCGCGCCGCTCGCTCGGGTTCGGCCTCTTGCACGGGCTCGCGGGGAGCGCGGCGATCCTGGTGCTGCTCATCGCCGCGGCGCCCAGCCGGAGGGCGCAGCTCGCCTATTTCTTCGCGTTCGCCGTCGGCACGATGATCGGGATGCTCGGCGTGTCGCTGTCGCTGGCGGCAATCGTGCGGCTCGCCTCGGGGCGGGGAGCGCGGTGGGCGACGGCGCTGCACGTGGCAGCGGCGGTGACGAGCGTGGGGGTGGGGTTCGTGTTGGCGGCGCGGGTTGCCGCCGGGCTGTGAGTCCGTCAGTAAAACGCCCTACAGTAGAAGGCCAGAGACACACGCATTCTGCGCTCGACGAGACGCTTCGCCCACTGCGGGCCGTGAGCACGAACGCGCTTCGTTGCCAGCTGAGGGCATGTGAATTGCCGGCTTAGAGCGGTGACCTCGCGGGTCGGGACCGTGTCCCGCCGCGGGGCAGTTCGAGGAATCGCTGCTCAGAGCAAATCCGCCGAAAGGCGGTGACGCAGAGCTACGGGGCTACCGCGGGTCCCACCCGCCACTGCCTGCCGGGCCGCCAGCGAAGTTCGCTGGCGGCTTTTTCGCGAACGGCAGCGCCAGCGACACACCGTTCACGCACTGCTTCGGGGGGTTCATGCGCACCACGTTCTTCCTGGCAGTCGCCCTAGCTGTCGCCACCGCAGCGCTCGAGGCCCAGACCGGCAACGGCGCGCCCAGCGGGTCGCATTACAATCTCAACATCATCGGCGTGTCGCACGATAAGAACGCGAATATGGATCAGGGGTCCGGCAGCGTCATCTTCGTGGACCTCGGGTCGAAGGACGTCACCGTCAGCACGAAGATTCTCCTTAGTCAAAGCGCCGAGGCGGGGACCTTCCAGGTCCTCGACAAGAACGGCACGGATGGGGAAGCTTCCTTCGAGCTTCCGGCGCCCGGCAGCTACACCGTCTGGGCGCGCGCGCTCGGCAAGCCGGGTGGCAGCTCCAAGATCACCACCTGCGCGACCAACATCGCGCTCACCGGCACCGACGCCGGCGTCACCATCTGCTCGACGCTGAACGAGGTCTTCGTTCGGGGGACGGGCAAGAGCAACTTCAGGAACGTGACCACTGCTCTCACGACGATCACCCTCGATCCGGTGGCCGAAGCGGCGGCGGTGACCGCGTGCGGCGGCCGCACCGTCGTCAATCTGTTCGACCCGTGCCTTCTGGGCTTCTTCTGGCAATACGACAACAATGGGCTGAAGCTGTTGCAGGTTCGCTTCTATCTGAACCCTGCCTAGACGCCGAGACGGCAAGACGCCGAGTGGCTATGAGGAGCGAGTGATTAGGCTGTTCCTTCTTGCTCGCGCCTCATAGCCACTGGGCGTCTCGGCGTCTAAGCGTCTACCTGGGCGTCTATGCACCTCCCCGATAGAGTCTCCCCCTCCATTCGACTTTCCTGCCGCCTCGCCACGCCGACCGCAGCATGATCCCCGCCACCATCGCCGCGCCGAGCGGGTAGAGCAGCGCGTAGCGCACGGGCGCGCCTTCCGCCCAGTACACGACCGCCCAGATGACGAGCGAGATGCCTGTCGTGAGCGCGGCCCAGCTCGCGCCATACAGGGCCCACGCGAGCGGCGGCACGATCCAGCACAGCGCCGGGAGCCACATCAAGTAGGGCGCGGCGCGCCGCAGCAGGGGGACCGGCGGGAACATCAGCGGCACGCCGAGTGCGAGGTTCTTGGACCAGCCCTGGACGATCTCGCCGAGGCTGCGGTACATCCGGGTGCTCATGAACTCGAGGCCGTGTGTCAGGAAGATGTCGAGATGGTGTCTCACGTATGCCTGGGCCAGGGCCACGTCTTCGGCCACGCTCTGCTTCACCGTCTCGTGCGTGCCGACCCGCTCGTAGGCCGCGCGGGTCGTCAGGATGTAAGCGCCGCTCGCGATCGCGTTCCACGTGATGCGCGTGCGGTTCACGCGCCCGAAGTCGCCCACGCGCGCAGCCAGCGCGACGAGCACGTGCGGCTGCACCAGGCGCTCCCAGAACGTCACCGTCTCCTGTCGGGTCAAGACGCTCACGAGATCCACCCGCTCCGCCCCGAGCACCGTGACGGTGCGCGGCAGCAGTTCGGGGTGGTGCGAGGTATCGGCGTCCGTGAACAGCAGCAGCTCGCCCCGCGCCGTGCGATAGCCCTGGACGACCGCCCACGGCTTCCCGAACCACCCCGCGGGCAGCTCCGCTCCCCGCACGAGGCGCAGCCGCCCCGCCGCCTCGGCGGAGCGCGCCAGCCGCTCGACGATCTCCGGCGTCGCGTCGCTCGAGCGGTCGTCCACGACGATGATCTCGACCGGGTCATAGGTCGTCGCGAGCAGCGAGCGGACGCAGCGCTCGATGTTCACCTCCTCGTCGCGGGCGGGGACGATGACCGAAACGAGGGGCCCGTGCGGTTGCGGCGGGTAATCGCGGAGGCGGGGGCGGCGACGAACGTAGCGAACCACGAGCAGCGCCAGGAACAGGGCGTACCCGGCGGGGATGAGCCACATCACTCGAGCTTCTCCCCCTCTACCGCCGCCACGACGGCAGCGGCGGTGAGGTGCCCGGTCACGTTCGTCATCGTACGGAACATGTCGGGGATGCGGTCGAGCCCGATGAGCAGCGTCAGCCCGGAGAGCGGCAGCCCGGCGGACGCGAAGGCGGGCGTGAGACTCACGATGCTCCCATAGGGAATGCTCGCGACCGTGAGCGAAGCGAGAAAGACCGCGGCTCCGGCCTGGAACATCTCCCCAAAGCCGAACGGCACGCCGTACAGTCGCGCCACGAACAGCACCGCGACCGCCTGGAACAGCGCGCTGCCGGCCCGGTTGACGGTCGCGCCCAGCGGCAGCACGAAGCTCGACACCATGCGGGAGATCTTGAGGTCGTTCGCGGCGGCGTCGAGCATCGTGGGGAGGGTGGCGAGGGAGGACGTCGTCGAAAACCCCATCAGCATCGAGGGGAAGCTCGCGCGCAGGAACCACCGGAGGCGCACCCGCACGATCAGCCCGATCGCCGGCAGGTACACGCCCGCGATGAAGATCGCGAGCCCGAGGATCACCGCGAGCACGTACACCGCCATCGCCTTGACGAGCGACCAGCCGAACTGCGCCACCGCGCCGGCGACCAGCGCGAAGATGCCGACCGGTGCGATCAGCAGCACCCACCGCACGATGCGGATCAGCGCCTGGGTCGCGACGTCGGCGAGCTCGGTGAGCGCGAGCCGCTTGTCGTCCGGCAGCGCCGCGGCGGCGACGGCGAAGATCGTCACGAACACGATCAGGGGCAGCAGGTTGCCGTCCACGGCGGCCCGCAGCGGGTTCGCGGGCACGAGGTCCACGATGAAGCGGGCGCCGGACGGCGCCTGTCCGGCGCCGTGCTGCAGCAAGCTCGAGTCGGCGAGCGCCGCCCCGCGCAGGGCGGTCTGCTGCTCCGCCGCGATCGGCGCCAGCGGCAGCAGCATCGCAGCGACGACGAAGCCGATCAGGATCGCGGCGAGCGTCGTGCCCCAGAAGAAGCCGAGGGTGCGCAGCCCGAGGCGTCCCACCTTGCGGATGTCCCCCAACCCGGCGACGCCCGCGAACAACGCCGTGGCGACGAGCGGGATCACGACCATCGAGAGGAGGTTCAGGAACAGCGTGCCGACGGGACGGAGCCACGTGCCGGCGAGCGCGAGGAGCAGCGGCTGCTGCGTCGCCGCGGCCACGAGCCCGAGCGCGAGGCCGGCCGCGAGACCGACCGCCATCCAGACGTGGCTTCTCATGGGGTGCGGGCTATAATTCCCCCCAACTCCACCTCCCTCGCAAGGCCGCGTACCAACCCTTGATCACCCTCGCCGCCGTGCGCCGGGCCCTGCGGGGCCATTGGGGCGTGCCCGCCGTGGCGCCCGACGCCCGCCCGGCGGCCGTCGCCCTCGCTCTCGTCGAGGGGGAGCACGGGGCCGAAATCCTGCTCATCCGCCGGGCCGTGCGCGCCGGTGACCCGTGGTCGGGGCAGGTTGCCCTGCCGGGCGGCCGGCGCGAGCCTGCAGACCGCGACCTGCTCGCGACCGCGATCCGTGAGACGCGCGAGGAGACGGGCATCGACCTGCGCCGGGGCGAGCCGCTTGCCGTGCTCGACGACCTCGCCCCCGTCACCCCCGTGCTGCCGCCCGTCGTGGTGCGGCCGTTCGTATTCGCGCTGTCGCGCCGCCCCGCACTGCGCCCCAACGACGAAGTGCAGGACGGCTTCTGGGTGCCGCTCGACCGGTTGGCGGAGCCCGGGCTGCGGCGCGAGGTGACCGTGACCGTGCGGGGCGCGGAGCGGACCCTGCCCGCCTACGTCGTGGGTGGTGAGGTGATCTGGGGGATGACGGAACGGATCCTGACGCCGTTCCTGGAGCTCGTGGCGGGGTCCCGCTAGGGTGACTGAACGGCGTGGGGAGTGGTTCGTCGCGGTGCGGACCGGAACCACGGATTGGGCCGCGAAGTACCACTCCCCACTCCCCACTCCCCACGTCTGGCCGTTCATAGGTCATCGAAATCCACAAGTTCGCTTGACAGCAGATCAGTCTTAGCATATGCTAATCACTTGAAAACGAAGACCACTAACTCTTCCAGCTGACTGCTCATAGCCGAGGGCTGGGAGGTCCAGTTCGCGCGCCTTTCCGGCAGGGAGAATCGGCATGCACGCCACCTTGCGAGACCCCGAGCCGCCGCTCACGCGCTCCGTCGAAGACTATCTCAAGGCGATCTACCACCTCTCGAGCCAGGGCGGGTTTGCCGCGACGAGCGACATCGCCGCACTGCTCGAAGTCGCGCCGCCGTCCGTGAGCGGGATGGTGAAGCGGCTCTCGGAGACGGGGCTCATCGAGCACGTCCCCTATCGCGGCGTGCAGCTCACGGCGCAGGGGCGCCGCGCTGCCCTCCGGATGATCCGCCGGCACCGCGTCCTCGAGGTCTACCTGTCGCAGCAGCTCGGCTATGACTGGGACGGCGTGCACACGGAGGCCGAGCGCCTCGAGCACGCCGTCTCGGACGAGCTGATCGAGCGCATGGCGAAAGCGCTGGGCGATCCTCAGTACGATCCTCACGGGGCGCCGATTCCGACCGCGGCCGGGGAGATCGAGGAGGCGGAGCTGGTCCCGCTGGCGGACGCTCCCATCGGCGCCGTGATCGAGGTGCGGCAGGTAGCGGACGAGGACGCCGCGCGGCTGCGCTACCTGGCGGAGCAGGGGCTCACGCCGGGTACGCTGCTCACCGTGACCGAGCGCCAGCCGTTCAACGGGCCGACGATCGCGAAGTTGCGGCCTTCGGGCGAGGCGCGGGTGGTGGGTCAGGAGCTGGCCCGGTCGCTGTGGTGCCGGGTGGTGACCCCGTGAGGCGGCATGGCGACCGGGCGCGTTGACGTCCGGGCCGAGCCGGGGTGGCGCCGGCCGCGCCTCACGCCGAGCCTCGCCGAGGTCTATCGCACCGTCCCGGTCGGGCAGCCCGTGTGGTGGCGCAAGGCGCTCGCGTTCGCGGGGCCCGGTTATCTCGTGGCCGTGGGCTACATGGATCCGGGCAACTGGGCCACGGACCTCGCCGGCGGCTCGGCATTCGGCTATTCCCTGCTGAGCGTCATCCTCATCTCGAACCTGATGGCGATCCTGTTGCAGGGGCTGGCCGCGAAGCTCGGGATCGCGACCGGACGGGACCTCGCCCAGGCGTGCCGCGACCACTACTCGCGCCCGACGTCGATCGCCCTGTGGGTCCTCTGCGAGATCGCGATCGCCGCCTGCGACCTCGCCGAGGTGATCGGCTCGGCCATCGCGCTGAACCTCTTGTTCGGGATCCCGCTTCCCTGGGGCATCGCGATCACCGCGCTCGACGTGCTGCTGGTGCTGCTGCTGCAGCACAAGGGCTTCCGCCTGCTCGAGGCGCTCGTCGTCACGCTGATCGCGACGATCGCGGGATGCTTCATTTTCGAGATCCTGATCTCGCGCCCGGGGCTGGTCGACGTCGCCGCGGGGTTCGTCCCCGGGCCGTCGATCCTGCAGGACCCGGGCAAGCTGTACATCGCGATCGGGATCCTCGGCGCCACGGTGATGCCGCACAACCTGTACCTGCACTCCTCCATCGTGCAGACCCGGCGCTACGACGAGACACCCGAGGGAAAGCGGGAGGCGGTGAAGTACGCCTTTCTCGATTCCACGATCGCCCTCACGTTCGCGCTGTTCATCAACGCAGCGATCCTCATCGTGGCGGCGGCGACGTTCCATCGCGCCGGGCACCACGAGGTGGCGGAAATCCAGGAGGCCTACCGGCTGCTGACGCCGCTCTTGGGCGTCGTCGGGGCGAGCGCCGTGTTTGCGTTCGCGCTGCTCGCCTCGGGCCAGAACTCGACCTTGACCGGCACGCTCGCGGGCCAGATCGTGATGGAGGGCTTCCTCAACATCCGGCTGCGCCCATGGCTGCGGCGACTCATCACGCGGGGCATCGCGATCGTGCCGGCCGCCTTCACGGCGATCTTCTTCGGCGAGGGGGGCACGGCGCGGCTCCTCATCCTGAGCCAGGTCATCCTCAGCCTGCAGCTCTCGTTCGCGGTGTTCCCGCTGGTGCGGTTCACGTCGGAGCGCGCCAAGATGGGCGAGTTCGTGAACCCTCCCTGGCTCAAAGCGCTCGCCTATGGCGTCGCCGGGCTGATCGCCCTGTTCAACGGCTGGCTCCTGGTGCAGACCTTCACGTGAGTTGCTGAGCCGATGTACCGGCGCATCCTCGTCCCCCTGGAGCATTCGCCCGCCGACGAGGCGATTCTGCGGCACGTGCGACCGCTCGCGAAGCTGTCCGGGGCGAGCCTCGTGCTCCTGCACGTGGCCGACGGCTGGGTGGCGCGGAACATCCGACAGCTCGACCTGCGCGAGTCGGAGGAGATGCGGGAGGACCGCGCCTATCTGGAGCAGGTTGGCGCGACGCTGCGGGCGGAAGGGTTCGACACGGACGCCGTGCTCGCCGCGGGCGACCCGCCAAAGGAGATCGCCGAAGCGGCCGAGCGCGAGCGGTGCGATCTCATCGCCATGGCCACCCACGGCCACAGGCTGTTAGGGGACGTAGTCCATGGCAGCACAGCGACAGCATTACGACATATGACGAAGGTGCCGATCCTGATGGTCAGGGCGGACGGGCCCAAATAGACGAGCGTTAACTGTCGCTTCTCGCCTGCTCCAGCGCCCGCAGAATCGCGCTGAGCCTGTGGTCGCGCCTCTCCCGCAACCGGTCCACCTTGCCCCTGTAAGCCCGCTCGATCGCCTGCGTCAGGGCGCGCTGCTGCTCGGGCTCGAGCTTGTGCCAAGTCGCGAGCTCGGCCCACCACGCCTCGAAGCTCTGCAGCAGACGCTGCAGGAACAACGTGACCCCGCCCTCTCCCGCCGCGAGGTGGTAGGTGAGGTGCGGCCCCGCCGCCGCCCAGCCGAGGGCGGGCCCGAGCGACACGGCGCGGTCGAGCTCGTCCACGTCGATCACCCCGCGCAACACGAGGTCGATGCACTCCCGCCACACGGCCGCCGCGACGCGCCCCGCGACGTACCCCGGCGCCGGCTTCTTCAGGAGGATCGGCATGCGGCCGAGCGTGCGGAGATACTCCTGCGCGCGCGCCAGCGCCGCGGCGCTGGTGCGCGCGCCGGGGACCAGCTCGACGAGCGGGATGATCTCGGGCGGGTTGAGCGGGTGGGCGACGAGGCCCCGGTCCTGCCGGCGGCAGCGGGCGAACAGGTCGCTGGGAGGGAGCCCGCTCGACGAGCTCGTGACCACCGCCTCCGCCGGAGCGATCCCGTCGATCGCCTCGAACAGCCGCTGCTTCGCGATCAGGTCCTCGCTGATCGCCTCGATCACCCAGTCGGCGTCCTGCACGGTGAGGAGCAGGCTGCGGCCCGGGTGGAACTCGCCGAGGCCGCTCTCCACGACGCCCTGGGGAGCGCGCTCCAAGGCCACCAGCGCGCGCGCCCGGCGCGGCACCTCGGTGAGGGCGCGCTCGAGGGTCCGGGAGTTGCTGTCGAACATCGTCACCGGCCATCCGGCCGAGGCGCACAGGGCCGCCCAGCCGGAGCCGATGTCGCCGGCGCCGATGACGGCGACCTTGCGGGGGAGGGTCACGAGACCGCGGTCGTGGCCGGTGTCTGGGTCCAGGGCAGCACGCGGTCGAACAGCAGGCGGCGCACCGGGGCCGGGCGCACGCGCGTCGCGACGCGCGCCGGCGCGCCTTCGGGATCGATCCGCGTGCGGCCGCGCGTGTCCCCGTCGTCCAGGTCCACCGCGAGTCGCACTTCCGTGAAATCGAGCACGTCGGGTAGCACGAGCGCCGCGATCGGCAGCACGTCGTTCACGACGCAGCCGTCCAGGTTCTCGGCGCGCCGGTGGAAGGCGACGTAGAACCGCAGCGCCTCGTACACCCACTGCGCATGCGGCTCGGCGACGCGGCCGATGCGGTTGACGTCGTGGCCCGAGAGCACGAGCTGCCGTGTCACGTCGAGCCCCACGAGCTCCGTCGGCAGCTCGGCCCGGAGCACGGCGTCGAGGGCCTCCGGGTCGCACCAGGCGTTGAACTCGGCGTAGGGCGTCGTGTTGCCGCGCGCTTCCAGGTTCCCGGCCATCGCCACGTGGCGCGCCACCTTCTCGTGCACCACGGCGGGCTCCCGTCGCAGCGCCAGCGCGAGGCTCGTGAGCGGGCCGAGCGTCACCAGGGTCACGGGGGCCGGCTGGTCGGCGAGCAGCCGCTCCAGGGGCTTCACGAAGTCCAGGATCACTCCTGCGGGCGGGACCGTCGCGTAGCCGAGACCGGTCTCCCCGTGCGTTTCGCGCGCCACCACCAGCTCGCGCCGCAGCGGGCGCCGCGCACCCACGCCGATCGTGATACGCCGCCCCACCCGACGGAGTATCTCCACGGCGTTGCGGTACGCATTTTCCACCACGGTGTTGCCGTAAGAGACCGAGATGCCGCGCACGTCCAGCTCCGGTGACTTGAGCGCCAGCTCGAGGGCGAGCAGGTCGTCGATGCCGGGATCGGTGTCTATGACAACGGGGCGTGGGGCGTAGGGCGTGGGATCGGTCACGGGAGAAGGCTAGGGAGCGCGGACCTCCTTTGCAATAGTCTCGCGCAGCTGCCGGAACTCTGCAGCGCCGCCGAATCCGAAGATGCGTTCGATGATCCGGCCGCGACGGTCGAGCAGCACGGAGTACGGGAGCCCGCGGTAGTGGTACGTGGCCTTCATCTTCCCGCCGCCGACGAGGATCGGGAACGGCGGCCGGAACTGCCGCACGAACTGGAGCATCTTGCCGCGGTCCACGTCATCCGAGATCGCCGCAATGGCGAAGTCCTTCCGCTCGAACCCCCGCAACAACTCCGCCATGTGGGGGAACTCCTCGCGGCAGGGGTCGCACCAGGAGGCCCAGAAGTTGACCAGCGTCACCTTGCCGGCATAGTCGGCGAGCGTCACGGTGTCGCCCCGCGGCGTGGGGAGGGTGAAGGGAGGGGCGAACGGCTCCCGCTGGGGCGCCGCCCGGCCTGCGAGCAGGGTGTCGGCGTCGAGCACCGCGAGCCGCCCGGTGGGGTCCGCTGCGACCGCGCTCTCGCGCGGGCGGAGGTGTCGGGTCGCGACGATCGCTCCCGAGGCCGTGTCCACCACGTCCACCCGCAGCTTCGTTCCGGCGGAGTCGTCCGAGCCCAGCGCGTAGAGCCTGCCCCCGGGCCCGAGGGCGAGCGCCACGTTCACGATGGCGTAGCGGGCGCCGAAGCTGCGGCCCTTCCCCGGCACCAGCTCGGGCTCGGCGTCCCGCGCCGGCAGGCCGCGCCGCGCGGTCCACCGGAGCTGTCCGCCGCGACCGTACTTCCGGATCTCGTCCCCGGCGAGCGGAGCGAAGTACACGTCGCCCGCAGGGTCTACGGCAACGGCGCCCGCGTTCACGAGCTGTCCGAGCAAGGGAATGCGCGGCGTCCGTACGGTCGCGATGCCCCCGACGGGACGTCCCAGCGTGTCGAGCCCCCACACGAGGGGGGCGGTATCGGGCTCCGCGCCCAGCTGGACGAAGTACGGTGAGCGTGCGGCGACGACCTGCCGCCCCGCCGCGGCGTACACGGATGCCATAGCGGGGCCCTGCCATTCGCGCACCGGCCGCCCGGCCGTGTCGAACACGACGCCCTCGCCGGTCCGCTCGGTGACGAGGAGATAACGGCCGTCCAGCGTGGCGACCGCGAGCGGCGTCGCGAGCCGCGGGCTGGTGAAGCGCTTCACGACCCGCAGGTCGCGGTCGAACGCCGCGATGCTGCTGGCGTCGGGATCGGGTGCCCAGGAGAGACCGTCCAGAGGGGCCGCCGGTGCGCGGCCGAGGAAGAGGAGGGTGAGGCCGCTGGGCGCCGTGGGCCGACAGGCGAAGAGGGCCGCGCCCGTCAGCGCGGCGCCCAGCGCACGCCGCATCAGGACGCGGCGGAGATCGTCTTGATCTCGATCGTATGCAGGCCCTTCTCCATCCGGTGCACGCCCGTCACCTTCACCTTGGCTTCGGTGAAGTCGACGAGGCGCGAGTTCTGCGGATCGGCGGGCTTGGAGCTGACGGGCATGTAGATCGTCCCGTCGCTGCCGAGGATCGCCAGCGCGACCCCGGCCTTGGCGCAGGCTTGGGCGCACATCTTATGCCCCTCGCCCGACGCTCCCATCGTGGTGTAACAGTTGATGTCGATCACCTGGCCGGTGATCGTGAGGTCCTTGCCCGGCGCTGCCATCTTGCCCGCTTGCGCGGCCAGGGGCAGTGCGACGAGCGCGAGGACGGCGGTCGCCGCGAAAATTCGCTTCAGCATTGGTCGATCCTCCATTCTGGGTGGATGTCTTCGTCTAGCGTACGTCGCCATCGAGGCTCTCGGATTGGCGTATATTGGCGCCATGAACGAGGCGTACCGCCGGCTGGTCGACGCGTTCGGCCGCGGATGGGAGCGCGGCGATCCCGAGGAGATCCTGTCCGTGTTCACCGCCGACGCCGTCTTTGTGGAGACTCCCTTCAGCGACAGGGAGACGGGCCATGCCGCGATCCGCCGGTACTGGACGGACCTTCCCGCCAACCAGGCCGAGGTGACGTTCCGCTCGGGGGAGATTTACGTCGCGGGCCCGTGGTTCGCCACCGAGTTCCGCTGCACCTACCGCCGCCGCCGCAGCGGGGAATGGGTGGACGCGCGAGGCGCGATGTTCTGCGAAACGCAGGACGGCAAGATCAGCGAGATGAGGATGTACTGGCACCGCAACCCATAACGGCGTCGAGGAAGAACGTCCAGGAAAGGCGTCGGCAGCAAGGTTCATCTTGGAACTCAGGGTTGGGACTACCCCGCCTGGGTCGGCCCCTTCTACCCGCCCGGCGCCCGGCCGCAGGACTTCCTCTCCATCTACACCCGCGCGTTCGATACGGTCGAGGTCGACTCGACCTACTACGCCACGCCCGCCGAGCACGTCGTGCGGGGTTGGGCGGAGAAGGTCGCCGCGGGGTTCACGTTCGCCCTGAAGCTCCCGGAGGATTTGAGCCCGGCGGGCGACACTGCACCGGACCCGGCACGACTCGCGCTGTTCTGCGAGCGGGCCCGCCTACTCGGCGACCACCTCGGGCCGGTGCTGATTCAGCTCGGCGCCCAAACGGGGCCGGAGCGCTGGGAAGGGGTGGAGCGATTCCTCGCCGCGCTGCCGCAGGGAATGCGCTGGGCGGTCGAAGTGCGCCAGCGCGCCTGGGTGGGCCCGAAGCTGCTCGAGCTGCTGCGGCGCCATGGGCTGGCGCTCGCGCTCGTCGAGGGGCGGTGGCTGCCGCGGGACCAGATGATCGACCTCGCGATCCATCCCACCGCCGAGTTCGCGTACGTGCGCTGGATCGGGTCGGGCCAGCGGCTGGAGGACGTCGGCCACGTGCAGATCGACCGCGAGCGGGAGCTCGCCGTGTGGGCGATGGCGCTCGCGGCGCTCGGGGCGCGCGTGGGGTCGGTGTACGGCTATTTCAGCAACCAGTTTCAGGGCCACGCCCCGGCGAGCACCAGGGCCATGCAGAAGTTGATAGGGCAGAAGCCGGTTGAGGCCACGGCGCTGGCCGCGCAGACTAGTCTCTTCTGATCGCCGCCTTCGCCCGCCTGGCGTAGTCGAGCGCCTGCTCCAGCAACCCCGCGTTCCGCGTCCCGATCCGCATCGCCTCGTTGATCGCGTCCTCCTCCTCGAACCCCTGATCGAGCATGAGGTAGGGAATCAGCGCCGCGCCCACTCGGTTTCCGCTGGAGCAGTGGACCAGGACGCGCTTCTGGCCGCCGAGCTGCCGCACGGTGCGCAGGGCGGCCTCGAGCGTGGCGTCGCCGATCGCGCCGTGGCCGAAGGGGATGTTGACGTACTCGAGGCCCGCCGCGCGTACTGCGTCGGGCGTGCGGTAAGGCCGGGGCTCCATGGGCTCGCGCAGGTCGAGCACCACGTCGCATCCCGCGCGCTGCAGAGCGGCGAGATGCTCGACGCTCGGCTGGCCGCCCGTCACGATTCCGGGCAGGGGCTCGCACGCGTTGGGGACGCCCGCGATGGCGTCGAGCAGTTGGCTCATAAGGACGAGCGGGGCTACCTTACGGCGAAATGTAGCGCGTTCGCGTGAACATGGGTTCCTCGCGTACCCCGTCGTTGCGCAAGCACCTCGTCCCGCATCAAAAGCTGTGGGTGAATTGGGACGGCGTGTTCTTGATGGGGCCCCGGTACCTGCGCTTCCTCGCCGCGGTGGACCGGACGGGTACGATCCGGGCGGCCGGCCAAATGGTGGGCTGGAGCTACCGGACGTGTCTCAACCGGATCCGGCAGATGGAGCGGGTGTTGGGGGCGCGGGTGCTCGCCACGACGCGGGGCGGGCGGGCCGGCGGGAGCGCCCGGCTGACCGAGGCAGCGCGCCGTCTGGTCCGCGTCTTCGCCCGCTGGCAGCGAGAAGTGGACCGGTTGAGCCACCGCGCGTTCCGCAAGAGCGTCCCTCCGCGATAGGTCCAGCCGTACCTATCGGCGATAGGCGTCGCCTTGCCTATCGTCCCTGGGCCCGGTAGATTCGCCCGTCCGTTTCACCAGCCGCTCGGACACTCCCCAGCTCAGAGGTGAGGGCGTGCGATCTACCAGGCTGCGCTGCGTCCTGAGTGTGGCCGCGGCCGGGGCGCTTCCCCTCGCGGCGCGCGCTCAGGGGCCGACCGCGCCCAAGGTCACGGGCTACGTGCAGACGCGCTTCGAGGCGATCGCCGACTCGGCGCTGTTCAAGGTGCGACGGGCGCGCCTCGGCGTGCAGGGGAGCCTCACGCCCTGGGCGACCTACAAGCTGCAGGCCGAGCTGCGGAGCGGGGGCACCGGCGCCACAGCGGCGACCGTCGCCGCCACGGACCTCTACGTCGCGCTCACGCACGGGCCGTGGATCGCCACGATCGGCCAGTCGAAGACGCCGCTCTCCGTCGAATTCATTCGCTCCTCGACAGTGCTCGAGCTGCCGGAGCGGTCGATGGTGGTGGACTCGCTCGCGCCGAACCGTGACGTCGGCGTGAAGATCGAGTGGAACTCGACGGGTCCCTTGACGCTGAACGGAGGAGTCTTCAACGGCGATGGGATCAACCGCGCGGCAAACCGCGACAAGGACTTCCTCTATTTGGCGCGCGCGGTCGTGAGACCGATCGCCGGGTTGCATCTGGGCGCCGCCGCGGCGGGAAAGCCCGACACCGTGACCTGGGACATCGAGGGGACGCTGGAGCGGGGGAGAGTGGCGGCACGCGCCGAGTACCTGTGGCGGCACCGCTCGGCCGCGGACGTCACGACACGAGGCTGGTATGCGCTCGCGGCGTACCAGCTGCAACCCAAGCGCCTCCAGCTCGTGGGGCGGGTTCAGCAGTTCGACCCCGATGACGCCCTGGGTGGCGATCGCATCACGGGGTACACCGGCGGCGCCCAGTATTTCTTCGCGGGGGACGACCTGAAGCTGCAGCTCGAGTACACGGTGTTCGCGGAGCAAGGCCCGGCCGTGGGCAACAACCGGCTGATCGCTCAGATGCAGGTGAGGTGGTGAATGAGGGCGGTAATGGGCGGTAATGGGCGGTACTGGGCGGGAGTCCTCGCCGCCGCTGCGATCTGTGGTACCGCCCCTGACCGCCTCTTACCGCCTGTTACCGCCCAATCCCGGGAAGTCCTCCTCGCCACCACCACCTCGACTCGCGACGCCGGGCTGCTCGACTCGCTGATCCCTGTGTTCGAGCGCACGAACGGCTACAGGGTGAAGGTGATCGCCGTGGGGAGTGGCCAGGCGCTCGAGATGGGCCGCCGGGGGGACGCGGATGTCGTGCTCGCCCACGCGCCGGAAGCCGAGCGCGTGCTCGTAGACAGCGGCTACTTCGTCAGCCGGCGCTTGGTGATGCACAACGACTTTCTGATCGTCGGTCCGGCGGCCGACCCGGCACACCTGGGCGGCATGACCGACGCGCTCGCCGCGCTGCGACGCCTCGCGGAGGGGCGAGCGCCCTTCGTGTCGCGTGGTGACCAGTCGGGGACTCACAAGTTGGAGCAGAAGCTCTGGCGCCTCGCCGGCATCAGGCCGCCGGGCGCCGGCGGCTGGTACATCGAGGCGGGACACGGGATGGGCGAGACACTGCAGATGGCCGACGAGAAGCGCGCCTACACGATCACGGACCGGGCGACCTACCTGGCGTGGCGTGCCAAGGTCCAGGCCGCGCCCCTTGTGGAGGGGGACCCCCTCCTGTACAACGTCTATCACGTCCTCGAGGTCAACCCGAAAAATGCTCCGCGTATCAACGCCGCGGGCGGCAAGGCGTTCGCCGAGTTCCTCGTGGCGCCGGCGACGCAGGCACTGATCGCCGAGTTCGGCAAGTCCCGCTTTGGCCGGAGTCTGTTCATCCCGGACGCGGGGAAGGTGGACAACTGGTGAGACATTCTGTCCTCGGGAGTGGTCAAAGCTGGGAGCGAGCGTTAACGCGGCGCGGCGACCCGCCGTCGAATCTCGTGTCCTCACCCGGCACGCTTCTTGAACCCCCTCTTGCCCATGGGGTACGCGATACATAAGGATATGATGCTCGCACTCGCTGTCTCGCTCGCGTTGGCCGCGCCGTCCGCGGCGGCCGCCAGTGACGACCCGCCGATTCACGTCTGGCTCAATCAGGACAACTACTTCGTGCGCGGTGACCGCGCCAAGGTGTACGTCAGGGCGGCGGCCGACGGCTACCTCGTGGTGGTGCGCGCCGACGCCGACGGTCGAGTGCGCGTGCTGTTTCCGATCGATCCTTCGGACGACACCTTCATGCGCGCCCACAAAAAGTTCGAGGTGCGGAGCCGCGGCGACCGCGAGGCGTTCGCGGTGGACGAGCGCGAGGGATCGGGCGTGGTGCTCGCCGCCTGGTCGGCGTCGCCGTTCAAGTTCGACGAGTTCGTGCGCGGAGATCACTGGGACTACCGCGTGCTGGGAACCATCCAGACCGGCTCCGACGCCGAGGCGGCCCTCGTGGACGTGGTGCAGCGCATGGCGGGCGACGCGCGCTTCGACTACGACGTCGTCACCTACACCGTGGAGTCCACCACCGCGTACTACCGTCACGGATACCGCGACGGCTACTACCCCTCGTTCGGCGTAGGCTTCGGGTACGGCTTGCCGTACCGCTACCACATCGGGCTCTTCAGCGCCTCGTGCTACGACCCCTTCTTCTATGATCCGTTCTACTGCGGGCCGTATTACACGGGGTTCCGCTTCGCGTACTTCTACGACCCGTTCCGCTACGACCCCTTCTTCTACAGCCCGTACTTCTATCGGCCGTACGTCCTGAGGGTGGGGGTGGGGCTCGGCTACTACGGCTACCGCTACTCCGGCTACGGCTACCGTGCCGGCTACGGTGTGTGGGACGGCTTCGGGAGCGGCCTGACGTTCAAGAACAGTCGCACGGTCACGAGCGTCGGCCCGCGCGTGCGGATCGCGCAGGGAGTCCTGCTTTCGGGCACGGCGCCGGAGCGGAGAGTGAGCGTGGGCGCGGGGGACGCGATCGGAGTGCGTGACCGCACGACGTGGTCGCGCGGGGGCACGACGTCGCTCCGCCCCGATCGCTCGGAGGGAGCCGTCGAGCGGCGCGGCAATGATCGGGGTGACCGCAGTGACCGCGGTGATCGCGTGGCGAGCCCACCCGCGCGGCGTCCCGAGAGCCGTTCCTTTGACGGCGGGGGGGGGGGGGGGGGGGGGGGGGGTGGAGGTTGGAGCAGGGGGGGCGGCGGGGGGGGCGGCGGTCGCTCCGCGCCGGCGAGCCGCGGAAGCGGGGGAGGGGGAGGGGGACGGCGCCGGCCGTAACACGGCGTTCCTTGCGCGAACGGTAGGGGCACAGCATGCTGTGCCCCTACTTTTTCATGGCCCAACTGAGGCGCTCGCTCGGGCTGGTGGACGGCCTCGCCATGGTCGTGGGGATCATGGTCGGGTCCGGCATCTTCCGCACGCCCGGACTCGTGGCCGCCTACCTCGGCCGCCCCTCGCTCACCTTCGTCGCCTGGATCCTGGGGGGTGTCGTCGCTCTGCTCGGCGCGCTCTGCTTCGCGGAGCTCTCGACGCGCCACCCCGCGGCCGGCGGGAAATACGTGTACGTGCGCGAGGCGTTCGGCCCGCGGGCGGGCTTCGTCGTGGGGTGGGGCGAAGCGCTCGCCACCTATCCCGTCGCAATCGCGGCGATCGCGGTCGTGGCGGGCGAGTACGTCGAGCGGCTGGCGGGGCTCGCGCCCGGGAGCGCGCGCTGGGCGGGGGTCGGGCTCGCGGCGCTGTTCACGGCCGTGAACCTCGCGGGCGTCGCTTCGGGACGGTGGGTGCAGAACCTCGCGACCGGCGCGAAGGTGCTCGTGCTCGCGGGTGTCGCCGCGCTGGCGTTCGCCGCGGGCGACGGTGCCGGCTGGCGCTCGACCCTCCCCGCCGCTCCCACCGGAATCGCGACGCTCGCCGCCCTGGCGCTCGCGTTCCAGGCGGTGGTGTGGACCTACTACGGCTACCTCGACGTGGCGAAGATCGCTGAAGAGGTAGTCGATCCCGACCGCACCCTGCCGCGGGTGCTGTTGGGCGGGATCGCGATCGTGACGGCGCTGTACCTGGTCCTCAACGCCGCGTTCTTCCAGGTGCTGCCGATCGAGCGGATCGCGGGCTCGAACCTGGTGCCGGGCGATGTGGCGGCCGCCGTGTCGGGGGCCGGAGGCGGCGCGCTCGTGGCGGCGCTGGCGCTGCTCGTCGTGGTGGCGTCGCTTAACGGCAACCTGTTCGTCACGCCGCGGGTCATCTTCGGCATGGCGCGCGAAGGCCTCGCGCCCGCGGTCCTGGCGCGCGTGAACCGGGGCGGCACGCCGTGGGCGGCGACGCTGCTCGTGGGCGCGGTCGTCGTGTTGCTCGCCGCGACCGGCACGTTCCAATCGCTCCTGGGCCTCGCCGTCACGGTCATCATCGTGATCGACGGATTCACGGTGCTGTCACTGTTCCGCCTCCGCGCCCGCCGGCCGAGCGCGCCGTTTCTCGTGCCGCTCTTCCCGCTCGTCCCGCTCCTCTTCGTGGGCGTGTACGCGGCGCTGTTCGTGGGGACGGCGTGGGCGGCGCCGGGGACGGTGCTCGCCGCGATGGCCGTGCTGGGTTCGGCCTACGGCGTGAGCTGGATGGTGAGCCGGCCGCGGGCGTGAGGTAGCGCCCGCGCTCTGGCGCGCCTCCGGTCGCACTCGCGATCTTCCGTCGTACCTGCTCCGGAGCTTCGAGTGCGGGTACTGATCATAGAAGACGATCCCGAGCTGGCGGGCCTCTTGCGCGACGGCCTGCGCGCGCAGCGCATCGATCCGACGCTCGCGACCAGCTTCGCGGACGGCCTGAAGCAGACCACGCTCGGCAGCTACGACGTCATCATCCTGGACGTCCGCCTCCCCGGCGGCACCGGCTTCGACCTGTGCGGCGAGCTGCGCCGCCGCGGCGCCACCACGCCGGTCCTGATGCTGACGGCGCTCGATGCCCTGGACGACCGGGTGCGCGGGCTCGAGGCCGGCGCCGACGACTACCTGACGAAGCCCTTCGCCTTCCGCGAGCTCCTGGCGCGGCTCAAGGCGCTGGCGCGCCGCCGCCCCGCGCTCGCGCCGTCGCTCTATCGAGTGGCGGACCTCGAGGTGGACGTCGCCGCCCGCGAGGTACGCCGCGGCGGCCGGCCGATCACCCTCACCGCGAAGGAGTTCGCCCTGCTCGAGCTGTTCGTGCTGCACCAGGGACGCCTGCTCGACCGCGCCACGATCACGGCGCACGTGTGGGACGACAACCACGATCCTTTCGTCAACGTGCTGGAGGTGCTCGTGGCGCGACTGCGCCGCAAGATCGACGACGGCTTCGAGCCCAAGCTGATCACGACGCTGCGCGGCGCGGGCTACCGCTTCGGCACGTGACGCCCGACCCGTGAGACCGCTCGCCCGGCTGCGGCTCGATCTGACGCTCTGGTACGCGGGCGTCCTGACGTTGATGCTCGCGCTGCTCGGGGGCGGGCTCTTCGTGGCCGTCCGCCGCCAGATCTCCGGTCAGCTGGACGCGTCACTCCAGGCCGCGTCCGCCGCGCTGATGCAGGCGGCCCGGATCCGCGAGACCGAGCAGGCACACGCCAAGGGAGCGGTCGTGGACGCGGTGGACGAGCTGCACATTCCCGATCGCTCGCTCTATCTGCTCGACTCCAGCGGGCGACCGATCAAGCCCGAGCGCGCTCCGGATTGGATCCAGGACGCGGCGCGGGAAGCCGCCCGCACCGGGCACACGGACCGGAATCTCAGCGCGCCCGCGGACCACGAGCTGCGGCTGCACGCCGAACGGTTCACCGGGTCCAGCGGCACGGTCTACGTGGCCGCGGCGGTCGCGGACCGGCTGGAGCTCGAAGACGAGTACGCGTCGCTCATCCGGGCGTTCGGGGCCGCGGCGCTCGTCGCGCTGCTGCTTGTGGCGGGCGGGGGCTACCTGCTGGTGCGCAAATCGACGGCGCCGATCGAGCGGTCGCTGGATCAGATGCGCCGCTTCATGGCGGACGCCGCTCACGAGCTCCGCACTCCCATCACGATTTTGCGGACGAGGGCCGAGGTCGGCCTGGGGCAGGATCGCGAGCCCGCGCGCGATCGGGCGATGCTCGAGGCCATCGCGCGCGAGACGGCTCGGCTGGGGGGCCTCGCCGGCGACCTGCTCACGCTCGCCCGTGCCGACGCCGGCGAGCGGCCCATCGGGCGGGAGCCGCTCTATCTCGATGACGCCGCGGCCGGAGCGGTGGACGCCGTGCGGGCGCTCGCCCAGCACAAGACAGTCGGCGTGGACGTCGGCACGTTCGAAGAGGCGAGGATCATCGGCGATCCGGCCCTCGTCCGTCAGCTGCTCTTGATCGTGCTCGACAACGCCATCAAGTTCACGCCCGCGGGCGGTCGCGTCCGGCTCGACGTTGCAACGGTGGACGGCCGGGCGGCCGTCGTCGTCACGGACACGGGGATCGGGATCCCCGCCGCGCAGCTGCCCCACGTGTTCGAGCGCTTCTACCGGGGAGACAAGGCGCGGCGGGAAGCGGAGGGCGCCGGCCTGGGCCTCGCGATCGCCCGCTGGATCGCCGACGCGCACGGCGCGCGCATCGACATCGGCCCCGCCCCGGGCGGCGCCGGCACCCGCGTGACCATTAGCTTTCCCGTATCGCCGGATCCCTCTCCCAAGGAGCGGTCATGACCATCGCGTCTCGCGTCCTCGCCTGCGGCGCCGTGCTGTTGGGGCTCGGTGTCGCTCCTGTCGCCCCCGCTGGTGCGCAAGGCTATCACGTCGCCCGCACCGTGGTCCTGGGCGGCGACGGCGGCTGGGATTACGTCGCGCTCGACACCGTGGGCCGCCGCCTGTTCATCGCACGTCAGGATCGCGTGATGGTGGTCGATCCCGCGAGCGGCAAGGTTCTTGCCGAGATCCCGGGCTTGAATCGCGCCCACGGCATTGCCTTCTCGTACGAGACGGGCCGCGGCTTCGCCACCTCGGGCGCCGACAGCGCCGTCACCATCTTCGATCTGGCTTCGCTCCGGGTAGTGGGGCACACCACCGTCGCGCCGGACGACGACGCGATCCTGTACGATCCCGTCACGAAGCGCATCGTCACCTTCAACGGGGACGCCCACTCCGCCAGCGTGCTCAACCCCGCGTCGGGGAAGCGCATCGGCACGATCGAGCTCGGCGGCGGCCCCGAGTTCGGCGTTTCCGCGGGTGACGGCAAGCTGTACGTGAACCTGGAGGACAAGGCGGCGGTGGCGGAGATCGACGCCACCGCGATGAAGGTGACGCGCCAGTGGTCGCTCGCGCCGTGCGAGGCGCCGACGGGCCTTGCGATCGACCGGGCGCATCACCGGCTGTTCAGCGGCTGCCGCAATCAGCTGATGGCGATCTCGGATGCCACGACGGGGAAGCTCGTCACCACGGTGCCGATCGGGCAGGGCGTCGACGCCTGCCGCTTCGATGCCGGCACCGGGCTGGCGTTCGCCTCGAACGGGGACGGCACGCTCACGGTGGTGCACGAGGACACGCCCGACAAGTTCACGGTGGTGGGAAACGTGCCGACGAAGCGCGGCGCGCGCACCATGGAGCTCGACGAGAGGAGCCATCGCCTGTTCACCGTCACCGCCGATTTCGGCCCCCCGCCCGCGCCCACGCCCGAGCGACCGCGCCCGCGGCCCAGCATCCTCCCGGGGACCTTCGCCCTACTGGTGCTCGAGCCGTAGCGACGGGATCACGTAGTCGCGTCCGCGGATCGCGACGAGCAGAGTCGGGACCGCGAACAGCGTAATTGGGGTGGAGAGCGCGAGCCCGCCGATGACGGCCAACGCGAGCGGGCGTTGCAGCTCGCTCCCGGTGCCGATCCCGAGCGCGAGTGGCAGCAAGCCGAACAGCGTGCACAGGGTCGTCATCAGGATGGGGCGCAGCCGCACCCGTGCGGCCTCGCGGATCGCCGCTTCGAGCGGCAGCCGCTCGCCCAGCATCCGCAGCCGCGTGAAGTCGAGCAGGATGATGCCGTTCTTCACGATCAGCCCCACCAACAGGATCAATCCCATGAACGAGGAGACGTTGAGCGCCGTCCCGGTGACGAGCAGCAGCGCCAGCGCGCCCACGAACGACACCGGCGCCACGAGCAGCACGACCAGCGGCTCGACGAACGACTCGAACTGCACCACCATCACGGCGCACACGCTCACCACCGCGAGGCCCAGCACGAGCAGCAGTCCCCGAAACGCCTCCTGCTGGCTCGCGTACTGACCGCCCAGCGCGACGCGCACGCCCGCGGGCGGCCGCTGGGCAGCGAGCACGCGCTGCACGTCGCCCATCACTCCGCCGAGCGAGCGGCCGGAGACGTCCGCCGTCATGGCGATCATCTGCTGCTGATTCTCCCGCTCGAGGCTGAGCCGCGACTCGGCGGGCTCGAAGCTGGCGAGGCTGCCGAGCGGCGTGGCGTGGCGCGCGCCGGCCCCGAGGACGGGGAGCGCCCGCAGCCGTAGGGGATCGAACCGCACCGAGTCGGGGGCCCGCACCCGCACGGCGACGGGCCGGTCCTCGGTGCGGATCTCGCCCGCCTGCACCCCCAGTAACGCCGCGCCGACCGCCGTCCCCACGTCCACCGGTGTCATGCCGATCCGATCCGCCACCGCCTGGTTCACGCGCATCAGCAGCTCGGCCGTGGGCTCGCTCACCCCGTTGTAGAGGTCCTGCAGTCCCGTGATGTGCTCCAGCGCGGGCGCGAGCCGCCGCGCGTACGCCTCGAGCGTGTCGAGCCGCTCGCCGTAGAGCTTCACCTCCACCGGTCGTGCCGCGCCCGCGAGGTCGTTGATCACGTCGGCGAGGATCTGCATGAACTCGATGTGCAGCCGGGGGACAGCCGCCGCGATCCGGTCCCGCACGTCGTCGATCACCGCGAACACGTCGCGCGAGCGCCGGCTGCGCGGCGGCAGCCGCGCGATGATGTCGCCCGAGTTCTGCGCCGTGGCGAACATCCCGAGCTCGGCCCCGGTGCGGCGCGACGTCCCGGTGATCTCGGCCGTCGCGGCAAGCACGCCCTCGGCCACGCCGACCTCGCGGTTCGTCTCCGCCAGCGCCGTGCCGCCCGGCGTGAAGTAGTCGAGCACGAACGCGCTCTCGTCCATCTCCGGGAGGAACCCTGTGCCCACGAGGCGCCACAGGGCGAGGCCCGCGGCGACGAGCACGGTCGCGGCGACCACGATGCGTCGGGGATGATGCAGCACCGTGGCGAGCGCGCGCTCGTAGCGCGGCGCCAGCGCGTCCAGCGCCCGCTGGATGCGCGCCAGCGGGCCCGTTGCGACGGCGGCCACCTCGTGCGGCGTCACGAACTGCTCGGCGAGCAACGGAATGAGCGTGAGCGCGAGCAGCAGCGAGACGAGCACGGCGACCGTCAGCGTCGTGGCGAGCGCCGCGAAGAACTGGCCTACCACGCCCTGCAGCAAGCCGAGCGGCAGGAACACCACCACCGTGGTGATGGTGGACGTCGTGACGGGCCAGATCAGCTCCTGCACGGCCTCGCGGATCGCGCGCACGCGGGCGCCGCCGAGCGCCAGGTGGCGCGCGATGTTCTCCGTGATCACCACGGCGTCGTCGATAACGAGCCCGATCGCGATCGCCATCGCCCCGAGCGTCATCAGGTTGAAGGTCTGCCCCAGGACGCTCATCACGAAGACGGTAATGGCGAGCGTCAACGGAATGGACGCGGCGCTGATCGCCGTGATCCGCCCGTGGCGCAGAAACAGGAGGAGCACCAGCACGGCGAGCGCGGCGCCCACCAGCATGGCGTCGCGCACGGAGCGCACGGCGTCCCGCACCAGCGAGGCCTGATCGTACACGGCCTTGAGGTGGACGCCCGGCGGCAGCGTGGGGCCGAGCGCCGCCACGATCGCCGCCACGCTGTCCGCGATGGCGACCGTGTTGCCCCCGATCTGCCGCGAGACGTTGAGGAGGGCCGCCGGCTTGCCGTCGCCCGCGATGACGCGGACGTGGTCCTCGGTGCCCACGCGCACCGTCGCCACGTCGCGCACCCGCAGCCCGTTCCGGAGCACCACCGCGCCGATGTCCTCCGGGCTGCGGGCCTCCTGATCGGTGACGATGAGGTATTGCCGGTAGTCCTGCGCCACTCGGCCCACCGCCTGCACCGTTACCGCCCGCCGGATGTCGTCGGCGAGGTCCGTATAGGTGAGCCCGGTCGCGGCCAGCCGCGCCGGATCCGTGACGACCTCGATCTCCCGGATGTCCGAGCCCTGGACCTCCACCCGCCCGACCCCGGGCACGCGCGAGATCAGCGGCTTGATGTCGTAGCGGGCGATGTCGTACAGCGTGGCGGGGTCGCCGCCCTCGAGGTTGTACGACAGGATGGGAAACAACGACGGGGTCAGGCGCTCGACCTCGATGTCGAGGTCCGGCGGGAAGGTGGCCTGCACCTGGTTCACGCGCGCGCGCACGAGCTGCAGCGCGTAGCCCATGTCGGTGCTGGGGGCGAACGTGATCGCGATCTCGCTCGCGCCCCGGATCGAGTGCGACCGCACCCGTGTCACCCCCGGCACGATGCTCACAGCCTCCTCCAAGGGCCGGGTGACGCTGAAGACCACCTGCCGCGCACCGAGGGTCGAGCCCTGGGCGACGATCTTGATGCGGGAGAAGTTGAGCTCCGGGTAGATCGCCGAGGGCAATACCAGACCCGCCCACACGCCGGCGACGCTGAGCAGCGCCACGAGGAGGTAGACGAAGCGGCGCTGGCGGCTGACGACGTCGAACAGCGTCACGGCGCCACGCGGGCGATCTTCGCGCCGTCGGCGACTCCGTAGGCGCCGCTCGTCACTACGGTCTCGCCAGCCGCGAGCCCGGTCACGACCTCGGCGAGCGCCTCGCTGCGGGCGCCGACGGTCACGGGCCGGGCGTGGGCGATGCCCGCCGAGTCCACGACGAACACCTGGTAGCCGTCGCCCGCCGGCACGAGGGCCTCGATGGGCACGGTCACGGCGCGCGCGTGCACGGCCGTCACGATTCTCCCGAACACCGATTCGCCGATGCGGAGCGGCCGTGCCGGCCGGGCGATCCGGGCTCGCACCGGCACGGCGCGTGAGACGGAATCGACTGCCGCGCCGACCGTCGTCACCATCCCCGCGCCGAGCGACTCGCCGCCCGCGCCTTCGCCCGCCTTGACGGTCACGGAGTCGCCGCCGTGCATCGCGCCCGCCTCCGGGGGCGTCACGTTGAAGACAATGTCGAGGGCGGCCGGGTCGGCGACTTCCACGAGCGGCTGGCTCGGGTCCACGGAGGCGCCGAGCACGGCGGTCATGCGGGTGACGACGCCGGCGAGCGGCGCGCGCAGCGTAGCGAGCTGGCGGGAGCGGCGCGCCGTCACCGCGGCGACCTGCGTCTGTGCCAGGTCGGCCGCCGCCTGGTCGGCGTCCTTCTGCGGGAGTATCCCGGCCTGCACCAGCCGCAGCGCCCGCGCGTAGGCGTGCTGCGCGCTCTCGAGCGCGGCCTCGGCGCTCAGCGCCGCGGCGTCGAACGGCGCGCGCTCGAACGCGACGAGCGAGTCGCCTTCCGCGACCCGCTCACCGGGCGCGACGAAGATCGCCGCCACCCGCGTGGGGGCGGGCGCCGCGAGCTCGGCGAACCGCCCGGGCCGGGCCACCACCGTGCCGATGGCCCGCACGATCTGCGGGAAGGGCTGCACCGTCGCCACGGCGGTCGCCGCGCCGACGACGGTCTGGGCGCCGGCAGCCGTTTGCTCGGCGTCGCCGTGGGCGCCGGCCCGACACGCCGCGAGCAGCGCGGCGGTCGCGCCGAGCAGCGCGACGCGCTTCACGGCTCCTCCGCGCCGGTGAGGAGCCGCAAGCTGGCCGCCGCGTCGTTCGCCGCCGCGACGTCGTCGATGTAGCGGCCCAGCGCCTCGCGCGCGTTGCGTTGGGCCTCGAGCACGTTGGCGAGCGGGACCGCGCCTTCGGCGTAGGCCTGGAGCGACATCGCGGCGACGCGGTCCGCGCTCGCGAGCAAGCGCCGGTTACGCTCAAGACGCGCCATCGCGGCGGTGAAGCCGCGCTCCGCGCGCGAGCGCTCCGCCGCCGATTCCCTGCCTACGAGATCGAAGTTCGCCTGCGCGCGGTCACGGGCCGCCGTCGCCTGGGCGATCTCGCCGCCGTTGCGGTTGAAGAGCGGCAGCGACAGCGACACCCCGATCATCGGCAGCAGGCCGCTCGGTCCGGTGGGGTCGCCCTGGTCGAACCCCGCCTGGAGGCTCGGCGCCGGGAGCACGCTGCGGTGGGCGAGCGTGAGCGCGCGCTCCGAGGAGCGCAGGCTCGCCGCCGCGGCGGCGACGCGCAGCGGCTCGGTCGCCGGTGCCGGCGCGCTGTCGAGCGGGGGCGGGGGTGGGACGAGCGAATCGGCGAGTGTGATGGTGGGCGTCTCCGCGGGGAGTCCCATCGCGAGCTGCACCGCGAGCAGCGCGTCCACGGCGGCGAGCGCGTCGTCCGCGGCGACGTTCTCGAGCTGGCCGGCGTTCACCTCCGCCAGCCGCACGTCCAACTCGCTCGCGTCCCCCACCTCGCGCCGCAGCTGCGCCATCCTGAGCAGGCTGTCGGCATCGCTCGCGGTGCGGCGCGACAGCCGGGCGTGGGCGAGCGCGGCGAGGGCCCGGGTATAGGTCGTGTCCACGTCGAACCGGATCGCGGCGCGCCCGAACGCGAAGCCGTAGCGCGCGGCGTCGCGGGCCGACGCCGCGGCGCCGACCCGCGCCGCGCGGAGCCACGGCAGGTCGAGCGCCAGATCGGCGAGGACGTGATAGTGGGGAAGGTCCTTCGTGTAGCTCGCCGCGAGCGACGGGTTGGGATAGAGCCGCGCGGCGCGCAGCACCCCGGCGGCGGCCGCCGTGTCGGCGCGCCCGAAAGCGGCCGGCGCGCCGCGGGTGAGAGCCGCCGCCACCGCCTGCGCCCGCGTGACGGGCTGCGCAGGCTGCTGGGCCGGGAGCGGGCCCGCCGCCATGCCGCCAACGACAACGATGAAGAGGGAAGTGCGCACCACGCGGAAAAGCTATGCGGACAACCTGTCAGCAAGATGACACGGCAGCGCCTCTCAGTGATCTCCGTGCATCTTCATCCCCCCTATCATTTCCTCCGCGGTCTGCCACAGCGTGTCGTGGAGGTCCGCGCGATATACGGAATCCGCAGGGTCGACCGCCGGCCAGGTGGCTCCGCGATCGGGGACGAACAGGCCGGCCACGGCGCCCATACCGCCGTCGCGCAGCACCCGGCCCGTGGGGTTTTCGTACACCGCCGTCAACCGGTAGGTGTGGCGCGGCGTGATGTGGATGCCGAGCCGGTACCAGCGATAGAAGAGCACCAGCGGGATGGACGTCACCTGGTCCCGCGTGTCCTTCACGGGCTCGACGTGCCAGAGGATTTCGCCCGTGGTGACGTCCTTCACCTCGAGGCTCACGCCGTGGTCGTGCAGGTGGCCGCCCATTCCCAGGATCGTCCCGGGGACGGCGGGGCTGCTCTCCCAATGACGCTCGGTGCGGCCGGGCGGCAGGTCGAACGCCTTGCTGCCGCCTGGCCGGCGGCCCAGCGGGAACTGCACGTCCATCACCCAGGGATAGGCGCGGAACAGGGGCCAGGGGCGGCTCGCGGGCACGTAGCCCAGGACCAGCCGTACGCGCACGCCCCGCTGCAGCGCGGCCGTTTCGTTGCCGAGCATCCCGCTCGCGATCAAGCGCTGCCCCCGCTCGAGCGGCAGTCCGAACAGCAGCCGGGGGACGGTCGCGGCGGGCGTCTCCTTGCTCGCGGCCATGATGTGCAGCCCGATCGGGAGGAACAGCTCGCGGCGCTCCGGGTCGCTCAAGTTAAAGTGGTGCAGCATCGCCTGCGGCAGCCGGCGGCCGGACGGGTCCACCACCTCCATGTGGAAGTGGCTGATCGAGCCGCTCACCGGCATGACGGCCTGGAAGACGGGGAGCCGCACCATCCCCGCGGCGGGGATGTCGGTCGGCGGGAGCTCGAGCACGATCTCGCTACGCGCCGAGTCGACCAGCATGGAGGCGTGCGGCAGTTCGGGCAGCGGGGGCAGCGGGGGCAGCGCGGCGCGGTCCGGCTTGGAGGTATGCGACCGGGTGGTGGGCGCCGTCGTCGCCGCGGCGACGAGCAACGCGATAGCGATGAGGGGCCAGGCGAGGCGGCGGATCATGGCCGCCTAAGATAGCAGTCTCTTTACACGGGCGCCGGGCGGTGCGGGTTGTTCACGCCGTCGTGCGCTCGGGGGTCGCGGCTGAAGCCGCGGCTCGGCCCGGCCGCTAAAGCGGCGGTGCAGTGCCCGTTTACGGGCAGACGCCGAGCCGCCCTAAAGGACTCCCTGACGGTCGCGAGTTCACTCGCGCTCTTCGGGCGGACGAAAACCTCGTCGGCGACGCGGTATATTTTCCCCTCATGCCCCGCATCGCCATCGCCCAGCTGCGCCCCGTGAAGGGCGAGTACGCCGCGAACCTCGAGCGCCTGGGCGGCGTGCTGGCGCGGGTGGCCGAGCTGGACCCGCCGGTGGAGCTCCTCATCACCCCCGAAGCGTCCACGTCGGGCTACTTCGTGGAAGGCGGCGTGCGCGACGTCGCGGTGACGGCGGGGACCCTGTTCAAGGACCTCGCGACCCGGCAGGACGCCGCAGGAGCGAAACGGCCGATCGACGTAGCGGTCGGGTTCTACGAAGTGTTCCAGAACCGCTTCTACAACTCCTGCCTGTACGCGACACTCGGGGGCCCGGACGCGGGCGTGAAGCACGTGCACCGCAAGGTGTTCCTCCCGACCTACGGCGTGTTCGACGAAGAGCGCTTCGTGGAGCGGGGACACGAGGTGCGCGCCTTCGACACCCGCTTCGGCCGCGCCGCCATACTCATTTGCGAGGACGCCTGGCACTCGCTCACGGCGACCATCGCCGCGCTCGACGGCGCGCAGCTCGTCATCCTCCCCAGCGCCTCGCCCGCCCGCGGCACGGGCAAGACGGACGGGGGGGAGTCGCTCCCCGCGAGCGTGGTGCGGTGGGAGCGGATCGTGCGCAACATCGCCGAGGAGCACGGCGTGTTCGTCGTGTACGCGAGCCTCGTCGGGTTCGAGGGAGGGAAGGGGTTCCCCGGCGGCTCGCTCGTCGTGCTGCCGTCGGGGGAGATCGCGCTGCGCGGGCCGATCTTCGAGGAAGCGGTGCTGACCGCGGACCTCGACTTCGACCTCATCACCCAGGCGCGCGCCGACGCGCCGCTGCTCGCGGACCTCGAGGTCAATCTGCCGCATCTGGTGAAAAACCTGGGGACAAGGGAGGGGGGACGGGGGAGGAGTAGGCGCAGGGCCGTGAAGTTCGACGCCGCCACCAACGGTTCACACCCGTCCCCCGTCCCTCGTCCCCTGTCCCCGATTCACGTGGTGGGGCGGGGCGTGGACGAGGGAGATCCGCTCGCCATCGACCCCGAGCTCGCGCGCCGCTGGCTCGTGAGCTTCCTCAAGGATGAGGTCGTGGTGCGCCGCGGCTTCAAGAAGGGGATCGTGGGGCTCTCGGGAGGCGTGGACTCCTCGCTCACGGCTTTTCTCGCCGCGGAGGCGCTGGGCCGCGACAACGTGATCGCGCTGCGGCTGCCGTATCGCAGCTCGAGCCCGGAGAGCCTGGAGCACGCGCAGCTCGTGATCGCCAAGCTGGGGATCGAGTCCGTGACTGTGGACATCAGCGCGGCGGTGGACGGCTACTTCGCGCAGGTGGGCGACGACGACCCGCACCGCAAGGGCAACGTGATCGCGCGCGAGCGCATGATCGTGCTGTTCGACCTCTCCGCGAAATATCGCGCGCTCCCGCTTGGCACCGGCAACAAGTCGGAGCGGCTGCTCGGCTACTTCACCTGGCACGCCGACGACTCGCCGCCCGTGAACCCGCTGGGCGACCTGTTCAAGACCCAGGTGTGGGACTTGGCGCGCCACGTCGGGGTGCCCGAGGTGATCGTCACGAAGCCCGCCACGGCCGACCTGATCCACGGCCAGACCGACGAGGGCGACTTCGGGATCTCCTACCCCAAGGCGGACCGGATCCTGTACTATCTGATCCGCGGCATGCGCCCCGACGAGATCGTGGCGCGCGGCTTCACGCCCGCCGAGGTGGAGCTCGTGCGCGGGCGCCTCGACTCGACCCATTGGAAGCGCCGCCTGCCGACGGTGGCGGTGATGTCGCAGACGGCGATCGGGGAATTCTACCTGAGACCGGTGGACTACTGATGCAGGCACGCCATCCGCGCGAGTCCGAGGCCGTCATGTCCGAGCTGATGATGCCGCAGCACGCGAACATCATGGGCAACGTGTTCGGCGGCGTGATCCTGTCGCTGGTGGACCGGGTGGCCGCCGTAGCCGCGATCCGCCACGCCCGCAAGCCGTGCGTCACCGTGTCGGTGGACAAGGTGGACTTCAAGGAGCCGATCCACGTGGGCGAGCTGCTCACGGCCCACGCGCGCGTCAACTACGCCGGCCGCACGTCGATGGAAGTGGGCGTCAAGATCATCGCGGAGAACGTGCTCACGGGCGAGCGGCGGCATACCAACTCCTGCTACGTCACCTACGTCGCGCTCGATGACCAGGGCCGGCCGACAGAGGTCCCGCCGGTCGTGCCCGAGACGCCGGACGAGAAGCGGCGGTATGAGCGAGCGGCCAAGCGGCGCACGAGCCGGGTGATGGATCGGAGATACGACACTGGAGCCGGAGAATAACTGCGTGGGGAGTGGGGAGTGGTACCCGACGGTGCGAGCCGTCCTTCCGGAACGCACCGTGAGGAACCACTCCCCACTCCCCACGGTGTTGAGACCGGTGCAATGAGAGTCGTCGCGGTGTTCGGGGGTGGTGGGGCCAAGGCCATCGCCCACGTCGGCGCCTGGAAGGCGATCCGGGAAGCGGGCGGCGAAGTCACCCATATCGTAGCGACGTCCATGGGCGCCGTGATCGGCGCGGCGCTCGCTGCCGGGGCGACTGCGGACGAGGTGGCGATCGCGGCGCGGTCGCTCTCCCGCAAGGACGTGGCGCCGCTTGATGCCGCGAGCCTCCTCAAGGGCGTGTTCGCTTCCCACATTCTCAAGGCCGGCGGGCTGCGGCGGACGGTCGCCCGCTTCGTCGCGGCCACGCGATTCTCCGAGCTGAAGATCCGCCTGACGGTCACGGCCACGGACCTCGATTCCGGGGAGCTGGTGCTGTTCGGCGCCCTGGGGCAGGACGTGCCGTTGCACGACGCGCTGTACGCCTCCTGCGCCTTGCCGCTCTACTATCCGCCGGCGCGGTTGGACGGCCGCCGGCTCGCGGACGGAGGGTTGCGCGCGGTGCTGCCGCTCGAGCCGGCGCAGCGCATCCCAGCGGATCTGGTGGTTGCCGTGCACGTCGGCCCCGGATTCGACGAGGTCTTACCGCCTGACCGCCGGACCGCCATACCGGCGTTGATCCGCGCCCACGGCGAGGCCGAGCGCATCATGATGGCGGCGCAGGCGGAGCAGGCGATCGCCGAGTGGCCGCGGGATGCGGCGAAGCTGGTCGTCGTGAGGCCCGTCGCGGAGAGAGAGGCGACGTTCGCGGTGCAGGAGATGGACAGATATCTTCGGGCGGGCTACGATGCCACGAAGCGAGCACTGGAGACCTGATTGCGCGCGTCCGAAGTCATGATTCCCGATCCTTACGTCGCCGCCGCCGGCGCCACCAGCGCCG
>QHUL01000100.1:1369-3297 GCA_003222115.1 Gemmatimonadota bacterium | reverse complement strand
CGGCTGTTGCAGGGCCAGGGTCGGTCGCTCAAGGCGATCCTGGCAGTCGCCGAGACGGTGGACCAGGACGAGATCAAGCGCCTGTGCGATGGTGCCGGGCTGGACGTTCGCCTGGTCGCGCGGGACCCGAACGGGGTCATGGCAGCCGCCGATCTGCTCTTCATCGCCTCAGGCACGGCGTCTTTGCAGGCCGCCATCATCGGCACCCCGATGGTGATCGTGTACAAGGTGCCCTGGCTCACCTACCTGCTCGCGCGTCTGCTGGTCCGGGTCCGCAGCATCGGGCTTGCCAACCTCGTCGCCGGCCGGCCGTTCATTCCCGAGCTTATCCAGCAGCATGCCACGCCGACGCGGCTTGCCGACCAGGCACGGCGCATCCTCGATGACGCGTCCTCTCGCGAAGCGATGCGGTCCGAGATGGCCCGCGTGCGAGCCATGCTCGGGACACCGGGGGCGTCTGCCCGCGCGGCGGAGGTGGTGCTCGAGCAGCTTCGCCGCCAGGAGGCAAGCGTGCGATGAAGTTGTACCTGCGATTGCTGCAGTATTTGCGACCTTACTGGGTGCGCCTTATTGCGGCTGCCGTCTGCTCGGGGCTGGTGGCTGCCTTTACGGGCGCCTATGCCTGGCTCGTGCGTCCCGCTCTCGACGAGATCTTCATCAACAGGAACCCGACGTGGCTGATCCTCCTGCCAGTGGCGCTGATGGTCGTGTCTTCAGCCACCTGATGCGGCTCCCGGTCGGCTTCCATCTCAAGAATCCATCCAGCCGGATGATGTCCCGCGTCATCAACGATGTGAACTGGATTCAGAACGCCGTGTCCGGCGTCATCAAGGACTTCTTCCAGCAAAGCCTGACGTTTCTGGTCCTGCTCGGCGTGGTGTTCTATCAGAACTGGCAGTTGACCCTGCTGGCGAGTGTCGTGATCCCGTTGTCGGTCTATCCGATGGTCCGGTTCGGCAGCCGGCTGCGCCGGATCGCCACGATTGGCCAGGAACGGACAGCCGACATGACCACAGCCTTGCAGGAGACGCTGACCGGCATCCGCATCGTGAAGGGCTTCACGCAGGAGTCCGCCGAAGACCGGCGCTTCGCGCGGCACAACGTGGCTTACTTCCGCTCTTTGATGAAATCCACCCAGGTCTCTGCCATCACTGCGCCCGTACTGGAGGCGATTGGGGTCATCGGGGTGGCCGGAATCATCTGGTATGGAGGCTCGCAGGTCATTCGGGGGACGATGACGCCGGGAACGTTCTTCTCGTTCCTCACGGCGATGTTCCTGATGTACAGCCCCATCAAGCGCCTGGCATCGTCCAACAATACGATCCAGCAAGCCCTTTCGGCGGCCGAGCGGGTCTTTGCCGTCCTGGATGTCGAGACGGAAGCAGCAACCGATACCGGCGTGCGGGGCCTCGACGGAGTGCGTACCTCGATCGAGCTACGCGGGGTTTCCTTTCGCTACGACGGCGTCGAGACCTGGGCCTTGCGCGATATTTCACTGACGGTCCGGGCCGGCGAAGTGCTGGCTCTCGTGGGGAGCAGCGGTGCCGGCAAGACGACCCTCGTGAACCTCATTCCCCGCTTCTACGATCCGACGGAAGGGACGATCCTCATCGATGGCGTGGACCTCCGTGAGATCCGCCTCGTGGCCCTCCGGCGGCAGATCGGGATCGTCTCCCAGGAGACCCTCCTGTTCGACGACACGGTGCGCAACAACATCGCCTACGGCAAGGACGAGGTCAGCGACGAGTCCATCATGGAGGCCGGTCGCGCAGCGTACGCCCACGAGTTTGTCACGAAGCTCCCGAACGGATACGACACCCTGATCGGTGAGAACGGGGTGAAGCTCTCAGGCGGGGAACGCCAGCGGTTGGCCATCGCGCGGGCGTTGCTGCGCAACCCTCCGATCCTCATCCTGGACGAGGCTACCT
>QHUL01000100.1:0-1320 GCA_003222115.1 Gemmatimonadota bacterium | reverse complement strand
TATCAAAGGCTCTATCAGATGCAGTTCCAGGATCACGAGGACAATGACGTTAATCGTTAAACGTTATCCGTCGATACTGCCGCCGATCGGCTATGCGCTGATCCGCGTTCTGGGGTGGACGTTGCGGATCCGCACGCTCCATGCCGAGCGCGTCAGGGCGTTCTGGGAGTCCGGCCGTGGCGTCATCATCGCCTTCTGGCACAGCCGCCAGCTCATGATGCCCCTGTGCTACGGAGGCTCACGGCTCTACATCCTGATCAGCGAGCACCGCGACGGCGAGCTGATCCATCGGATCGTGAGCAGGTTCGGCTTTGACACCATCCGCGGCTCCACCACGCGCGGGGGCGCGCGGGCACTCCGCCAGATGGCGCGGCTGGGGCGTGAGGGCGCCGATCTTGCGGTGACCCCGGACGGGCCACGGGGGCCACGGTTCGTCGCGCAGCCCGGCGTGGTCGAACTGGCGAAGCTGACGGGGCTTCCGATCATCCCTCTGACCTTCGCCGCCTCAAAAAAAAACTCTTCCGGAGCTGGGACCGGTTCGAAGTCCCGCTGCCGTTCAGCCGGGCCTGCTTTGCGTGGGGCGAGCCGATTTGGGTGTCGCGCGACGCGGACCGCGTGCAGCTTGAAGCGAAGCGGGTGGAGGTGGAGGCCGCGCTCAACAAGCTCGGCGACGAGGCGGATCACGCGGTCGGCGATGTTACGCGTTAACCGTTATTCGTTAATCGTTAAACGGAACTGTAATCATTCCACGAATTCACGAATAACGTATAACGATTAACGTTTAACGAGCGGCTATGTTCGTTCTCTACAACATTCTCCTGCTACTGGCGTGGCCGGTGATCTTGGCGGTCCTGCTGGCCAAGAAACGCTGCCGCCCTGGCCTGCGTCAGCGGCTGGGCTGGCTGCCCCCAGACCTGGTTGAAAGCCGTGACGGGCGCCCGACGATCTGGGTGCACGCCGTGTCCATGGGTGAGGCGACTGCGGTGGTCCCGTTGGTCCAGCAGTTGAAGACCCGCTATCCGGCCGCCCGCGTGTTCGTGTCCACCGTCACCGAGACCGGCAAGGAAACGGTCCTGCGCCGGCTGGCCGGGCAGGCGGAGCATCTCTACTTTCCGCTGGACTTCCCCTGGTCGGTCCGTTCTGCCTTGCAGACCGTACGCCCGAACTTGATCGTGGTGGTCGAGACGGAATTCTGGCCGAACTTCCTGCGCGAAGCGGCGGCGCGGCGGATTCCCGTCATCCTGGTGAACGGCCGGCTCTCAACCGACTCCTTCGCCGGGTATCGCCGGCTCCGCCCGTTTTTCCGCCGCGTGCTGGCGG
>QHUL01000052.1 GCA_003222115.1 Gemmatimonadota bacterium | reverse complement strand
GCCGCCGGCTGGGTGGGACTCGCCTCCCCACTGCAGGCCGCAACCGCGAGTGCCACGGCTCCCGCTGCCCACCCCCTCCACTCCTGCGACATCGACGTCAGGCACATGGGGCCCCCTTGGCGACAGCAGTCACCGATAGGCTCTGGACGGTGACGAGCCCGCGTCATTGCACCACGAGCACCGGGCTCGACCGGTTGGTCGTGGTCCCGTCGCCGAGCTCGCCACCGCCGTTGTAGCCCCAACAGTACGCCGCGCCCCCGGCCGTGACGCCGCAGGTGTGATCGGCCCCGGCGCTCACCGCAGCGAAGCTCACACCGCCCCCCACGAGCACCGGGCTCGACCGGTTGGTCGTGGTCCCGTCGCCGAGCTCGCCGTAGTAGTTGTTGCCCCAGCAGTACGCCGCGCCCCCGGCCGTGACGCCGCAGATGTAAGCGTCCCCGGCGCGCACTGCGGCGAAGCTCACGCCGCCCGCCACCTGCACCGGGCTCGACCGGTCGGTCGTGGTCCCGTCGCCGAGCTGGCCCCTGCCGTTGGAGCCCCAGCAGTATGCCGCGCCCCCGGACGTCACGCCGCAGGTGTGAAGGTCCCCGGCGCTCACCGCGGCGAGGTTCACGCCGCCCACCACGAGCACCGGGCTCGACTGGTTGGTCGTGGTCCCGTCGCCGAGCTGGCCGCTGCCGTTGGAGCCCCAGCAGTACGCCGCGCCCCCGGCCGTGACGCCGCAGGTGTGAACGCCCCCGGCGCTGACCGCGGCGAAGCTCACGCCGCCCGCCACGAGCACCGGGCTCGACCGGTCGGTCGTCGTCCCGTCACCGAGCTCGCCGTCGCCGTTGTAGCCCCAGCAGTACGCCGCGCTCCCGGGCGTGACGCCGCAGGTTTGAGCGCCCCCGGCGCTCACCCGGGCGAAGGTGCGCGCCGCCGGCTGGGTGGGACTCGTCTCCCCCCCGCAGGCCGCAACCGCGAGTGCCACGGCTCCCGTTGCCCACCCCCTCCACTCCTGCGACATCGACGTCAGGCACATGGGGCCCCCTTGGCGACAGCAGTCACCGATAGGCTCCGAACGGTCAGAATATGATTCTGGGAGGTGGACTTCGTAAGAACCGCTAGTGCCATGGAGTGCGTGGGACTTCCAGCTTCGAGCCTACGCATCAACCGTCCGTTGTCAAGATTCTGCGTGCGTCGTCGCGGCGCGAGCGGGGCGCCACATCTCGTTGCACGGGGAAACGGACGGGGAAGCGGCTGTTACTGAGGATGCTATCACGAGGAGGGGACGACTTGGTGAAGCACCCTACGAACGCGCAACTCCAACTGGGGCGGGTGGATTCGAACCACCAACTTCCTCAGTCGACCGCTCCGCCCGCGAAGCGCGTCTCGCACGACGATAACGAGTTAGCTGACGGCCGTTCCGCCGGCACCGGGCGGAAAACAGTGAAAACCAACCCCGAAACCGTCACGAAACCGTCACGCGCGTCGGTACCGTCGGAGGACTTGTGAGCCGGCGCAGAGCAGCGCTGGCCGTCGTCGTCTCTAGGACTTGCGCGGTTCGAGCGCCTACCGGCGCCGGCGAGAAAGGTCCGCCCTGGCACTCCAGTTTGGACCCTCCACGACAAGGCTAACAGTGAACCCTGCGTAAAATTCGGCTACCGCTCGGGGGCAGTCGCGAGCGCGGGTTTGTCGACAGCGTCGGAGACCGCGAGCCGGATCCACATCCCAGCGACACCATGACCGGGCACGGCGCAGAAGATGAGGAAGGATCCGGCCTTCCCCGGCACGAACCGGACATCGGTGCCCTGCCCAGTCGGGAAGCCCTGTTCGATCCGCCCGGTCGTGGCGTGTTCGAACGCCGGTGGCACGGGACCGACGGGGATCACTTCCACATCAGCGATCACTTCTACCGAGTGGGGCAGGTTCGGGTCCTCGTTCTTGAAATGAAACACCACGTTCCACCCCCGCGGCACCGTCAGCACCAGGCCGCCCCGGCCGAACCCGTTGAAGTTCATGCCACCATTTGCCTCTGTGAGGCCCGCGACGAGCTTGAACTCGGCGGTCTTACTTGCGGCATCGGCGCGGAGCCAGGTTGGATCGATCTTGCCGCTTTTCGCGCTCTGCGCTCGAGCGCCGACCGCCCCGAGGAGGAGGGTGCCAGCCAGGAGGAGCCCGCGTCGCACTCGCATCGTCCACCGCATGGGCCGCCGCATAGGGACAGTCTCTCTCTTTATGAGGACGACGCTCGCCGCTAGTACAGCAGCCACGTCAGGATGTACAGCGTGTTGTTGTCGCTCGCTCGGCGCCCGAACCCATCGTAATCGCGCGAGCTGCCGTTGAACTGATCATACGCAACGTACTGGAATTGCAGCCGCAGATTCTGCCAGGGCATGACGTCGACCTCGGCAACGAGGCCGTCATTCTTGGGGCTGCCGGTACGACTCCCCACCACGGGCGCCGGGGCGTAGAGCAGGTCGTCGCTCGTGCCCGTGGTGACGAACGGCGCGACAGTGAACGCGTACCGCTGACCGATGTGGTACATGGCGGCCATCCGGAACGTGCGAAGCGTGTTCGTGGGGTTCGCCGCGCCCCCGGCGGTCCAAGTCTGCTTCTCGTGGATCCAGGTCCCGTCAAGAGTGACGCTGTTCGACCCGAACGAGTGCATGTACGCGAGGTCCACCGCAAAATCGGTGAATCGATTGGTCGGCCCCACGACGCCGGCGGGGAAGACGCTCGCCGCCATGCCGTAGGTCCCAACCGACAGATAGTTCTGGCCCCACACGTTCGGGAACGCGACCCGCCAGTACGGTGCGGCGCCTTGGATCACACCCGTAGCGGTCGCGTCGAGCGGGCGCTGGACCCCGAGCGGTGCGGAGCGGTAGGCGCCGACTTCCCCGTAGACTCGATCGTTCCACATCGCGTACGCCGTCAGCCCCGCCACCTGCTGGGCCAGCGTACCATCGACGAGCGTCGCGGCGGCCGGTGTCGGAGCGGCGGCCGAGCTGCCATAGGGGAAGCTCCAGGCAGGCGTGCTGTTCCAAATGTCCTGGACGGTCGGGTTGTTGTTCACGCTCAGGCCGAGCGCGGTACGCTTGGATAGGAGGGTCGCATGGGTCGCGAAGCGGAAGTCCGCGTTGTCGACCCCCAACTGACCGCTCTGCGGATCAAAGGTGACTTGCAGGAAACCACCCACGTGCGGAGTGATCTCGCCCCCGGTAAAGAGGCTCAGCTGGTCCGGGAAAAGCACCGTGCCATTCTGCGTGCCGGGCAGCGCCTTCTTCGTGCTGGTGTACGATGTCTGGAACATCAACGACACCGGCGCCACCAGGTTGAGCAACAGGCTCTGTTGGCCCTCGGGGTTCTTGCCCTCGAGGGACTCACTCCTGCGGAACACGTAGCCGTTGAGCTTGAAGGCCCGCCCCGTGGGTGTGAGCTCCGGGAAATGGGTATGGCAGGCGCTGCACGCCAGGCCGGTCTGGCGTGCGTAGGTTGGCGTGACGTCAGAGACAGCGTAGCGCGTGGCGTAGACCCGCAGCGCCCTAGCCGTGTTTTCTCGCTCGCGGTCTCCGGCGCGACGGTCGGCGAGGGCAGCGCGTGCGGCGCCCGTGATCAGAGTGCAGATGAGGAAGACCGTCCCGATGTGGCGTGACATAACGGCTCCTGGTCCGAAGTTGGAACTCCGTCTGCAGGGAACAGTTTGCCACGCGTAGGGAAGGCCAGACATGAAGGCCGCGTGAAGAGATCTTCACGCGAGGCGGGGTGTGCCCTCAGTACTTCGATTGCATGTACTCCACGCCCGTCGCGACCGCCGTGCGCCAGGCTCCCTCTACAGCGGGCGTGAACTCATGGTCGTATTGCTTCACGGTGTCGATCAGGCTGTCGATGAACAGCGGATAGAGCGCGGGATCGATGGCGAGGTCTCGCCGGCTGTGCCGGTCGGCGACGCGCGAAAGAATCGTGGGCTCGCCGTCCCGCTGCGCGGGAAAGTTCAGCAGCAGGCCGAAGGCGTGACGCAGCAACCGGTGCTGCCGATCGAAGTCGGTCTTGGCGAACATGGGTCGAGCGGCAGGGCAGAGCGTGAAGAACCGACGGTAGAACGCGTCGAAGAATTCCGGCGCCACAGAGCACCGGGCGTAGCTGGCTTTCGCCCGGGCGGCCGCCTCCTGGTCGGTCATGCAGTCCCCGCGCAGGAATGGGCGGCACAGCGAACGAGCGTGCGACGGAGAGAGCGCTTCACGAATCCACCCGATCCGGTGTCGCCAACCGGAACCCCACCCCGCGCACGGTGTGGATCACCTCCACGCCGGCCGCGTCTTTTAGCTTGCGGCGCAAGTTCCCCACGTGCACGTCCACCACGTTGCTTTCGGGGTCGAACTGCATATCCCAGACCTTCTCCAGGAGCTCCGTCCGGCGGAGCACGTCCTCCGGCCGGAGCAGGAAGTGCTCGAGCAGCTGAAACTCTTTCGGGGTGAGATCGAGCCGCTTCCCATTGACTGTGGCTTTGTGCTTCAGACGATCCACCTGGACCGGCCCGTAGCTCAGCAGTTCGGTGCGTGAGGCGCCACCGCGGCGGACTAACGCCCGCACACGGGCGAGCAGCTCCTCGAACTTGAACGGCTTGGCGAGATAGTCGTCTGCGCCAGCGTCCAGCCCGCGCACCACATCTTCCGTCGCGTCGCGCGCCGTGAGCATCAAGATCGGTGTCTTGCTCCCCTCGCGCCGCAGCTCGGCGGCGACCTGCAGTCCCGTTTTCTTCGGGAGCATCACATCGAGCACGAGCAGGTCATACTCGTACACGTGCGCGAGCATCGTCGCTTCGTCGCCATCCGGCGCGAGGTCGACGGCGTAGCCTTCTTCCCGCAAGCCCTGCTCGATGAATCCGGCAACTTTGCGATCGTCCTCAACGACGAGAATCTTCATGATCAGACACTAAGGGGGTGGAGTTGAACCGAGACCAAAGGACGCCTGAAGAAACCTTCACGCTGACGGAGGTGCCAAGGGAAGGCTGAGGCTAAACGTGGCGCCCCGACCGACCACGCTCTCGACGGTCAACCGTCCGCCGAGCACCTCGGCCAATCGTCGGGAGACTGGGAGACCGAGCCCCGTCCCAACTCCCGAATGGGGGTCAAAGCGCTCGAACGGCTCGAAGATCCGCTCCTGCAGCTCCGTCGGGATCCCGGGTCCGTGGTCGCTGACCCGGAATGCCACCGCGGCTGGCTGAGGCTCAACCAGGACGGTGACAATGCCCCCCTCGGGGCTGTGCCGCACGGCGTTCGACAGCAGGTTCACGAGGATTTGCTCGAGCCGAACGGGGTCGGTGCGGAGAGGGGGCGGAGCATCGGGACTGCGCTCGTCGAGTGCGACGCCCTTCGCCTCCGCCGCAGGGCGCACACCGGTGAGCGCGCGGTGCACAGAGTTGGGTACATCGACCTCGCGCCACACCGGATGTACTTTCCCCGCGTCCAGGCGGGTGAGGTCGAGGAAGTTGTTCAGGAGCGTGATCGTCCGGTCTGCGCCCTCGTACACTTCGCGCGCGGCCTGTGCGATCGATTCGGCCGACTTCCCCTTGACCAGTCGCTCCGCCCAACCGTAGACGCCGGTGAGCGCGTTACGCAGCTCGTGGTTCATCATCGCGAAGAACAAGTCCCGCTGGCGCTGCATGGCCCGGACCTGGCCCAACAGGTCCTGGCTCGCCTCGTGGAGCCGCGCGTTTTCAACCGCGACTGCCGTACTCGCAGCGAGCAGTACCGCGATGGCTTCGTCTTCCACGCTGAACTCGTCCACGCCGACCTTCTCGGTGAGGTAGAGATTGCCGAACACCTTGCCACGGGCGACGACGGGCACGCCCAGAAACGAACGCATAGGAGGATGGTGCGGAGGGAAACCGTAGCGCTGCGCGTGACGGTTGATGTCCGCGGTCCGAATGGGCGCCGGCTCGCGAATCACGAGGCCGAGCAGGCCACGTCCGCGTGGGAGGTCCCCGATCCGGTCCCGCTCGGCTTGAGTGATCCCCGACGTTACGAACTGGACCAGCGAGGTGCCGTCGGGACTCAAGACGCCCAGCGCCGCATAACGCGCTCCCACCACCTCCCGGGCGGCATCGACGACCCGCTGGAGCACGCGCTCCAAGGAATGCTCCGAGAAGATCTCGACCCCCGCTGTGAGCAGACGCTCGAACCGCTCGCGGACTCGCGTGACCTCGGCGATCCCAGTTCCCTCGGGTGTGCGCCGGCCGGCTGGGCGTCGCGAGCGTCGCTTCGGCAAGCGTCCCCCCATCTCAAGTGGAAGCTCTGGCTTCGACAGACGTATTATCAGTTTTTCACCCACACTGCGCCACGCCTTCACCCATCGCGAGCCGTAGGGAGCTTCTTGCAGCCTCAAGGGGTCAGAAGCGACGACGCCCTGAGCAAGTTCAGGGGGTCGCGCGTTGTGATTCTGTTGTGCGGTTCGCACGATTCCCGGTTGTTCGTCGGGGACCGAGTTACAAAACCGACGCTCAGAACACCGCTTGGCTCGGCAGGCTTCCAAGCCGCGAGCCCACCTGTACCACCACCCGCCGACGAGATTTCCACACGATGAGCCGGATTTCCACCCTGCACTGATTCTCGCAGCGTTCTTAGCCGTGCAAGCAAGTGGCGAGATATCGGTGCACGTGCCGGTGCACGTGCACATCGATATCTCGCCAGGCCGCCCGTTCGCGCCCTGCGGGCGCTCAAGGGCCCACACACCCCAGACATACACCCTGCTCATCGCCAGCCAGACCTACGGCGGGGAGCCCCTGCTGGCACGCTCGCCCCTATTCGGGACTATTTATAAGTGAGGGGACCTGTCTCGACGCTTCCCCGCTGCTCCGGAGCCGCATGCCCGCTACCCGTCGTACGGCAACTAAGCTTCTCCGCCTGGAGCCCAAGAAGCTCGTTCACGTGGCCGTCCGCGCCCTAGATCCGCCACGCGCCGCCGGCACACGGCGGGGAGCAGAGCGCGCAACGTGAGCGACGAGCCGCGGAGCTTGGAGCAGCTGCTCGCCGACTGGCGGGGTGACGCCCAGGTGCTCCGCCGGCGGGGACACGACCGCGAGGCCGAGCAGATGGAGCGGTCCGCGGAGGCGGTCACGCGGGCGGCGGAGGACTATCTTCGGTGGCTGTCGGAGGACGAGGCCCTGCTGCGCTCAGGGCGCTCGCGCGGCTGGCTCCGCTCGCAGTTCCCGGAGTGGGAACGCGCCGGCCACACCCGGCGCGAAGGTCGCAAGCGTTGGTATCGGATGCTCGTGATTCCGCAACGCGCCAACCCCCTGGCGGCTCGAGCCGCCGGCCGGCGGGCAGCATTTGAGGCGACTCCATCGTGACGCGCCAACGGAAAACGCTCGCCATGTTCGGCCCCAGTCGGGGCGGCGTCCGTGTCCTCGTCGAGCGTGGCGGCGAGCTCGTCCGCGTGCAATGGTACGACGACGGGATCCGCCGCGTGAAGTCGTGGCCCAACACCCGCGAGGGCCGTACCGAAGCGAAGGCGTGGGCGCGGGGGTTCGCCGAGGCTCGGACGCTTGGGCCGCGACCGACGGTGGTACGGCGCACGCTGCGAGAGCTCTGGGAGAGGTACGTCGAAGCGGAGTTCCCCCACCTGCGCCCGAAGACTCAGACCAACTACCGGGAGCACTGGAGCCGTTGGGAGCTCTTCCTGGGACGAGACTTCACAGCCGAAGAAGCGCGGCTCGGCGACGTCGATCACTTCCGGGCAGCCCTTGAACGTCAAGACTACGCCCTTAGCCAGATCCACAAGGCGATCGGCGTGGTGAAGACCGTGTACAACTGGGGCCAGCGCCGCGAGCTCCTCGGCATGAACCGGCTCGCGCTGTACCGGTTCAAAGTGGCGAAGGATCTCCGCCCTGAGCCGCCGGCCGAGTACGCTCGCGAGGAGCGGGATGCAATCCTCCAAGCGCTGCGTCCCGATCGGCACACGGAATGGCGCGCGTGGACCGCCGTTGCGATCGCTGCCTACCAGGGTGCTCGGATGAGAGCGATCCTGCACCTCCAGTGGAGGGATCTCGACTTCAAACGCGGCGAGATTGCCTGGCGCGCGCGGTGGGACAAGACCGGCCGAGAGCGCGTGCAGCCGATGACCGACGGTGCCCGGGTGGCCCTGGTCGTGTCGAGGCAATGGCGCGAACGCGATGGCTACGCGGGGCCCTGGGTCTTCTATACGCCGCACCGTCAGCGATGGAACGGGGCGGATGACGAGCGGGCCGCCTGGACCGCCCAGGCGCTCTGGCTCGCGCTAACGAAGGCGGAGCGCCGCGCCGGCGTCCGGCATCTTCCGTATCGCGCGATGCACGGCTTCCGTCGCGCGATCGCCGGGGATGTGCTCGAGCTCACGCGGGATCTGAAGCTCGCGCTCGATTGGATCGGGGACGTGGATCTCGGGATGGCCCGTCGCTATTTGCGCCCCCGCGACCCGCGGCTCGAAGAAGCCGCCACAGCCGTGGATCGACTCTTGGGCGAGATCGGCGACCGAAACCGTCACGCAACCGTCACGGGCTCACCCGAGTCGTGGGACAGCGAAGCGGAAGCATCAGGCGAGCTTGAACTTGTCGAGCTGGGGCGGGTGGATTCGAACCACCAACTTCCCGGTTAACAGCCGGGCGGTCTGCCAGTTGACCTACACCCCAGAGCACCGCACCGCACCCCCACACCGTTTACAGCCGCCAGGCACGAGACGCTCAGACGCCCAGCGGTGAACAGGTGTGCGGAGCAAGAAAAACATAAGCCCCCGGGACCGCTCGGTGCCGGGGGCGGGCGCGTCAGCGAACGGAGACGCTACGCCGCCCCGCGCTTGTGATGCGCGCTCCGGTTGCGATTCGAGAGCAGAACGGCGAACGTCCTCATGGTGCCTAGAGTACCACGGCCCTGTGCCGTGGGCAAGGGGACCCCATGACGACGATCGCCGCCGCAACGTCCGCCGACCTTCCTGCCCTTCTCGAGCTGCTCGGACAGAGCGCCCTCCCCACGGCCGGGCTCGCAGATCACCTCGACACGACGCTCGTGGCCCACGAGGCAGGCCACGTCGTCGGCAGCGCCGCCCTCGAGCTGTACGGCACTACGGCGCTGCTCCGCTCAGTGGCGGTCGCGCCCGGACTGCGTGGCCGGGGGCTGGGCCAGGAGCTCACCCGCCACGCACTCGCGCTCGCGCGCCGCCGCAAGATCCGGACGGTGTACCTGCTCACGGAAACGGCTGGAGGGTTCTTCCCGCGCTTCGGGTTCCGGGCCATCTCCCGCGACGCGGTGGACCCCGCCGTGCAGCGATCGGTGGAGTTCACGAGCGCTTGTCCGACGAGCGCGCTCGCGATGGCGGCGGAGCTGGAGCGTCGCGCTAGTACTTGAGCCCCGCCTTTTCCGCGAAGGCCCGCACGACCTGTTGCTGCTCCGGCGTGAGCCGGTCCGGGATCTCGACCCGCACTTCCACGTATTGATCGCCGCGACGGCCGTTCTTCTCGATGCCCTGGCCCGCGATGCGGAACCTCTGCCCGTGCGGCGTGCCGGGCGGCACCTTCAGCAGGACGTGACGCCCCTCCAACGTGCGCACCCTGATCTTCGAGCCGAGTAGCGCCTGCGCCAGATTGATGGGGACCGTGCAGACCACGTCCAGGCCCTCGCGCCGGAAGAACCGGTCCGGCTCGACCTGGAACTGGACCACGACGTCACCCTTGCCTTTTGCGCCCTGGCCCTTGAGGCGCATGCGCGTGCCGTCCTCGGTCCCCGGCGGCACGGTGATGATCAAGCGCTTCTCGACCCGGACCTCGCCCGCGCCCTGGCAGGTCCCGCACCGCGTCGAGGGCACGCGGCCCTTGCCGCGGCACACGGGGCACGGCCGGTTGACCGCGAAGCCGCCCTGCCCGAAGGAGATCGTTCCCCGGCCGTTGCACTCGGGGCAGACCGAGATGGTGGCCCCGGGCGCGGCCCCGTCGCCGCCGCACGTGGGGCACACTTCGGCCATCGGCAGCGTGACCGGCACCTTGCCGCCCAGCGCAGCCACCCGGAACGGAATCGAGACCGTCGCCTCGACTTCGTCCTCCGCCTCTTCCATCCGGCCCTCGCCCCGCTTCCCGAAGATCGAGGAGAACAGGTCCCCCAGCCCCCCGAACGAGCCGAGGTCCGACAGATCGAACTCGACGCCCGAGTCCGCGGGACCGCCCCCGCCCCCTCTGCCCGGCCCTCGCCCCGCGCCGCCGTAACGGCCCGCCCCGGCGAAGGCCCCATACTTGCGGAGCTGATCGTACTGTTTCCGCTTCGGGGGGTCGCTGAGCACGTCGTGCGCTTCGTTGATCTCCTTGAAGCGCTCAGCCGCCTGTGGTTTGCCGGGATTGCGGTCCGGATGGTGCTGCTTGGCCAGCCGTCGGAAGGCGCGCTTGATCTCGTCGACGGTGGCGGTCTCCGGGACCCCGAGGACCTGGTAGTAGTCCTTCGTCGCAGCCATCAGCCGCGCTCGCCCTCCGTTGCCCCGCCCCCGCCCCCACCCCCGCCCCCGCCCCGCCCGTGGCCGCCTTGCCACGTCAGCACCGTCACGCGTGCGGGTCGAATGAGCGCTCCCCCGAGCTGATAGCCCGCCTGCAGCACCGCGCCCACCGTGTGGTCCTCCTCGGGCGCCGACGCCGGCGCCGTGGTCACGGCTTCGTGTTGGCTCGGATCGAACGGCACCCCGACCTCATCCACCCGTCGCACTCCAGCCGCCTCGAGCTCCTTCCAGATCTTGCGCTCCACGAGATCGACTCCCTCGTGGATCGTCTTCGCCGTCTCGGCGCTGGGCTCGATGTGCGCGAAGCGGGCGAGGTCGTCCAGTGCGTCCACGAGACGCTGCACCAGGTCCGCCTGAGCCTTCGACCACAGCTCAGTACGCTCCTTGAGCGTGCGCTTGCGGAAGTTGTCGTACTCGGCGGCGAGCCGAAGGTATGTGTCCTTGGGCACCATCTCCGCCGGTGCCGCGACCGCCGCTTCGGATGCAAGGTCGCCAACTGGCGTCGGGGCGGCACGCTCAGCCGCATCCTCGGCTGCGGGACTTGGCTGCTCGGTCGGTCGAGGCCGCTTGGGTTTATCGTCCATGGCGCTCCGCGTTCAAGCAACGAGCATGCCGCCCGCTGTACGCCGTTTTGACGGCCCTCCCGCCGCAGTGGCGGCGGAAATTGCTACCGGGCAAGAACATAGCCGTGTGCGGCGGTCTAGGCGAGGCCGTGCGACGACAGGAAGGCCACGATGTCGCTCATTACCGAGTCCCGCTGCGGGTCGTTGAGCACCTCGTGGTACATCTCAGCGTACCAGCGCACCTGGACCGGCGCCCTGAGGCCGTCGGCGAACGCGCGCGCGAGCTGAGCGTCCACCACCCGATCCTCCCCGGCGAGCAGGAAGAGCAGCGGGCACTCGATGCGATTCCCGTCGGCGACCACGGAACGCTGAGCCCAGCGGATCTCGCGCCACGCGCCCGGCGTCATCACGCCATGCACGGCAGGATCACGCTGGTATGCCTCGCTCACGGTAGGGTCGCGGCTCAAGTGGTCGAGATCCAGGTCGACCGCGAAGGGAAGCGTGGGCCAGAGATCGGCCAGCAGCCGCGCGGCGATGCGCTTCCACGCGGCCGGCGCGCTCGCGAGCCCGAGCCAGGGCGAGGAGATCACCGCGGCCGCCACGGGGTCGCTCGGCTGGGTCTCGAGGTAGCGCAGTGCTACGAGGCCGCCGAACGAGTGGCCGAGCAGCGCCTGGGGCCGGTCCACGCGGTGGCGCACCGCGCGTCGAAACGCCTGGAGGTCGCCCAGCAGCTGGCTGAAGCGGGACAGATGGCCACGGCGACCCCCGGAGCGGCCGTGGCCGCGCTGGTCGAGCGCGTAGGCGGCGACGCCCGCGCGCTGCAGCGCTTCCCCCACGTGACGCCAGCGGCCCGCGTGGTCGGACCAGCCATGAAGGAAGAGGGCGGCCGCCTTGGGCTGCGCCGGCTCGTACGCGTCATAGGTGAGCTGGGTGCCGTCCGGCGCGGTGAGGGACGGCATCACGCAGGCGCCAGGGCGCGACGCAGCAGATCGAGCGCGGCCTGGGCGGCGCGGCGCCGCACCTCCTCGCGGTCGCCCGGGAACAGGCGCCTGAGCGCCCGCAGCTTGGTGTCCACGGCTACGGCGAGCCACACGGTGCCGACGGGCTTGTCGGCGGTGCCGCCGGTGGGCCCTGCGATTCCCGTGACCGCGACCGTGCAGTCGGCCGAGAACAGGCGCTGGGCGCCCGCGGCCATGGCGCGCACCGTCTGCTCCGACACCGCGCCGTGCGCCTGCAGGACCTCGAGCGGCACCTTGAGGGCCGCCGTTTTCATCACGTCGGCGTAGGCGACGACCCCGCCGACGAACGTGTCCGAGGCCCCCGGCACGGCCGTGACGCGCTGGGCGACGAGTCCACCGGTGCACGACTCCGCCACGCCCAGGTGGTGGCGCCCGCGGCGCAGCGCCGCGAGCACGACCGCCGCCAGGTCCGTCCCGTCCTCGCCGTAGCAGTCCTCACCCACGATCGCCCGCAGGCGGCGTATCGCGGCGGCGAGTCGGGCTGCTGCCTCCCCTTGCTCGAGCCTCCAGGCGGTGAGCCGCAGGTCGACGCCGTCGGGCGAGGGGAGATATGCGAGCGTCAGAGGCGCCAGCTCCTCGTCGAGCCGCCCGATGCGCTCAGCCAGCGACGACTCCGCGACGCCCGTGGTGCGCAGCGTGCGCGACAGCACGACCCGCGGCCGGTCGGCGCCGTCCCGTTGCGCGAGCCGCGGCAGCACCTGCTCCGCCAGGAGCCCGCGCATCTCACTCGGCACACCGGGCAGGAGGACCACGAGTCGCCCCCGCTCGTCCTCGAGCCACAGGCCCGGAGCCGTGCCCCGCGGGTTCGGCAGGACCGTCGCCCCTTCGGGGACCTCGGCCTGCGAGCGGTTGCTCTCGGGCATGGGCCAGCGGCCCAGCTGCTTGAAGCGCGCCTCGATCGCGGACAGCACGACGGCGTCCTGCACGAGCCGCTTCCCGCAGAGCTCCGCCACCACTCGTTTGGTGACGTCGTCGCGCGTGGGACCGAGGCCGCCCGTGGTGACGACCATGCCGGTGCGCTCGAGCGCGTCGGCGACCGCGGCGCGGATCGCCTCGGGGCGGTCGGCGACCGTGGTGCGGCGCACCACCTCGATCCCGGCGGCGGCGAGCGCGCGCCCGAGCTCGGCGGCGTTGGTGTCGACGGTGTAGCCCAGCAGCAGTTCGGTGCCGACGGTGACGACTTCGAGCTTCACTTCAAGAGCCGGCGGTAGCGGTACAGGTACACGCCCAGCGAGTAGACGGTGAGCAGGATGGCGCCTGCGAGCGTGAGCGCCACGACCGCGCCGTGGAACTGGTCCCAGAAGGTGCGGAACCACCCCGCGAACGGATGCGTGGCGAGCGCATCCTTCCAGGCGAACCAGAAGAGGGTGGCGCCGATGAAGACGTTCTGCACAACGGCCTTCAGCTTCCCCGCGCCCAGGGCGGGGATCACCACGCCGCGCCGCTTGGCGAAGAAGCGGAATGCGGTCATCAGCAGCTCCCGCCCCACGAGCAGCAGCGCCACCCACACCGGGAAACTGCCCCACCACGGGATGCGGTAGTCGACCAGGATCGTGGGATGGCGGGTGAGCCAGAAGATCGGAATCAGGGTGGCGAAGAGGAGCAGCTTGTCGGCGATCGGGTCCAGCAGCTGCCCGAGCTCGGAGATCTGGTTGTGGCGGCGGGCGAGGTAGCCGTCGATCACGTCGGAGAAGGCAGCCACGAGGAAGATCACGAAGGCGATCACCTTGGGCCAGTAGCCCTGAATGAACGGCAGCAGGGCGATGACCGGCGTGAGGCAGATGCGGGCGAGGGTGAGGATGTTGGGCAAGGTCCACCGCATCGCGCCCCCGTCAGCTCAGCGTCTTGAGAACCAGCTTGCTCACGCTCTTCAGGGTGTCGAACACGCCGTCGCCGCGGATCGCGACCGCCTCGACGTAGGAGGCGTGACCCACCCACTGCCCCCCGGCCTGCTCGACCAGATGCTCGCCCGGATGGGCGGGGTCCGGCGTCACCTTCTGCTGAGCCGCGTCGTCGATCGGCCACCCGGGATTCAACGCGGCCTGGAGGTCCTTGATCGGGGCGGCGTTCGGGAGGTCGCGCTTGTTGTACTGGATGACGAAGGGGATCCTGGTCAGGTCGTAGCCGTACTCCGCCATGTTGTCGTACAGGTTCTGCATCGACTCGACGTTCGCTTCCATGCGCTCGATCTGGCTGTCGGCCACGAAGACGAGGCCGTCCACGCCCTTGAGGATGAGCTTGCGGCTCGCGTTGTAGTACACCTGTCCCGGCACGGTGTAGAGATGAAACCGCGTCTTGAAGCCGCGAATCGTGCCGAGGTCCACGGGCAGGAAGTCGAAGAACAGCGTGCGCTCGGTCTCGGTGGCGAGCGAGATCATCTTGCCCCGGGTGTTGGGCGACACCTTGCCGTAGATGTGCTCCAGGTTGGTGGTCTTGCCCCCCAGGCCAGGGCCGTAGTAGACCAGCTTGCAGTTGATCTCGCGGGACGCGTAGTTGATCATCGACATAGGGCGCGCGTCCCCCTAACCGAAGAGTTTGTCAATTTCGTCTTCCGCACCCTCGAGCAGGCCCTTTTGCGGGGCCGGCCCCGTCCCCACGCGGTTGAACATCTCCTCGAATACCTTGTTCAGCTTCTCGACCGCGGACTTCCCCTTGAGCTTGACCAGCCCCAGGGTGGTACGCTGGTCGAACAGCACGACCAGGATGACGCGCTTCGCGACGTCGGCGAGGTACATGGACTCCTTCTCGCCCTGATGGACGAGCGAGGCGAATTCGGCTTCGCCGATCATCTTCGCGAGCTGGTCGTTGGCGCTGAAGTCCGCGGCGGTGAGCGAAGCGAAGGCCGTGGAGTCGAACTGGGGGGGGTCGCCGACGGTGGCGACGAGCTGGCCGGCGCGGTCGACCAGGAGCGCGCAGCGGGCGTTCGACTCGCGGAGGAACGCCTGCAAGTGCTGCTGGATCTGCTTGAAGTCGTTCTCGGAGAACGACCAGCTCGCCGCACCCGCCATCGCGTCCCTCGGTCAGTCGGCTTCGGACATGTCGCGCCGCGCCAGCAGCGCCTGCGCGATGGTCACGCCGTCGGCGTACTCGAGATCCCCACCCACCGGCAGACCCCGCGCGATCCGCGTCACCCGCACGCCGCTCGGCCGCAGCACCTGCTGCAGATAGGTCGCCGTGACCTCGCCTTCCATCGAAGGGTTCGTCGCGATGATGACCTCGCGCACCCCCGACCCGTCACCCACTCGCCCGAGCAGGTGCTCGAGGTGCAGCGCCTCGGGACCGACGCCCTCGAGCGGGGACAAGCGGCCTCCCAGTACGTGATAGCGGCCGCGAAACCGCCCCGCCCGCTCGATCGCGCCCACGTCCGCCGATTCCTCCACGACGCACACCACGCTCGGGTCGCGGCGGGGATCGCTACAGATGACGCAGGGATCGTCGTCCGTGAGCATCCCGCACACGCCGCAGGCCTTCACCCGGTCGCGCACCGCGCGGATCGCGTCCGCGAGGCGCCTGGCCGTCTCCACCGGCTGCTTCAACAGGTAAAACGTGAGCCGCTGCGCCGTCTTGCGACCGATCCCGGGGAGCTGGGACAGCTCCGTCACGAGATCTTCGATGGCCGACACGGCGAACTACAGGGGCAGCTGAAACGGGAGCGGCAGGCCCGAAGCGAGCTTCTTCACTTCCGCCTGGTAGAGCTCGGCGGCGCGCTGCTGCGCCTGTGACACCGCCGCGAGCACGAGATCCTCCAGCATCTCGATGTCCCCCTGCTGCACGGCCTGAGGGTCGATCTTGATCGCCCGGATCTGGCCGCGCCCGTCGGCGGTCGCCTGCACCATCCCCCCGCCCGCCGAGCAGGTTACCGTCTGCTGCGCCAGCTGCGACTGGATCTCGGATAGCCGGAACTGCATCTGCTGCCCCAGCTGGAGCAGGCTCGATAAATCCGCCATACGTCGAAAGTTACCCCCCACCCCCCCGAGGTGCAAGCTATTCCAACAGCTCCAGGTCCAACGCGTCCACCGCGGCGCTGAGGCTCGGATCTTTGGCGCGCAACGCCCGCAGCCGCTCCTGCCGCGCGCCCTCCTCCGTCATCCGCGTCGCGCGCTGCGGGGACCGCTCCCCGCTCCCTGCCCCCTCCAACGTGATGCGCACGGGCTCGGTCACGTAACGCCCCACCAGCTGCGCCAGCGCATCCCGCTGCCGCTCGATGCCCTCGGCGTGCACCGCGTTGGTATCGAGCAGGCGGATGCCCACCGTGGCGCCCTGCACGACCGCAACCTCGGTGACGGCGAGCAGCGCGCCGAGCAACGGGCTCCGCGCCCGCGCGTCCTCGATGATGCGGGGCCACAAACCGCGCAATCGCTCGAGGGTGAGGGGACCCTTCTCCGGTAGAACGGCCGGGGAAACGGCTGGGGAAGGGGGAAGGGGGAAGGGTGCGGCCGGAACGGCGTCACGCAGCACCGGCGCCGCCTCAACCGATCCCCTTCCCCCTTCCCCTTTCCCCGGCTCCTTACCGAGCGCCTTGATGACCGCCTCGAGCTCGACCGTGCGATCCATCATCGCCCAGCGGAGCAGCAGCACCTCGACAAGGAGCCGCTGGTTTCCGCTCGCGCGCAGCTGAACCTCCATCTCGCCGAGCATCGTCAGCAGACGGACGATGTCGGCGGGCGGCAGGCGGTCCGCGTGCTGCCGCACCAGCGCCTGCAGACCCTCGGTCATCCCCTCCGCTTCGCCCCCCAGGCCGACCGCGAGGACCGCCCGCAGCGTCTCGCCCGCCCCGCTCACGAACTCCCCCAGGTCCGCGCCCGCTTCGACCAGGCGGTCGACGAGCGGGAACGCCCCCGTGACGTCCCGCTCGGCGACGACCCGCAGCAGCTCACCGTACAGCTCGTCGGAGATGAGGCCGAGTACCTCCCGCACCCGCCCGGCGGTGACGGGCCCTTCGCCGAAGGAGAGCACCTGGTCCAGGATGGACAGGGCGTCCCGCATCCCACCGTCGGCGCTCTTCGCGATGAGGTGGAAGGCGTCGTCCTCCACGGCGAGCCCCTCGGCGGCCGCGACGTGGCGCAGGCGCTCCACGATCGCGTGCGGTCCGATGCGCCGAAAGTCGAAGCGCTGGAGCCGGGACAGGATCGGCGCGGCGCTCAGGGCGATCTTCTGCGGCTCGGTGGTCGCGAACACGAACGCGACCCGCGGCGGCGGCTCCTCGAGGATCTTGAGGAGGGCATTCCACGCCTCGCGGGTCAGCATGTGCGCCTCGTCCACGATGTAGACCTTGTGGCGCCCTTCGGCGCTGGCGGCGTACATCGCGCGCTCGCGCAACTCGCGCGCGTCGTCCACGCCGCGGTTCGACGCGGCATCGAGCTCGACGACGTCGAGGTTGGCGGCGCCGGTCCAGATGCGGGTGCACGAGTCGCACGCGCCGCAGGGCTCTCCCGCGCCGGCCGCGCGCCGCGCGCAATTGAGCGCCATGGCGAGAATTCTCGCGGCGGTCGTCTTACCCACACCCCGGGGACCCGCGAACAGATAGCCGTGCGCCGTGCGGCCATGCGCCACCGCGCCACGCAGCGCTGCCGCCACGTGATCTTGCACGATGAGGTCGGCGAACTGCTTGGGACGGTACTTGCGGGCGAGGGCGATCATGACAGGAAATCCGGGTGGTCAAACCGTAGGCGCGCCCAGTGCACAAGGCCGCGCTGAACCGCCTGGCAACCGAACCGGTTACTGGCGAGTAGGGCGAGGGAAAGCTAGCCTGTTACGACGCGGGCGCCAACAGGGCGTCCGTACCTCACCGGCTGGGCACGACGTCCACCTCGACGCTCGCCGAGCTGCCGGCTGCTGTGATCTTCAGGCTCGTGCTTCCCAAGCCGACCGACTGGAACGTCATGATCGCGCCCGGTCCTCCGGGGCGAATGCGGCTGAGCCGCAAGGGGCCCCGCTGCGCATTAAACCGCCCACGCGTGCCTTCGAGCATCTGGGGGAGCGAGCGCACGGGCACGACATTCCCATATCCATCCCGGGCCTTCACCGTGAGCTCGAAGGATGTGTCGAGCGCGACGAGGATGTGCCCGCTCTCGACGCGCAGGCCGTCCCGCTCGAGGATGAACTCGACCGGGGGTCCCGGTTCCACGAGGAGAGTGGTCTTCTGCTCCACAGAATCCACGGAGGCGGTGATGTCGGCAACTCCCGCTTGGGTCCCCAGCGTCACGTCTACCTGAACTCGGCCAGCCGAGTCGGTGACGGCGCTGTCCGAGGCAAGCGTGGCGTTCCGGGCCCGGAGCGAAACGACCCGACCCGCGAGCGCCCCCCCCGACGGCCCCCGCACCTGGAAGACGAGCGGTTGCGGGAGGTGGTGGCGGACTACGCCCCGCAGCGAGTCCTTCGGAACGAACCCCGTGCCAGTGCTCGCCGCACGCTCTGGCCCTGCCAAGGCCACGTCCAGCGCCGCGATGCGTCGCCCGCGCGCCCAGAGGTCGAGCGTCCCGGAGTGCCGCACGGCGGCCCGGTCGATCACGAAACTCGCGCCACCCAGGGAATCGGTAGCGCGCTGCTGCCCTGGTATACCGAGTTCCGCGCTGGCCGGACGTAGCCAGAGCGCCTCGGCCGGTATCGGATTGCTGAAGGAGTCCTTGAGGGCCACGACGAGAGCGAGCGGGCCGGTCTCGCCTGGCGTGACGGTCACTCGATCCGGGCGGAACTCGGCAACCGTGGGCTGGGCTGGGCCAACGCCAAGCTCGACGGCCGGTCTCCCGGGCAGCTCCGCGCCCGAGCCGGTTACGACGTCGAAGCGGTACGTCGCGACCGTCCGGCCCGCTGGCACGCGAAACACCGCGAGGCCGCTGTCATCCGTGACCGCTTCGGCGTCGCGTGGTGATCCACCGGGGATACGCGAGCTCCCCCGGAGGACGAGCGCGAGGCCTGCCTGCCGCACCTTGCCCCGGCTCACCCGGACCTCGACCACCGCATCCGTGCCGGCCGCTGCCACGACCGGTGCGGCGGCCGGCACGACGCTCAGCGCCTCCAGAGTCAGGGCGGCGCGCGTCGCGGGCGGGGCCGGTCTCGTGGTGCACGCCCCGACGCTACTCAGCACGTCGACGTCCGCACCCAGGGTCCGGAGATCGGACCAGTCCCGCTCCGTCGGCCGGAAGGCCAGACAGTTCCGGCGAATCAGGTCTGCGACCTCACCCTTGTGGATCAGCGGGCTCGCGAGCAAGCGCACGAGGTCGCTCTTGTGCAGGGGCTCAACGCCTTGGGTCGCAGCGCTGCCCGCGGCCGCGAACATGAAGAGCGCTACGAACGCAGCTGGCGCGCGAACCCGCTGCGCGCACGCCCAACGCTCGGCGCGGCCCCCGCTCATCGGATCAGGGGCGCGGGCACGGTGAACGCTCGAAGCGACGCTCGGCGGCGTCGACGGTGGTGTACAACCCCGCGTCCCTCGTGTTGCTCGCCGCATCGAACGTCCCCAACGCGCCCTTGCGCGCGATGTTGTAGACCATCCAGCGCTCCTCCAACTCGACAAGGCCACGCGACAAGTCAGCGCACGCCATCTGACGGCGCTCGAACATCCGCACCCGCAGGTCAAAGGCAACCAGCGCGAGCGCGACCGTGTCGGCAAGCTGATCGACTCGTGCAGACGACACGCCACCCGCCGCAACGGCGGCGGGCTGGCTGCCCGCCGGAGCGGCTGCGAGCGTGGCGAGTTGCACCAAGCCCCAGAGCGCGAGCAGGCCGACGACGCCGTAAGCCACCAGGCGGGGAGCGCGCCGGCGCAGCACGTCGAGCGTGCTCGAGCGCGGTCGCTTCCCGACGTCGTCCTCGTCGTCGAACTCATCGGGAACGAGCAGCCGGGGCAGCGGCGCGGGGTCCGGGCGTGTGACCCGTCCCTTGGGGACCGCCGCGATCGGCGCGACCGCGTCGCCCGCACGGTAGGTCCACCACGCCAAAACGGTGCGCTTCTCGCCGGCGGGGCCAGGGCGACCCTCATCGAGCAACTCGTAGAAGCCGAGCGGCTCTTGCCGCCATGTGGCGCTTGAAGACTTGCGGAAAAGGGCCCCGGCCGCCCCGGAATCGGAACGCACGAGCAGCGCCACGTCCCACGGGTGCGACAATAACGAGCTATGCAGCTCCGCATCCCTGGGCGAGAGTCCGGCCTCCGGAGAGGGGGAGCTCCGGTACCAACCGAGCAACCGGTCGCCGTTCTGGGCCAACTCGCTCTGGGCCACTTCGCGGGTCAACTCCGCGATGGGCTTCTGATCATCACCCGCGATCGGCCAGGGGACGCGGAAGGTCGAAGCGATGATGACGTACGGCACGCCCGTCTCCGAGCACCTGTACAGCTGGCCTGTCAAAAAACCGAGCCGACCGTCGCTCGCCGCGCAGTGCTCATGCACCGCTCTGAGAGTGCCCTGGGTGATGAAGACGGGAAATTGCGCGGACTCGGGCGACGCAGTGCCGTTGCCGACGGGAATCCAGGGGATCGCCGCAGCCATCGGCATCGGGCGCTCGGCGCAACCGCCCACGCCCGGGTGAACAGTCCCGGCCGACAGCGGGAAGTTGTCAAGAACCCGGGTGGGAGAGATCGTCCCCTGAGCCTCGTCCGTCACGCGCCAGCTCCTCGCCCGAGACCGCGAGAAGGGGTCAAGAAACATGCCGGCGGACAAGGCGGGCGGCTTGCGACGGCCATCGCTCAGATTGTGGCAATCGTGTTACACATCTTCATCGACGCTGGAGCAATATTTCCGAGACACCGCCGGCCCCGCTTGCAGGACGAGGACCACGTCAGGCGCCCGCTAGGGTCGCGGGCATCCCGTTCGGTCGAAGCCCCGCTCCACCGAATCGACGCTCGCGTAGAGCGACCGCTCGGTCGCGGCGCGCGCGGGGTCGAGCGCCGCCCGCACCGCGCGGCGCTCGGCGCTGTAGCTGAGCCAGCGACTCTCCACCGCCGCCAGTTCGCGAGCGAGCCCCGCGCAGTCGAGGCGTCGTTGCGCGAACAGATTTGCCTGCCCCTGGTAGCCGCGCAGCGCCCGCGCCACTGAGTCCGCCACCACATCGAGCTTCGGCCGCTGCGCCGCAGGCCGGGGAGCGGGAAGCGGGGGCGGAGACGCGGGCGGGGGCGGGGGCGGGGCGGGCTGGGTGATCGGAGCGGGCTGCGGGGTCGGGGCGGGCCGCTGGGGCGCCGGCCTGGCGGTGCGCGGCGGTGCCGCAGCCCGCCGGCCCGACGGTGCGGCCGGGCGGGCGACGAGTGCGGCCGCGCGGTCGAACAAGGCAACCGCGCGGTCGGCGAGCCCCACGGCGACCTTCGTGATTCGCTCCCCCACCTGCGCTGGCGTCAGGTGAACGAAGCGCCAATAGGCTCCCGCAGCCGCGAGCGCCACGATTACGGCGATCGCTCCCTTCCACACCGCACGGGGCACACGCAGCCGGCGTCGCCGCTTGACCTTCTTGCGTTCCTGCTTCGCCGGACGGGGCTCGGGCGGAGCCGAGGGGAACGGGGGGGGCGGCGGTGGTGCTGCCTGCTCGATCGTCTCCGCAACCGAATCCTCGAGCGACAGGAATGGGAGATCAGAAGGCGGGGAGGCAATTGGCTGGGACGGCGTGCGTCGTGCCGCGCGTGGCGGCGGGGGCGGGGGAGGCGGCAGGGGCGGCTCGGGAGCCTCCTCGCTCGGGGCCTGAGCCTCGTCGCTCGCGGCGGGAGCCGTCGGCTCGCCCAGGTCCGGTATGGCCGAGGGCTCGTGCCAGGACTCGAGCGAGGGCAAGGTGGGGAGCGAGAGCTCTGGCCTGGGCCCGCTCTTGCGCTCTTTCGGAGCCGGCGCCTTCGGGTCGACCGCGCGGTAGTTCTTCCAGGTGACGCTGGAGCGCTGCTTGCCGCCCTGCGCGAGCGGGTCCTCCTGCAACAGCTCGTAGAACGGCAGGCACACGTCCGTTCCGGACTCGCTCCCGGGCCGGTAGAATCCGGCCGCCGGCTCGTCATCGAGCGTCCCCAGCACCAATGCCACGTGCCACTGTTCGTCGAAGTACTGCTCGTGGGTCGCGACGTCCTCGGACGTGAGTTCGATGCCGCGTGGCGGATGGCTGTGGTACCAGCCGATCAGCCGCGCCTGGCTGCGGGCGAGCTGCCGTTGCACGGGATCCCACAGCTTGCCGACCACGACGCCGGTGCGGTCCCCGAACACGGCCTGCTTGAACCGCACGCACGCGTCTATCACGAAGTAGGGCGCACCGGTCTCCGGATCCTCGGCCACGTCTCCGATCAGAAACCCGAGGACGCCGCCGCCCTTGGCCTCGGCCGCGGCGGCGACCGTCGCGAGGTGATCGTAGAGCGCCGCGAGGGCAGCCGGGCCGAAAAACAGGGGGTCGACGAGGTCCGCGGCGGGGGGAGGTCCGCCGCTCGCGGGTCGCCACAGGATGGAGCGCGCGAGGGGGAACGGTTTGCCCACGCCCACAAGATATGCTCCGGCCCCGTTGCGCGCCCTAACCGACGACGCGGCGGATGACCGCGGCCGCCCGCTCCACCTCGTCGCGGCCGACGTCGAGATGGGTGACGGCCCGCAACCGCCGCGGACCGAACGGGACGAGCAGCACCCCCGCTTGGGTGAGCTTGGGGAGCACGGCGTCCACCGTGTCCCGTTCCCGCACGAGATCGATCATCACGATGTTCGTCTCCGGTGCGGATGGGCGGACAGCCGGACAGTCCGCCACTAGCTCGGCGAGCAGCTTGGCGTGCGCGTGGTCCTGCTGCAGCCGTCCGAGATGGTGATCGAGCGCGTAGAGCGCCGCTGCGGCGAGAATGCCGGACTGCCGCATGCCGCCGCCGAGGCGCTTGCGGATCTCCCAGGCGAGCGCCCGGTCCGCAGCGCGGAAGGCCAGGCACGAGCCCGCAGGACAGCCCAGCCCCTTGGAGAAACTCACCATCACCGTCCCCGCCCCCGCGGCGAGGCGCGTCAGCGGGACGCCGGTCGCGGCGGCGGCGTTCCAGAGCCGCGCGCCGTCGAGGTGCAGCCCCAGGCCGGCCTGCGCGGCCACCGTGGCGATTCCGGCCATGACCTCAGGCGACATCACCTTGCCGCCCGCCGCGTTGTGCGTGTTCTCCACCGCGACAGCCGTGGCGCGCGGCACGTGAGGGGACGCGGGTCGGAGCGCCGCGCGCACCAGTTCCCCCGTCAGCAGCCCGTCCGGCGTGGTCACGGGGCGGATTTGCGCCCCCGACAGGGCCGCCACGCCCGCGAGCTCGTAATGCACCAGGTGCGCGTTGGCCTCGAGGATGAGCTCCGTGCCGGGCCGCGTCTGCAGCGCGATGCCGGTCTGGTTCGCCTGGGTTCCCGACGGAAAGAACAGCGAGTCCTCCTTGCCGAGGAGCTCCGCCACGCGCCGCTCGAGCAGGCGCGTGGTCGGGTCCCCATCGAGCACGTCGTCGCCCACCACGGCCTCGGCGATGGCGCGGCGCATGGCGGCGGACGGCTTGGTGACCGTGTCCGAGCGCAGGTCGATGACCGTCATCCCAGCTGGACCCGCTGGCTGCGGCGCATGCGGACGAGGTCGTAAGTCTCCGCCACCTCGCCGCCGAGCAGGAACAGGTAGGCCGTGTAGTAGATCCACAGCAGGAACAGGAACAGCGCGACGACATTGGCGTCCGAGGCGACGCGGTCGAAGGTGACGAACTTCGCCACGTACAGCGCGTACAGCCGCTTCGCTACTTCGAAGCCAAGCGAGCAGAACACGGCGGCCACGAGCGCCGTCTGCCACTGGATGCGCCGACTGGGGAGGATCTTGAAGATCAGGAAGAACAGCAGGACGCCGAGCGCGAACGCCACCGTCTCCATGCTGAAGCGCCAGAACCAATCCAGCGCGAAGCTGCCGCTCATCACCCCCGCGTTGCGGGCCTCGTAAGCCGCGACCAGCGCATTCGCGACCAGCACGGCGCCGGTGGCGAACACCATCGTCAGGTCGATCAGCTTGGCGATCGGCCAGGGGCGGATCTCGTCGGTGTCGAACACCTCGTTGAGGGCCGCGCGCAGGCCCCCGAAGAGGCGCGTCGAGAACCACAGGAACAGCGGCAGTCCCACCAAGGTGAGCCGGCCGCGATGCCGCACGATGCCCGACAGCGCGCTCTCCACCTGCTCGAAGGCACCCACGCCGCCGCCGGTCGCGCCGCTGGGCAGAAAGCGGGCGAGCAGCTCGTGCAGCTGGACCTGATGGGTCGTGACCTGATGCTGGACGAGGTAGCCGACGACCGCGAGCAGCAGAATGACGAACGGGAGGGTGGTGAGGAGCAGGTCGAAGGAGAGCGCGCTGGCGAGAAACGGAATGTTGTCTTCGAAGGCCGCCTCCAACGTGCGCCGCACGACGCCGGTGACGGACCGATGCCACCCGCCTTCGTGCCTCACGCGAGCGGCTCGTCCTCCTCCTCGGCCGTGGCCCCGCCGCGGCGCGCCGCCCCGATGGCGTGCCGGCGGCGCCGCGCGTCGAGCACCCGGCGCTTCACCTCCGCCCGCGCTGCGGACACGGCCTCGGCGTCCGCGCGCGCCTCGTCCACCAGCTCGCCCAGTTGTCCAGCCTTGTCGGCCGCGAGGTCACGCAGCTCCCGCAGCTTCCCGGCCAGCCGACGGCGCGAGCCCGTGCCCGCCTCGGGCGCGAACAGGAAACCGATCGCCGCCCCTACGGCCAAGCCGAGCAGGAACCCGCCGAACCCCGGGCCGCCCCCGCCCCCGGCGCTGTCCGCACCGCTGTCACGCTCGCTCATTCGCCCGCCTCCAGGTCATCCGGCGCCGCGACCGCCACCGCCCGTGGCACGGCATGCGACTGGAGCGGCGGCTTCACGTGGCGGTCCACGACGGCGCGCGTGTCGGCGACGCGCAGCTGCTCGAACAGGAACGCGAACGTCCGCTCGAGGTCGGCGGCGATCGCGCCGCGTGCGCCTTCGGGAAGATCCCACAGCCGCCGCTTGAACGGTCCGATCGCCTTCTTGCGGCTCTTATAAATGAACTGCTGCTCGGTGTCGCCCTGCTTCCGCTCGTCCTGACATTCGGCCTTCACCCAGGCGTTGAGCTCGGCCCGCAGATCGGCCGGGAGGCGCGGGTGGTCGAAGACGATGTTCTGGAAGTTCGTCGCGAGATGAATCTCGATCGCTTCGCAGGCCGGGAAGTGCCCGAACGCTTCCGCCGGGAGCGTGGAGGCCCCGTGCTGCACCGCGCCGCCCAGTGCGTAGACCGTCCGCGCCTCGAGCGAGAGCGCCCGCAGCGCCTCCAGGTCGATCTGCACCTTGGCCATCGACCCGTCGGGCAGGACCACGCCGCCGTGACTCGTGCCCGTCTGCACGGAGATCTTGCTGATCCCCGCGTAGCGCCCCAGGCGCCGCAGCGTTCGGTCGTAGCCCTCCATGAACGCCCGCAGCTCGTGCACATCGGAGTTTTTCCCGCCCACTTCGCCGATCTCGGCTCCGACCGACACCGTGACACCCTGAGGCTCGCGGTCGCGGATGAATGCCGTCAGCTCCGCGGCCCGCTCGCAGTTCGTGCGCTGCTGCTCGTCGAGGTTCGGCTTGGAGAGATCCACCAGGGTGGACGTGTCGACGTCGATGTTGTAGAAGCCGGCCTGCAGCTCCTCCTCGATGAGCGCGCGGATGGCGGTGAGCTCGGCTGTCGCGTCGGCCGCGTACTTCTTCGCGTTCACCTGCACGTGGTCGCCCTGGATGAAGAGCGGCCCCGTGAAGCCCTCCCGAAGCGCCGCGGCCGTCATGACAGCGACATACTCCGCCGGCCGCTGCTCGGTGTAGCCGATCTCGCTGCGCGCGATCTCGCAAATCACGGCACCGACGTCGAGCCGCCGGGCCGCCCGGAACACGGCGCGGCCGGAGTCATACGCGAGCACGCGCACGTTGATCGCCGGCGTGGTGAAGGCCCGCACCTCCCCGCGACCGCGGGCCAGATACAGCTCGTGGATCGACGCGGGGCGGACGCCCGCGTGCTGCCCGATCTCCCAGATGAGCCAGCGCGCCTGATCCCGCTCCTCCGGCGTCCCGAACACCGCTTGCCGCACGAGATGATCCATCTCGGCGCTCTGCCGCACGGCGGGGCTGCGGAAGCGTCGCAGGGTCGCTTCGACGTCGTTGGACATGAACAGGCCCTCCCTGCGGCGGAATCTAGGCCGCGCCCACCTCGATGACCAGGCCGTCGTACGCGGGGGCGATCCCCGCCGGCAGACTCGCCGCGAGCTCGGCGTGCGGCGTCTCGTGCGTCAGATGCGTGAGGAAGGTGCGCCGCGCGCCCAGCTGTTGCGCGACGGCGACGGCCTCGGGAATCGACAGGTGCAGCGGATGCGGCCGCGGCAGCAGGGCGTTCAACACCAGCACCTCGAGCCCCGTGAGCGCCGGGCGCACGTCTTCGGGAATCGTCTTCGCGTCGGTGAGGTAGGCGATCGGCCCTACACGGTAGCCGAACACCGCACGGTCCCCGTGCGGCAGCGGCAGCGGGCGCACCGCTATCCCGGCGATCTCCGTCTCCCGGTCCGCCGCGAGTGGATGGGCCACGAGCTCGGGCTTGCTCGTCCCGGGCTCGACCCGCACCGCCGGATCGAAGATGTAGGAAAACCGCCTTGCGAGCTCGCTGAGCGTCGCGGGTGGACCGTACGCCGCGACCGCGGCGTGGTGCTTCACCGAGATCGCTCGCAGGTCGTCGATGCCGTGCACGTGATCGGCGTGGGCGTGCGTGAACAACACGGCGTCGATCCCGGTCACGCCCGCCGCCACGAGCTGCAGGCGCAGCTCGGGGGGAGTGTCGATCAGCAGCCGCCGGCCCCTCGACTCGATCACCGCGGCGGTGCGGGTGCGCTTGTCCCGCGGGTCGGTCGAGGTGCAGGTACGGCAGCGGCAGCCGATCTGCGGCACCCCATAGGACGTGCCCGTGCCGAGGAAGGTCAGTCGCACGTCAGACGACCTCGACCTTGAGCAGGTTCGTGGTCCCCGACACCTCCCACGGCACGCCGGCGGTCATCACGATACGATCACCGGGGCGAGCGAGCCCCCGCTTCAGGATCAGGTCCCGCACGACTTCCAGCATTGCATCGTAGCCGGGCACGTGGTCCACCACGACCGGCGCCACGCCCCACACGAGCGCGAGCTGTCGAAACGCACTCGCCTCCGTCGTGACCGCGAGGATCGGTACGGGCGGCCGGAGGGCCGCGACCTTGCGGGCCGTGAACCCCCCTTTCGTGAGCGTCACGATCAGCGGCGTGCGGAGCATCCGCGCCACCGCGTGCGTGCCGATCGCGATCGCGTCCTCCACGGACACCTCCTCCTGCTCCCCCATGCGCCGCCCCTCGCGGGCCGCCCCACTGCTCTGCCGCTCGGTCTCGCGGATGATCCGATCCATGGCGCGCACCGCCTCCAGCGGGTACTCCCCCGTCGCGGTTTCGGCCGAGAGCATCACGGCGTCCGTGCCGTCGAGGATGGCGTTCGCCACGTCCGAGGCCTCGGCGCGCGTGGGCCGTGGATGGTTGACCATCGACTCGAGCATCTGCGTGGCGGTGATGACCGGCTTGCCGCGCCGGTTCGCCTCCCGGATGAGGCGCTTCTGCACGATGGGGACTTCCTCGAACGGCAGCTCCACGCCCAGGTCGCCCCGTGCCACCATCACGGCGTCGCACGCGGCGAGGATGCGGTCCAGGTCTTCCAGGGCCGTCGCCTTCTCGATCTTCGCCACGATCTGCACCGTCGGCGGCACGAGCCGCCGCAGCTCGGCGAGGTCCTCGGCCCGCCGCACGAACGAGAGCGCGACGTAATCGACGCCGCGCGCCACGGCGTCGCGGACGTCCTCGCGGTCCTTGTCGGTCAGCGCGGGCGCGCTCACCTGGAGGCCGGGCAGGTTCATGCCCTTGTGCGATGTCAGGGAGCCCCCGTCCACCACCAGCGCGCGCACCCGCGGCGGCGCGACCTCCGTTACCTCGACGGCGAGCAGTCCGTCGTTGAGGAGAATCCGCGCGCCCGGCCGGGCGTCGCGGGCGAGGTCCGCATAGGTCGTGGGAATCTCATCGCCGGTCGCGAGCTCCTGCGGCGCGAACACCACCACCGCGCCGGGGCGGAGCACGCGGCTCGAGGCGAGCTCGCCCACGCGGATCCGCGGGCCCTGCAGGTCCACGAGCACCGCCACCGGCACGCCCGCGCCGTCGGCGGCGCGCCGCACGACCTCGATCCACCGCCCCCGCGTCTCCGCCGTACCGTGCGAGGCGTTCACCCGGATGACGTTCGCGCCCCCCTCGATCAGCGCGGCGATGCGGTCGGGCGTCCCGGTGGCGGGTCCGAGCGTGGCGACGATCTTGGCCCTGCGCATCACGTCCTCCGCCTAGTGGACCACGCTGATCTGCTTCTCGTCGAGGCGACGCTTGAACTCCTGCAGGGTGTGGACGCCGCGGCTGATGGTCGTGGCGGGCATTCCCTCGATCGCCCGCGCCGCAAGCCGCCGCTCCAGCTGGCCGACCCGTAGCAGCACTTCCAGGCCGCGCCGGGTGAGGGTCACGCGCACGCCGCGGTCGTCCTCCAGGTCGGGCGTCGTCTCGACGAGCCCCTTCGCCTCGAGCCGCTGCACGAACGTCGTGGCGGCGGCCCGCGACACGCCGAGGGACTCCGCGATCTCCTTCGGACGGGCACCGTCGCCGCCCCCCCGGTCGACCGCCGTGAGGGCGGCGTGGGCGCGGTGCGATAGCCCGAAGGCACGAAACGCCCGATCCCCCGCGCGCTGGATGGCGGTGTAGGCGGCGCCCACGGCGTCGGTGAGTTGCAGGGCCAGCTCGGAGCGGTCGGTCATAGCGACAGCCGTCGGCTTTCAGCTGTCAGCCGTCAGTGCGCAACAAATTAACATATTGATAATTAACATACTAATTTGTTCACCGTCTCGCAATAGCGCCGCTGGACGCACCTGAGGAGCGGTGTCGCAGGAAAGCGGAGGGCTGAGGGCGGACGGCTGATCGCGCCGTTGCAGTCAACAGGTCTCCGACCAGTCCACCGACGACGTGCGGCCGCAGCGCCGGCAGATCATCGTGTCGGGCTTGCCGCTGAAGTCCTGGCGCTCGTGGCAGTGGGGGCAGACGGCGTACGTCGTCACCACCTCCATCCCCTTCCCTCCCAGGGTCGGCCGGAGGACGCCGGTGCGGACCACGATGCTCCAGTCCGTGGGGGCGTCGGGGCGCATGCGCACGTCGTGCCGGCTGAGCCGGACCCGCTGATCGCGCACCGACACGACGAGGTGGCCGTCGCCCGTCTCCTCCACGACCGCATACCACGCGCCCCGGCGGAGAATGTCCGCCACGTTGTCGAGGCACCGCGCCCAACCGAGCTTGCCCATGGGTCAGAGCCACCATGATATCACTTTTCGTTAGGTTTCGTTATGCGCGAGATCGGCGCCGTCGTCCGTCTGCAGATCCAACGCTCGTCCTTGAAGACGGGCGAGAAGCCCCACCGCGTGTACGACCCCTCGCCCGTCCTCGCGGTGCGGCGCCTGGCCGTGGGTGGAGACGGCGTGCTGGGCGAGGGCGAGAACCGGTCGTGGATCGTGGACGTGCACCATCGCGCGCACCCGCAAACCAAGAACCCGGACGGGATGCACGGCGTCTCGGTCGGGTTCACGTCCCACTACGACGCGATGCGGCAGCGCTTCAGCGACCGCATCACCCTCGGGTGCGCGGGGGAGAACATCATCGTGGAGACGAGCCGACGGTTCACGCTGGAGGACCTCGCGGCAGGCCTGGTATGCGTCGGCGCGGGCGGGTCGGAGGTCGCGCGCTTCAACGTGCTCGACGTCGCTCACCCCTGCAGGCCGTTCACCGGCTGGGCCCTGGGGAACCGGGTGGAGAGCGAGGTCCTCAAGTCCCACCTCCAGTTCCTGGACGGAGGGACGCGGGGGTTCTACTGCCGCGGTGAGGGTTCGGGAATCGTTTCCCTGGGCGACCGTTTGGTACTCGTGGAAGGTTGAAAGGCCGGGGGAAATGGGAAGGGGGAAGGGTTGCGGCCCCTTCCCCCTTCGCTCTTCCCCGGCCTCTTCCCGGCCGTTAACTCAACTCATCCCACGCCAGCCCCGCGCTCTTGTGGCAGCGGTCGCAGGTGAGTTCCTTCGCATCCCCGTCGAACGCCTGCCGGTGACGGCAGCTCGGGCACACGCCGTAGGTGAGCGGGAACGGCCGGCCCACGCGCTGGATCTCACGCGGCTCGCAGCGCACGATGCTCCAGCGCTCGGGCGGGTGATAGCGGATCTCGAGAAACCGGCGGTCGACGGGAACGTTGCGGCGATTCACGTCGAGCACGACGATGTGACTGGAGGAGATGCGCACGACGGGGTACCAGGCGCCGCGGCGCAACAGGTGAGCGCCCGCTCTGCCCACGCGCGCCCATCCCTTGGCCTGAATCCGAGTGGGAGTGATGTGGCCGGTCGTCATGCTCTAATGGCTAACGTCCAGTCCCATAAAGTGTCGTGATTCGAGTCACAGCAGGCATGGTCAGCGCTCGATGGCCGACTGCGGCGGGCGCGCAGCACCGGCCCACCGCTCACCCGCACTCGCTGTAGCCGCAGACGTGACACTTGGCGCACCCCTCAGCGAACGTCAGCTGGGAACCGCAATCCGGGCAGGCGCCGAGGAACTCCTGCTCCCGGCCCCGCTCCCCGAACAGCTCGCGGGCGCCGACCGACTCCCGGACCGGCGCGGCGACGCCGGGAGCGGCGGCGGCCGTGCCCAGCAAATCCTGCTGGATGCCTTGCTTGTCCTGCATCCACTTCTCGAACGCGATCCCGATCGCGTCGGGCACGGACAACACCTTGTGAGGCCCGAGGCCGACGGCGCGGTCAGACGAGATGCCGCGCAGCTGTCGGTAGATCTCCTTCAGTGGAATGCCGGAGCGCAAGGCGAGCGAGATGAGTCGCCCGATCGCCTCGACGTCGGCCATGAGGGCGCCGCCCGCCTTGCCGAGGGAGATGAACACCTCGAACGGCTGGCCCCGGTCGTCCTCCGTGATGGTGACGTACATCGTGCCGAGCGGCGTGTCCACCCGCCTGGTCGAGCCCTTGAGCAGCTCGGGACGCGAGCGCTTGGCGCGACGCTGCAGGTTCTCCGCCTCCACCTCGTGCAGCTGGTCGCGCGTGCGCGCCAGCTCGGCGTCGAGCTCGGCGATGCGCCCGAGCGCCTCGGCCAGGGCGCCCTGCCCGCCCGTCGGCGCCGCTTTCTCCTGCACCTGCTTCGCGGTCGAGCCGGTCGAGAGCACCTGACCCTCGCGGGCGCCGTCGCGGTAGACGGTCACGCCCTTACACCCCAGCGCGAAGGCGAGGCGGTAGATCTGCTCGACGTCGGCCTCCGTGGCGTCGTGCGGGAAGTTGCACGTCTTGGAGATCGCCGAGTCCGTGAACTCCTGGAAGGCGGCCTGCATGCGGATGTGCCACTCCGGCGTGACGTCGTGCGCCGTGACGAAGACGCGCCGCCACCTGCCCGGGACCTCGTCGAAGTGGATGTGGCCCGCCGCGGCGATCCGCTGCACCAGGTCGTCCGAGTACCAGCCTTCGCGCCGCGCGATCGCCACGAAGTCCTCGTTCACGTCGGGCATCAGCACGCCGGCCTGGTTCCGCATGAACGCGACGGCGAAGAGCGGCTCGATGCCGGAGGCGCACCCGGCGATGATGGAGATCGTGCCCGTCGGCGCCACGGTGGTGAGGTTGCAGTTCCGCAGCCGCCGCATCGGACGGATGCGCTCCCCCGTAGGCGCCCGGGCGCACGTGGCGTCCGGCCCCCAGATCGACCGCTCCCACTCGGGGAAGACGCCTCGCTGCTCCGCCAGCCTCTCCGAGGCGACCTTCGCCTCTTCGTCCACGAATTGCATCATGCGGCGGCCGAGCGCCACCGCCTCCTCCGAGTTGTAGGGGATCCCCAGGCGCACCAGCAGGTCCGCCCACCCCATGATGCCGAGCCCGATGCGGCGGATGCGCTGCGCCAGATCGTCGATCTCGGAGAGCGGATACTTGTTCGCATCGATGACGTTGTCGAGGAAGTGCGTGCACAGGTGCACGACGGCGCGGAGCCGCTCCCAATCGACGTCCCGCCCCTCCCCGCTCCCTTCCCCGTCCCGCACGAACAGGCCGACGTTGATCGACCCGAGGTTGCAGACGTCATACGGGAGGAGCGGCTGCTCGCCGCAGGGGTTCGTCGCCTCGTAGCTGCCGAGGTGGGGAATGGGGTTGTAGTGGTTCGCCCGGTCGATGAAGTACACCCCCGGCTCGCCGGTCTTCCAGGCGCCGTGCACGATCGTGCGGAACACGTCCCGGGCGTCGAGCTGGCGGACGACCTGCTTGGTCCGAGGGTGGATCAGGTCGTAGCTCGTCCCCTGCTCCAGCGCCCGCATGAACGCGTCGGTGACCGCGACGGAGATGTTGAAGTTCGTGACCTGGGTGAGATCGTCCTTGCAGGTGATGAACTCGAGAATGTCGGGGTGGTCGACCCGCAGGATGCCCATATTGGCGCCGCGGCGCGTGCCGCCCTGCTTGACCACGTCGGTGGACGCGTCGTACAGCTTCATGAAGGAGACCGGACCCGAGGCGACGCCCATCGTGGAGCGCACCACGTCGTTCTTGGGCCGCAACCGGGAGAACGAGAAGCCCGTACCGCCGCCCGACTGATGCACGAGCGCCATGGCGCGGAGGGTGTCGTAGATCCCGCTCTTGCCGTCCGAGAGACAGTCATCCACCGGCAGCACGAAGCAGGCCGACAGCTGGCCGAGCGGGCGGCCGGCGTTCATGAGCGTGGGTGAGTTCGGCATCCACACGCGGGTCGCCATCAGCTCGAAGAAGGCCTCGGCCACGGTCTCGACCGCTCCGGCCGACGCCCCGTACCGGTCGTCGGGCGCGGCGACGGTGCGGGCGACCCGCCAGAACAGGTCCTCGGGCCCTTCGACCGGGGCCCCGTGGTCGTCTTTGACCAGGTAGCGCCGCTCGAGCACGGTGATGGCGTTCGGGGTCAGATCCAGCATCCCCTTGCGGGTGGCAGCGGTCATGCTTGCTCGTCCCTCTGCGGTAAGAGCGGCCCGAGGACTGCTCGTGCGTCCGTGTGGTGAATTTAACTACGCGCGGACCGGCGCGACGGCGCGGAGGGTCAAGGTAGACAGGCCGCTCCCGTGGGGCAAGCCGCGAGAGGAGCCGCGCGGTGTCGAGTCGTTCCGGTATTCACATCACAAACCTGTTCTCGCGATCGGGAAGTTCCCGGCCCGATGCCGCTCGGCCTCCACGACGTAGTGCTCCCAGGTGCCGCGGATCCGCTGCTGCAGCGTCGCGTCCACGGTCCGCACCACGCGACCGGGGACGCCGACCACGAGCGAGCCGGGGGGGACCACCAGCCCCTCCGGCACGACGGCCCCCGCCGCCACCACGCTCCCCGTCCCGATCCGCACGTCGTTCAGCAAGATGCTCCCCATCCCGATCAGGCACTCGTCCTCGACCGTGCAGCCGTGCAGCACGGCGCGGTGACCGATGCCCACCCGGGCGCCGATCGTCGCCGGAAGCCCCTCGTCCACGTGAATGATCGAGCCGTCCTGCACGTTGCTCGCCTCACCCACGCTGATCGGCGCCGTATCGCCGCGCAGCACGGCCCCGTACCACACGCTCACGCGCGCGCCGAGCGTCACGTCCCCAAGCACGACGGCGCCCGGGGCGATGAAGGCGCTCGGATGGATGTTGATTACTGCCTCGTGGGGTTCACGGGGTACTGCACCCAGGCGTCCACGGGCTCGCCGTTCTTGAGCGCCGGGTTCCACCGCAGGTTCTTCGCGAGGTCGAGTGCCTGATCGTTGAACGTCTCCACGTTGGAGCGCACGAACACCCGCACTTCTTGCGTCTCGCCGTTGCGCGACACGTGGAACAGGAGGATGGCCGGCCGGGGAAAGACGGGCGCGTCGCCGGGGACCGGGACGAGCGCCGGCTGGAGCGGGATGGGCCGGGTATCGAAGCAGATCTTGTCCTGATTGTAGGCCGGTCCGTAGGCGTCGCACGGCCCCCCGCCGCTCTCGGCGTCTTCGACCATCGCCTGGAGCTCGACCCGCACGGTGAGCGGCGCTCCCGGAGGCACGACCACCTGCCGCTCGTAGGGCTGATAGCCCCCCGCGCGCACCGCGAGCTTGTAGACCCCGGGCGGGACGTCGACCTGGGGCCCTCGCACCGGCTGGCCGTTCAGCGTGACGCGCGCGCCCTGCGGTACGCCCTGGAGCGTCAGGCGCGCGGGGGTGCCCGGAGAGGGTGGCGGCTGATGGGAGCGGGACGTGTCGTGCCCCGTCCCGCCACCGGTGGCGCTGGCGAGCGCGCCGCTCGTGTCGGCCCGGCCTGCGCTGTCGGCGGCGGCGCTGGTGTCGCGCGCCGTCGAGTCCCGCGCGCCCGTGGCGGGCCCGGGCGTGGCGAGGAGCCACCCCTTTTTGTACGCGTAGAAGCCCCCGCCCCCGGCGAGCGACAGGACAATGAAGAGCCAGATCGACACCGCGGCCGCCACGGAGCGGTGGTGTTCGCCGGGAGCCACCGGCCGCCCAGCCTTGGGCAGCGGGGTGGGCGCCGCCGTGAGCTTCCCGAGGGAGGGAATGGCCCGCGTGGGCGCCGTCGCGAGCGCCAAGGGGGCGAACGCCCCGCCCTCCAGCGCCTGGACCAGGTCGTCGGCGTCCTGGAAGCGGTCGTCCGGGAGCTTGGCCATCATCTTGCGGATGATGTCGAAGAGGCTGCGCTTGTCGGGCGTCTCGAGCGACGGGGTCGGCAGCTCCTCCATGATGTGCTTGTAGCCGATCGCGAACGAGTCCTCGCCGTCGAAGGGAACGCTGCCCGCGAGGCACTGGTACGCCACCACGCCCAGGGAGTAGAGATCGCTGCGGCCGTCGAGCGGCTGGGCCCGGGCCTGCTCGGGGCTCATGTAGTGCGGCGTGCCGATGGACATGCCGGTGCCCGTGAGCTTGCCGCCGGTGGCGGCCTTGGCGATGCCGAAGTCCGTGACCATGGCGAGGCCGTGTTCATCGAACATGATGTTGTCGGGCTTGATATCGCGGTGGACGATGCCGCTGCGGTGCGCGTAGGCGAGGGCGCGCGCGACCTGGGCCAGGACCTGCCGGATCTCCGCCGGCGCCAGCGTGCCCCGCGCGGCGAGCACCGATGACAGCGGCTTGCCGCGCAGGAACTTCATGACGAAGAAGATCACCCGGCCCGATTTTCCGACGCGATAGATCGGGATGATGTTCGGGTGCTCCAGCTTGGCGGAGGTGCGCGCTTCCCGCTGGAAGCGCTCGACGAATTCTTTATCGAAGGAGAGAGAAAACGGCAGGACTTTGATCGCGACGTCGCGCTCGAGTTGGCGCTCGCGGGCCCTGAAGACGATCGCCATCCCCCCCCGGCCCAACTCCTCTAGGATCTCGTACTCCTCCTTGAGCTGCTCCCGAACCAGCTCAAGGTCCGTCATCTCCTGCTGCGGGTCCTTCACCGCGCCGACGGGTGTCGTGGCGGTCAGGTCCAAGCCGCAGGAGCGGCAGAATTTGCTGGCGTTCTCGTTCTGGGTCCCGCAGCGAGAGCAATACATCCATTCTCCGGGGAATCGCGGAAAGTTACGGAGCCGCCGGAGCGGGTGTCAACTCACGGACGCCGCATCACGACGTGACGACCGCGATCAGAAGTCCGCGGCGAGGGCGAGATAGACGCGCGGACGGCGCGCGTCACCGGACGGAGGCGTCGCGAGGGGTTGCGCGACGCCGAGCCGGACCTCCAGCGGAACGTCGTAGCTGACGGTCAGGTCAGCGACGAGCTCGACTCCGGCCGAGCGGAGCCGACCGAGGCGGGGCGCCACGCCCGGGTTCCAAGCGTCGCCCGCGTCGCCGAACAGCGCGAGCCACAACTTGTCGGCGCCGAAGGGGAGATGTCCGAGCGACTCGCCGACGAGGGCGAGCGGGACGCGGTACTCGACGCTCGCCGTGGCGGCGCGCCGCCCCAGCAGCGCGTTCCCGCGGTAGCCGCGCACCGGGAAGCTGCGCGAGCCGCCGAGCGGCCCGGTGAAGCCCAGACTCAGCACGCCCTGCGACACACCGCCGACCTTGAGCAGATCGGCGAGCGGCCCGCCGGTCGCCCCGGCCGCGAGGCGCACGGCGAGCACGTGGTGCGCGAAGCCGCCGGGGCCGGGAACGCGGGCGTACAGCGCCAGCCGCGTGCGCAGCTCGTTGGACCAGCGGGCGGTGCCCTGCTGCTCCCGCCGCCGGTAGGTGACGGTCCACGCGAACCCATCCTGCCGTGAGATCGCGAGTGGCGCCGTCACGAAGTGCGCCAGGCCGAGCGACAGCGATCCGCCGACGAGATCGCGGACCTGGCACGTGCCGCACGCGGCCGCGAGTGGCGTGCCCGGTGGCAGCACCACGAAGCGGTTGCCCTCGTATTCCGCGGCGACCCGGAGGCTGGCGGCCGTGCGGAAGCGGCGCATCACGAAGGTCGCGCCCAGGGCCGCGTTCTGATCCCGCTCGGCGACGCTGGTATCGCCGGGGAGCCACACGGCGAGCGACCACTCGGAGTCGAAGGATGCATCGAGCGTCGGATTGCCGAGCCGCGCCGTAAGAGCGGCGAACGCGCCCCCCGCACGCAGGGGAGAGGGCGAGACGAGGAGCTCCGCCGCATAGGTGTCTCGGCCCACGGCGTCCCTCCCGGCGGTCACCCCGCCGAAGAAGTGCCCGGCCGGACCCGCGTTGACGCCATACGGCAGCCAGAAGCGCGGTCGCAGGGACGGCCACGCGGTGTACCCGCTCTCGAAGGCCGTCACCGGCGGCGCGGAGTCGAACGGCGCGGGCACGTCGGCCGGCGCGGGCACGACCGCCGTCGCGGCGGGCCGGCCCCGCGACAGCCGCCAGCCGTGGGTGGACAGCGTCGTGTAGAGCAGGCTGCCGTCGGGCAGCAGCGCCGGCGCGCGCGCACCCAGCGGCTCGCGCGTGAGCTGCACCGCCCCGACCGAATCGCTCCAGCGGTACACCTGCGGGAAGCCGGTCTGCTCCCCCACGAACAGCAGCCCGCCGTCCCCGCTCCAGACGGGATCGACGATCACGCCCGTGGCGGTCAGCAGCACGGTCGCCGCCTGAGGCGAGTCGGCGGGCCAGCGCACCAGCGCCCAATGACCCTGCGCGTGGCGCGTCGCCGCGACCCACCGGCCGTCGGGTGACGGCGCCACGTCCCCCCACACGGCCCCCGGCTCCGTGGGCGCGGGGAGGGTGGGCTCAGCCGCCGCGGGCGTGAAGCGGATCGCGGCGAGGCGGGCGCCGCCGGCGCGCGGCCGCACCAGCCGCGCCCCGCGCGTGTCCCGCCGCCACCCGCCATCGGGAAGCCAGCGATACAGATCGCTGCGCAGGCGCCAGCGCGACGTCCAATCGAGCTGCGCCACCACCAGCGTGTCGCCCAGCCAGTCGTAACTCGCGCCGGCGTTGACGCGGTGGTGCCGCAGCACCCGCCAGTCCCGCACGTCCACGACGACGAGCTGCCGCGCTTCCTTGCCGTCGTCGCGCTGGTACGCTACTCGGCCGCCGTCCGGAGACAGCTGCGGCGCCGGCTCGCTCCACAGATCCTGGGCGAGCACGTCGCCCGGCGTACCGGCCGGCAGCTCGGGCCGAGTGGCCCGCGCCCAGTCTTCGCGGAGCTCGCGCCCCGGCGCGGCCCGTCCCAGCTGGCGTCCCACGCGGAACGGGATCAGCTGCCTCGCGGTCGCCTCGACGAACCGGGGAACGACGGAGTCCCCCGCCGCACCGGCCAGATAATGAAAGAAGCGGCTGCCGTAGGCGTACGGCACCGGCCCGTCCGCCCAGCGGGTGAAGAGCAGCGCGTTGGTCGGGGAGCGGGACGCGTCGCCCGCGCGGTCGGCCGCGAGGAGCTGCGTATGGAAGCTGCCCCGCACGCGCCCGCCGTTCGTGAACTTGGACTCGTAGTAGGTCGCCAGGCCTTCGATGACCCAGCTCGGCTGGAACGCGTTCGGGAAGAGCCCCGGCGCGCGCCCGAACACCCGCTGCAGCACCCCCCACACGCCGCGCACCCGGTCCAGGTGGAAGACGTGCGTCAGCTCGTGCACCGTGACCAGGCGGAGCCAGCTGTCGAACCGCTGCAGCCCGGGGTCGCCGAGGGGCGGCGGCAGCATGACATAGATGCGGCTCGAGGGGAACACCGTCGTGGCCCCGTTGGCGACGTCGACATCGTCGCCCAGCACGAGGTCGACGACGCCGCGCGGCGCCCGGAGCTCTGCCGCGAGCAGACGATAGGCCCGCTCCGCTTCGCGCGCTTCCTGCTCGGCGACCGCGCGGTACGCGGGGCGAAAGTGGATCCGAAAATGCTCCGTATGGAGCGTGCGCCAGGGACCGGACGGATCGACCTGGGCTTCGGCCCGGCCGGCGAGGAGCGACAGCGCGAGCAGCGTCACCCGACACCACGACGCCACGTCGCACGAACTCGTGCGGCGGACCGCGTGGAACGTGGCGTCATGGCGTTGTGCAACGACGATCACGGCACTGCGCGGTTCGCTGGCACAGGCGCCGAAGCTAGCATCGACCCTTTCGACCCGCCAATTTGCGGAATAGATTGGCAAGCCTAAACTTGTGGGCTCCCTGGAGTATCGAACCGAGTGACCTGCGCCTATTGCGGCCGCGACAACGAGGCCGGCGCGCAGTTCTGCATGGACTGCGGCAAATCCCTGGACAAGTCCGGCGGCGCGAAAGCGGCGGCCGCAGTGGCGCCGCCGGCGCGCGCGTCGGCGGTCCCCGGCACACGTGAGGTGGCGACGCCTGCCACGGCCCCCCTGAAGGGCGAAGCCGCCTGCCCATTCTGCAACGCCAAGGTCAGCGCCGCACTGCCGTTCTGCCCGCACTGCGGGCGCCGGCTGACGGCTCCGGGCTCGGGGCCGGCGTGCGGGCGCTGCGCCTCTCCCGTCGCCGCGGGCACGCGCTTCTGCGCCGTGTGCGGCGCGCCGCTGGCGCAATTCCTCCCCTTCCGCGCCTCCGCCCCGCCGACCACGCGCACGAACCTCGCCATCACGTTGGTGCTCCTCGACGAAGTGGGAAACGTGGTGCAGCGCTTCGACCGCAAGACCCTCGACACCACGATCGGCCGGCAGGACGGCGACATCCGCTTCCCCGACGACCCCTTCATGTCGCCGCTGCACGCGAAGCTCTCGTGGGAGCAGGACCACCTGGTGGTGCGCGACCTGGGCAGCCGCAACGGCACGTGGGTGTTTGTCGAGGCGCCGCATCGGCTCGCCGACGGGGACCTGCTGCTGATCGGCGCACAGGTGATCCGCTTCCGCCGGCTCGGATACCCCGGCCCGCACGCGCCCGACGCCGACGCCACGCGCCGCATGGGAAGCCTGACGCCCAGCGCCGACATCGCGAGCCTGACGCAGCTGCGCTCCGACGGCAGCGTCCGGGACGTCGTGCAGCTGTCACCGGGGCGCGACATCCGCGTCGGCCGGGAGCGCGGCGAGTGGGTCTTTCCGTACGATCCCTCGATGAGCGCGGAGCACGCGCTGGTCCGCTCCGAGGACGCGGATTTCGTCGTCGTGGACGCCGGCAGCCGCAACGGCATCGCCCTCGCCGCCCGCGGCGACATCTCGCTGCAGCACAACTCGCGCATCCTGGTGGGCGACAAACTGCTGCGCATCGAGATTCCCGCGTGAAGATCTGCCCCGTCTGCTCCACCGAGTATCCCGACGACGTCAAGTTCTGCGCCAACGACGGGCAGACGCTGCGGGCGGCGGCGCCGACCGCCGACCTCGTCGGCCAGGTGGTGGCGGACCGCTACCACGTGCTCAAGAAGCTGGGGGAAGGCGGGATGGGACAGGTGTATCTCGCCGAGCACGTGAAGATGGGGCGGCGCAGCGCCATCAAGGTCATGAACCCGTCCATGGTGCACGACCCCGACGCCGTGGCGCGCTTCAACCGCGAGGCCGCGAACGCGAGCCGCATCACCCACCCCAACGTGTGCGCGATCTACGACTTCGGCGAAACGCCCGACGGGACGATCTACCTCGCGATGGAGTTCATCGAGGGCGAGCCGCTCACCGATGTGCTCGCGCGCGAGGGGGCGCTCCCGGCGCACCGGGCGGGGCACATCTTTCTCCAGGTGGCCGACGCCCTGCAGGCCGCGCACGACCTCGGCATCGTGCACCGTGACCTGAAGCCCGACAACATCATGATCAGCCGCGGCCGAGAAGGGTCGGACGTGGTGAAGGTCGTGGACTTCGGAATCGCCAAGGCCGTGGGGGGGGACGACAGTCAGAAGGTCACGAAAACGGGGCTCGTCGTCGGGACCCCGGAGTTCATGAGCCCCGAGCAGCTGTCGGGCGACAAGCTGGACGGCCGCAGCGACCTCTATTCGCTGGCGCTCGTGCTGTTCAAGACGCTCACCGGCAAGCTGCCCTTCGAGGCGACCACGGTCCAGGAGACGATGATCAAACGGCTCACGGACGAGCCCGTGAAACTCGCCGCGGCGCGGCCCGATCTGCAATTCCCCACCGGCCTGCAGGAGACGCTCGACGCGGCGCTGGCGCGCAGCCCGGTGGACCGCTACCAGTCGGCGGCGAAGTTCGCGGCGGACGCCGGGGCGGTCCTCGGGCTCGGGCGCGGCGCCGGCGCGGGGGCCCCCATCCCGGCCACGCGCGCCGACGGCGACGAGAAGACCCAGCTGCTGGACCGGGTCGCGACCAAGGGGGTCAAGCGGCGCTCGCTCACGCCGGCGGTCATCGGGGCGGTGGTGGTATTGGGGGGCGGCGGGGCCGCGGTGGCCGTGTTTGGGGGAGGTGGCAAGGGGACGCGCCAGGTGGCCCCGAGCGTCCGGGCCGATACGGCGAGCCGGCGTGCGGACACCGGCGGCGCCCGCACGGCAAGCGGGCCATCCCGGCGCGAGACGGGGGCCGCGCGCATCGGGGCCCACAGGACGGCGATCGATCCCACGAAGGCGGGTGTCATCCTCGACGCGCTGATCGACCGGCCGCCGGCGGTGATCCTCGACTCGGCACAGCTGGTCTACAATGCGGCCGGCGTGGGCCAGAAGGACCGCGCGTTCGCGGCGTGCCTGGTCGCTCAGGCCTACAGCAGCAAGCACGACAACACGCTCGCGCTCAGGTGGGCAAACCAGGGCCTGGCGCTCGATGCCACCTTGAGCTCGTGCCGCCAGATCGTGCAGACTGTGAGTCAGCCCTAGGCCGATGTTCCGACGCGCGCCCAAGCCCGTCCGCATCGAGGTCTTCGGGAAAACCGACCTCGGGAAGACTCGTGACCATAATGAGGACTGCTTCCTCGTCGCGGACCTCACGCGCGAGGAGGCGTCCCTGCAGCCCAGCGTGCGGGACCACGTGGTCGGGCCCCACGGCACGGTCTTCGTCGTGGCGGACGGGATGGGCGGGGCTGCGGCCGGCGAGCTGGCGAGCGAGATGGCGACGGAGACGATCTACTCCCAGCTCGTGCGGGCTTGGGGTGGCGAGCGGGAGGTCACTCCGCAACGCTTCGCCTATCGCCTCAAGGAGGCCGTGGAGGTCGCCAACAGCCGCATCCACGCGCACGCCAAGGCGCATCCCGAGGTGCGCGGCATGGGCACGACCACGACCGCGGTAGGGGTGCTGGGCGACCATGTCTACCTCGCGCAGGTCGGTGATAGCCGGGCCTACCTGATCCGCGGGGGCCGGGCTTACCAGCTCACGAAGGACCAGTCGCTGATGCAGCGTCTCGTGGAGGCGGGCGAGCTGACCGAGGAGGAGGCGGCGCAGAGCGAGCGGCGGAACATCATCCTCCAGGCGCTCGGACCGGACGCCAAGGTGAAGGTGGACTTGACGCATCAAGAGATCCGGCGCGGCGACGCGCTCGCCCTCTGCTCCGACGGTCTCTCCGGCCAGGTGAAGAAGGAGGAGATCGCCGAGATCGTGAGCGCCGAGCGGGACCTGCAGGCCGCCTGCGACAAGCTCATCGCGCTCGCCAACGAGCGCGGTGGCCCCGACAACATCACCGTCATCATCGCGCGGTTCGACGGGGAGGGGTTGCGACCCGCGGGGCGGGACGACGAAGTGGGACACCAGCTGTACCCGCTCATCGACACAGAAACGAGCACGGAGCCCGTCCCCGTGTACCGCGGGAGCCCACCCCCCGTGCCGAACCGACAAGTGCGCTGGCGCATGGTCGCGGCGGCGGTCGTCGCGGCGGCTCTCGTCGCCGCAGCCGTCTACCTCGTCTCCCGGAGTCCGTGAACGCCCGCTTCAAGTTCCTGTCGGGGGCGCGCGCCGGCGCAGTGGAGCTCTTCCGCAAGGCCTACATCGGCGTGGGCCGCCACCCCCTGTCGGATGTGCGGTTCGACGCGGAGCGGGACCTCGACGTCTCCTCGCGGCACGCGGCGATCCTCCGGCACGGCGAGGGCTTCGTCGTGCGCGACCTGGGCAGCAAGAACGGCACGTTTCTCAACGGCCGGCAGATCACGGGCGACGACGCTCCGCTGAACGACGGGGACATCATCGGGTTCGGCCCGACGGGGCCGTCGGTGGAGTTCCACATCGTCGGCTCGGGGGACGAGGCGATTCCGGAAGCAGCGCGCGCCTCGGCCGAGCGGATGGCGGCGGGGCGCGCGCCGTTCCAGGCTGTCTCACCGGCCCCCCCGCTCCCTGCCCGCGCGAGCAGCGCTCTCCGCATCGCCCAGGAGGTGGCGCGCCAGACGCGACAGCTGCGCCAAACCACCAAGCTGCTCATCGGGCTGCTCCTCGTCGCGGGCGCCTGGCTCGGGTGGACGCAGTGGCAGGCGACGCGCGATGCGCGCGACGTAGCGAACCTCCAGGCCCGCGCCGACAGCCTCAATCGCGAGGCGCAGCGCCTGCTGTCGCGCTTCCAGACCGAGCTGCAGAGCCTGCGCGACGCGCTGCGGCAGTCGCAGGTCGAGGTCTCCCGGCTGAAGGGCGCGCTCGGCACCGCCGGCTCGCGCGGCGACGCAGGCACCGTGGCGCGGCTGCGCGAGGAGCTCGAGGCCGCCGAGGCCCGGCAGCGCGGGCTGGCGGGGGCCGCCGCCGTCGACTATCGCACGATCTCCCGGAGAAACCAGGACGCCGTGGCGCTGATCATCGTCAAGCTGTCCGACACGGAGCTCTTCAGCGGCACCGCGTTCGCCGTGGACTCGGCCGGCACCCTCGTCACCAACAAGCACGTGCTCACCGGCGACGACGGAACGCGGCAGCCGCAGGAGATCGCGGTGAAGTTCTCGGGCAGCAAGCAGTGGTTCCGGGCGCGCTTCGCCGGCGCGTCCGCCGAGGCCGACATCGGCGTGGTGCGCATCGACATTCGGGGAGGCACGCCGCGCGTTCTCGGCTTCGCCGCCGACCCGCGTGGCCTGCAGCGTGGCGACCCGGTGGCGATCATCGGCTACCCGTTGGGCGAGGATCTGCCGATGGAGCGCCAGGGGCAGAGCGCCATCGCCGATCCCACGCTCACCGTGGGGACCGTGAGCAAGGTGCTGTCGAACGTCGTGCAGGTGGACGGCTACGGCGCCCCGGGCTCCTCCGGCAGTCCCATCTTCGACCGCGAGGGACGGGTCGTGGCGGTGCTGTACGGCGGCGAGCGGGAGTCGCAGGGGAAAATAATCTACGCAGTGCCAGCTGCCTTCGTCGTGGAGTACTTAAAGAAAGGCCGGTAACAGGCCCGTGAGAGGCCGGCGAAGGGTGCCTTCCCCCTTCCCCAGCCTCTTTCCGGCTTCTTACGGGCCTGTTACCGGATTCTCCCGAGGATCCATCTCGCCGCCGCCCGCTGCATCAGCGGCTGCCCGTGCCAGGCACACAGCACGGGTCCCTCGCCCGGGATCTGGGACACCAACCGCGGGTGCGCGAACAGCACGACCAGCGCCGCCCCCGGCACGAGCCGACGCAGCGCGCTGCGCGAGCGGGCGCCCAGATCCGCCCGTCCCTTCCACGACCGCGGCTCGGCGTAGACGAGCACCACACCCGTCCCCCTTCCCGTTTCCCCCTGGCCCGTCCGCACCGCCACTCCCGCCTCACGAACCGTTTGGTGGAAGATGTCCCGCGGCCCGACGGTGTACGGTCCCCCCACGTCGTCGTCGACGACGTGCACGCCGAGCGGTCCGCGGAGCAACGGAGGATCCGCGCGGTGGACCAACAGGGCCCGGTCCGCCAGTCCGTCGGCGAACGCGCCGTGGGCGGCGAGGTCGGGTTCGCCCTGGTCTGCGCCGCCGCCCCACTGCACGGCCGCCTGCTCGCCATGGGCCAGCGCCTCGTCGGCGCGGGCCTGCGGAATCGCGGTCCCCACCGCTCGGTCGAGCGCCGCCGCCACGGCGCGGAAGTCCTCCGGGTAGAGCAGCGCGTCGCATCCGGCGGCGACCGCCGACACCGTCGCTGAGGGCTCGGCTTCCCGCGCCGTCGCACCCGCCATGATGAGGGCGTCCGTGACGACGAACCCCTCGAACCCGAGCGCCCCGCGCAGGTGACCCAGGATGACGGGTGAGAAGCTCGCCGCCCGGCCCGATGGGTCCCAGTCGGGATAGGCGACGAAAGCGCTCATCACGCTGCCCACACCGGCGCGGAGCGCGCACTCGAAGGGCGTGCCGTCGACCGCCAGTAGCTCCGCCCTGGGCGTGGTCACCCGGGGCAGCGTTTCGTGCGAGTCTCGCAGCGTCCGGCCGTGCCCGGGGTAGTGTTTGGCGCAGCCCAGCACGCCATGCTGCTGCAGCCCTTCGACCCAGGCCGCCGCGTGCTCGCCGACGCGCAGGGGCTCGGTGCCGAACGACCGGGTCTGGATGATCGGGTTCTTGGGCTCGAGGTCGAGGTCGCACACCGGGCCGAAGGCCCAGTTGATGCCGAGCGCGCGCGCCTCGGATGCCGTAATGATGCCGGCGGTCCGCGTCGCCTCGAGGTCGTCCAGCAACCCGAGCGCCGCCGCGGGCGGCAGCTCGGTCATGCCCGGCACCTGCTGGGCAACGCCGCGCTCCAGGTCGGCGCCGATGAGGAGCGGCCGGCCGGCCCCCTGGCGGAGGGCGCGCGTGAGCGCGCCGACGCTGGCCGGGGTGCCGCCGAAGATGATGAAGCCGCCGACGCCGGCCGCGAGGGCGGCGTCGATCTTGGCGCGCTCGTGGTCGAAGCTGCCGCCGCGCCAGCGCAAGGCGGGGAACACGAGCCGGGCGAGCGACGTCGTCACGCCGGCGTGACGGAACCGAGCACGCGGGGCCCGCGCGCCCCCGTCGCGGCGGGGAGGTTGCCGGGCTTCCCCGCGAGCGTCAGGAAGCCCAGGAACGCGAAGGCGAGCGCCTCCTTGGCCTCGCCGTCGAAGAAGAGCTGGGCGAACGGGACAACGGGCCGCGGCCGCACCCGTCCCGCGAGCAGCTCGACCAGGGCCGGGTTGCGGGCACCCCCGCCCGAGATCACCAACTCGTCCCCCCCGGCCGGGGCGGGAGGAGGGGTCCAACGCTCGATGCCGCGCGCGACCGTTTCCGCGGTGAGCGCGGTCGCGGTCGCGACGGCGTCATTCGCCGAGCCGCCGGCGCCGTGCACCAGCGCGATCAGCCGGTCCGCGAACTCGATCCCGAACCGCTCGCGCCCCGTGCTCTTGGGTGGCGGCTGATCGAAGAACGGGTCGGTGAGGAGCTGGTGCAGCGCCTTCAGGTCGGGGTGGCCGCGGCGCGCCCGCTCCCCGTCCTGGTCGTACGGGGCGTCGGGGTCGACGCGCCGCGTCACGGCGTCGATCACGGCGACGCCGGGCCCCGTGTCGAAGGCGACCGCGCCGGCGATCACGCCGCGCCTCGGCACCCAGGTGACGTTCGCCATCCCGCCGAGATTGAGGAGCAGTCGCCCGCGCTCGGGATGCCCGAACAGCATCACGTCCGCGAGCGGCACGAGGGGCGCGCCCTGCCCGCCCGCCGCGACGTCGCGCGAGCGGAAGTCGCTCACGACGCGCACACCGACGCGTTCGGCGATCACTGCCGGGTCGCCCAGCTGCAGCGTGGCTCGGCCCGGCTCGTGCCAGATCGTCTGGCCGTGCGACGCAATGAAGGCAAGATCGCGCGGCGCGACCCTGGCGCCGGCGAGCAGCTGGAGCACGGCGCCGGCGAAGCGCTCCCCCAGCGCGACATGCAGCATCGAGAGATCGTGAGCGCGCCCGCGCGCGATGGCGTCGATGACGGCCCCGCGCTCCGCTGCCGTGTACGGCTCCTGGCGGAACGCGACGAGCTGCGCAGCGAGGGGGTCGTCCGAGAGCCGCACCAGTGCCGTCGAGACGCCGTCGAGCGAGGTGCCCGACATCAGCCCCACGGCGAGGCAGCTCGTCATCGCCGGCCGCGCGCCTGGGTCACGGGCGGAGGGTCGCCGACCGCGCGCCGCACGAACCCGCCCGCCTGCTGCAGCAAGCGTTCCGCCTCGGCTTTCGCGATGCCTTTTCTCACCATCACGATCGCGAGCTTGGCCGAGCCTCCCGCAGCCTCGATCGCGGCCCGCGCGGCCTCGCGGTCCACCTCGCAGCACTCCATCACGATGCGCTCGCCCCGGTCGCGCAGCTTGTCGCTCCAGGCCATCAGGTCGACCATCAGGTTGCCGTAAGCGCGCCCCATGCGGATCATGGCGCCGGTGGTGATGGTGTTCAGCACGAGCTTGGTGGCGGTGGCCGCCTTCATGCGGGTGGACCCCGTCAGCACCTCGGGCCCCACCTTTGGAAGGATCACCACGTCGCAGCTGCCGGCCAGCAGCTTCGGAGGGTCGGAGCAGGACACGAGGCCCGTCACGGCGCCGAGCGTCTGTGCGCGGGACAGCGCCGCGCGCACGAATGGCGTGGTACCGCTCGCCGCGATGCCCAGGACGAAGTCCCGCGGCTCCACCCGCTCGCGGTCCATCGCCGCGGCGCCGGCGTTGACGTCGTCCTCCGCGCCCTCCTGGCTCTTCACGAGCGCCGGGAGGCCGCCCGCAATGACGCCGACGACCAGCTCCGGGGGCGTCCCGAAGGTCGGGGGACATTCGCTGGCGTCGAGCACGCCGAGGCGCCCGGAGGTCCCCGCGCCGACGTAGACGAGGCGTCCGCCCCCCTGGAAGGCCGCTACGGTGAGCTCGATCGCGCGGGCGACCGCTTCGCGTTCCCGGTGCACGGCCGCCGCCACCGTGGCGTCTTCGCCGTTGATGAGATCCACGATCTCGAGCGGCGAGGCGACGTCGATGCGCTCGGTTCGCGGATTACGGTGCTCGGTGAGACGGGGATCGAGATACTCGGGCGCGGGCATGAAGGATGTCGGGTGGCCCCCAAGTTAGACGTTGACCGCGGCTCGGGTCAACGTACACAATATGAGGCATGCGCATGCCGCTCCTCGTCACCATCGCCCTGCTCGGCGCCTGTGCGAGCTCCAGCGTCCCGGCGCCGCAGCCCGCGCCCACGCCGTCGGGCGCCGCGGCGCCTGCCACGCCCGCTCCGGGCGTCGCGCCCGCTCCAGGCCCCGCCACCGATCGCGCCACGCGCCGCGCGCTCATCGCGAGCGACTGGCCGCTCACCGGGCGCGCGAAGCCGGTCGCCAGCCGCCACGCGATGGTCGTGTCCGGACATCCGCTCGCGAGCGACGTCGGCGTGGCGATCCTGCGGCGCGGCGGCAACGCCGTGGATGCGGCTGTCGCGGTCGCGTTCGCGCTCGCCGTCGTCGAGCCCGTTGCCGGGAACATCGGCGGCGGCGGGTTCATGTTGATCCGCGACCCGGGCGGGACGGTGCGCGCCCTCGACTACCGCGAAGCCGCGCCCCGGCGCGCGACGCCCGGGATGTACGTGGATTCGACCGGGAAGCCCGCCGCGTCGTCGCTCACCGGCCACCTGTCCGTCGCGGTGCCGGGGAGCGTCGCGGGACTGTGGGAAGCGCATCGCAAGTACGGCAAGCTGCCGTGGAGAGCCCTCGTCGCTCCCGCGATCGCCCTGGCCCGCGACGGGCACGTGTTGGACGGCCCGCGCAGCCACCAGATCGCTCGCGAGGCGTCGCGGCTCGCCCGCTTCCCCGCCTCGCGCGCTCAGTTTCTCCAGAACGGCGAGGCGCCGCCGGCCGGCACCCGCTTCGTGCAAGCCGAGCTCGCCCGCACGCTCGAGCTCATCGCCGACAGCGGGCCCAAGGTGTTCTACCGCGGGCAGATCGCCGATTTGATGGTGCGCGAGATGGAGCGGGGCGGCGGGCTGATCACGCGGGACGACCTCGGGCGCTACCGCGCCAAGTGGCGCGCCCCGCTCCAGATCGACTACCGGGGCTACACCGTCTACACCATGCCGCCACCCTCCGGCGGCGGCGTCACGCTGGCCGAGATCCTCAATACTATGGAAGGCTTCGGGCCGCTGCCCGCGTTCGGCAGCGCGCGCTTGCTGCACCTCCAAGCCGAGGCGATGCGCCGCGCGTACGCCGACCGCAATGCCTTCCTCGGCGACCCCGACTTCGTCTCGCTGCCGCTCAAGCGCCTGGTGAGCAAGGCCTACGCGGCGGAGCTTCGCGCCGCGATCGACCCGGGCCGTGCGACAGGGACGACGTCAGCTCCCGTGGTGGAAGCGGAAGAGGACACGAGCACCACGCACTATTCTATCGTGGACGCGGACGGCGGCGCCGTCTCCTGCACGACAACGCTCAACAATGACTTCGGGAGCGCGGTGACCGTGACCGGCGCGGGGTTCCTGCTCAACGACGAAATGGACGATTTCGCGACCGCGCCGGGGAAGCCCAACCTGTACGGCCTGGTGCAGGGAGAGGCGAACGCGATCGCGCCGGGGAAACGCATGCTGTCGGCGATGACGCCCTCGATCGTCCTCGACCCGAGAGCGAGCTTGGTCCTCGTGCTCGGCTCCCCCGGCGGCTCCCGCATCCCCACGGCCGTCTATCAGGTGATCACCAACGTGATCGATCAGGAGATGTCGCTCGTCGACGCGGTGGCAGCCCCGCGCCTTCATCACCAGGGGCTGCCCGATCTGATCCACGTGGAGCGGGCGGGCTTCGTGCCGGCGTCCATCGATTCGCTCGAGGCGATGGGCCACCGAGTGAGCGCCTGGGGATTCAAGACGGACATCAACGCCATCATGCGAACCGCCGCCGGCTGGGTCGGTGTGGCCGATCCCAGGCGCGGCGGCGGCGCGGCGGGGTACTGAGACGCGGTTACGTCCGCTTGACCGTCAGCGACTTGTCCAGCTTGATGGTGATCGCGGCACCCTTGGGAATCACCACGTCGATGTCCCGCGACTTGCGCGCGGCGACCGCGCCGGCGGCCGCGCCGGCGGCCCCGCCGACCACTGCGCCCTTCGCGTTCTTGCCCAGGAGCCGGCCCGCGATGGCGCCGATGGCGGCGCCTCCCGCGACCTTGGCGGCGTCGGCGCCCGTCACGCCGCGACCCTGCATCACCGTGTCCTTCGAGACGACGGTCGCGTCCACGGGGTAGCTCGTCCCCCGAACGGTGACGCTCTTGATGGCGAGCTCGATCTTGCCGCTCGAGTTGGGATTGGGCGCCGGGTCGGCGGCCGTGATCGTGCCTTCGACCCTCGACCCCGCGGGGATCACTACGTGCCCGGAAGCGTCCTTCACGTCCTGGCCGACCGTGGCGGTGAATGCGTCGCCGGCCTTGGCCGACCGCGTGCTAATCGAATCGCTCGCGGTGAGCCCGACCCGCGTCCCGGCCGCGAGGGTCAGGGTGGTCGGGGCCGCGGGCTTGGGAGCGGGGGTCTTGGGGGCGGGGGTCGTGGCCTTCTTCTCGGGTTGCCTCGGCTGCGCGGCAGGCACGTCCTTCATCGCCCCCGATGATTCGGTCGGCGCGAGCGTCAGGTTGCGCGCCGTCGAGTCGGCCTGCTGCGCCGACTGCTCGCCCTTGACGCAGGCGAACGCCGTGGCGGCGAGAGCGACGGCGAGATATGACCAATATTTCTGGAGAGTCGTCATCTGTCACCTCGGTCAGGGGATCGCTGGTCCGTAATATAGGCGGGTCGCCTCCTGAGTTCCCAGGCAGCGCTCGTGCTCGGGGCGGCACGACGCTAACGCACGCACGTATTGTCCCTTAGGCCGCGCTGCCACATCCCTCACAACCGGCTCTTCAGGAACTGCGGGGTCAGCCCCTGGAGGTAGCTCGCGATCAGCGTGAAGCGGTCCGTGAGCAGCAGCACGCCGAGCAGCACGAGCAGCGCGCCCGCCGTGCGGTCCACCCACACGATGTAGGGGCGGAAGCGCTGGAACCACGTGAGGAAGCGGTCCAGGGCGTAGGCCGTGATCAGGAACGGCACGGCCAGCCCGAGCGCATAGACGCCGAGCAGCACGACTCCCTGACCGACGCTCGCCTGGGCGGCGGCGAGGGTGAGGATCGCGCCGAGAATCGGCCCCACGCAGGGGGTCCAGGCCGCGCCGAAGGCGATGCCCACGACTCCCGAGCCGAGATACCCGAGCGGCTTGCGGGCGAGCTGGAGGCGACGCTCCCGCATCAGGAAGGCCGGCCGCAGCACTCCCAGCAGGTAGAGGCCGAACGCGACGACCAGGACGCCGCCCACCCGCCCGAGCCACAGCTGGTACTGGAGGAGCAGCCGCCCCAGGGCGGACGCCGTGGCGCCGAGAGCCAGGAAGACGAGTGAGAACCCGGCGACGAACCACAGCGCGTGCAGCAGCGCCGTGCCGCGCCGCGCCTGCAGCTCCTCCAGCGACAGGCCGGTGAGGAAGCCGACGTAGCTCGGGATGAGCGGCAGGACGCAGGGCGACAAAAAGCTCAGGAGCCCCGCAGCGAACGCCAGGCCGAAGGAGACGCCGCCGGCGGCGTCGGTCGCGGCGATCAGCCGCAGAAGCACACGGCCGAGACCACGGTCGTCCAGCGCCCGTCGTCCCCGCATTCGGCGGCGGAGGTGACGTTCATCGTGCGCACGATCTCACCGGAGAGCAGCCACTGCTCGCGGCGCTCGTCCCACGCCTTCTCCGGGTCGAACGGCACCCCCAGGACGGTGGCGAGCATGGACGCGGCGAGGTCCTCCGCATACTCGCCGGCGGCCATCTCGTTCTGGCCATAGCTGTGGTGTTCGGAGATGTAGCCGTGGTGGGTCGCGTCGGCGGGCATGGCGACGCCGATCGAGGCCGAGACGAGCCGGCTCGGCTCGTTCGTCGACGACTCGGCGATGACGGCGAACACCACTTGGCCGGGTTTCAGCAGCGACAGCCCCTCTTCGCGGTCCATCAGCTCGCAGTGCGGCGGAAAGATCGAGCTCACCCGCACGAGGTTGAAGTTGGCGAGATGGGCGTCCCGGAGGGACATCTCGAAGCTGGTGAGCTTCTCCTTGTGCCGGCCTACGCCCTTGGTCAGGAAGGCCTTGGTCGGCACGAACATTCGTGAGTCGATCAACCCGTCACCTCCTATGAGCTTTCATACCACACCGATGGCCCCACGGCGATGGGCGGCTCGGGATCCCCCGTGCGATCGGCGGCCGCCTGCACGACGCGCTCCAGCACCTCGGCCGGCGTGAGCGCCGTCTCCGTCACCTCGACCTTCGACTGGCCGCGCTCCTTGCCACGCACGATCAGCATGTAGCGCGCCGTGTAAACCCGCAACCGGCCGCCGGGCTCCGTCGGCCGCCGGGTGACCACCGCAGTGCCCCATTCCCGCCCCTCGCGCTTGAGGGGCCGGAACAGGTAGATCGTGTCGATCTCGGCGGGCGGCACGCGGGCCGCCACCGCCTCCGCCAGCTTCGCCCAGCCCGGGCCCTGCCCGGGCGTCAGCGGACCAGGGAGGCGGGAGTCTGGGCCTGCTGCCATCGCTCCACGTAGAAGCGCAGCACGTGCATGAAGTCCTGGGCGTTGGTCACGACGCCGTACGCCTGGTGCGTGCCGCGATCCTTGAGCTTCGTCACGACGAACTCCGTCTGATCCACGCAGATCGTCGTGAGCGGGCGGATGCCGTCCGGCGTGGGGGCGTCCACGAAGGCCGGGAGCATGTTGCCGACCGCGATGGCGTGCAGCGCCGTCGCGACGAACACTGCGAACGTCGCCTGCGCCGTATGCTGCCGCATCGCGTCCTGTGCGGCGAGCGTGTCGCTCAACACCTCGGGAAGCGGCCCGTCGTCGCGGATTGAGCCCGCCAGCACGAAGGGGACGCGATGCTCCACGAGGGCGTGCATGATCCCCGACGTCACGATTCCCCGCTCCACCGCCCGGGCGATGCCACCGGCCCCACGGATGGTGTTGATGGCGCGCATGTGGAGCGCGTGCCCGCCCTCGACCCCCTCGCCGCTGCTCGACATGCCCAGCGTGGTGCCGAAGATCGCGGCCTCGAGGTCGTGCACTGCGACGGCGTTGCCGCCGAGCAGCGCGCTCACGTAGCCGTTGCGGATGAACCAGATCAGGTCTTCGCGCGCCCGGGCGTGCACCAGCGCGGGCCCCACGACCCACAGAGTCTTGCCGCCGCGCTGCTTCTCCTCGCCCAGCAGCTGCGCCAGCAGGCCGTAGTCCGCCGGCCGCTCGCGGGACACTTCCGTCTGCATGAAGCGGAACTCGTTGGCGCTGTGACTGCCGCCGAGGAAGCCCTCGACGTGTACGTAGATGCCCTGGCTGCCGTCCTCCGCCGCGCCGACGGCGACCGGCGCGCCCTGCTGCACCCGACGCGGCTCGGTCACCACGAGGTCGCCGTGCGGGTGGAGGACGATCACGCAGTCCATCCGGGGGAGCCGCGGTGGGCGCCATGCACCGCGCACCTTGACGTAGGTCGGAAGGTTCGTGGTCGAAAAAAAACCGTCGGGAAGAACCCCGTCGGCGGGTGCGGGCTCGAAGCGCGCGTCGGGAGCCCCCGAGAGCGGCGGCGCTTCGAAGTTGGGTGGTCGATACTGGAAGCGGGGGCGACTCACAGGACGGTGAACATACGCGGGACGAATCCCCTCACGCAACGGCTCCGCTCACAACAGCGAGACCGGATCGCGATCGACGACGACCGCGCGGCGCGCCCGCGCGCTCCACGCGCGGACGACGCGTCCGATCGCCCGCGCCTCGGTCGACTTCACAAGCACGTGCCAGCGCCAGCGCCCTTTGAGCCGCTCGATCGGACAGGGCGCGGGTCCGAGCACGGTCAGCGCCCCGCCCAAACGCTCGGTGTTCGCCCGGCGGAGCCACGCGGCCACGCGCTCGGCTGTCTGCTGCGTGCGCCCGGCGTCCGTGCCGCTCGCCACGAAGCGCGCCAGGCCGACGTGCGGCGGGTACGCCGGACCAGGCGGCGCGCGTAGCGGGAGCTCCGCCGCGGTGAACTCGATCACCGAATGGGCCGCCGCCGCCCGGATGGCGTGATGGTCGGGCGCGCGCGTCTGGGCGAACACGTGGCCGCCCTTCGGCCCCCGCCCCGCCCGGCCCGCCACCTGGGCCACCAGCTGGAAGGTGCGCTCGGCGGCCCGAAAGTCCGGCAGATGGAGCCCGGTGTCCGCGTCCACCACGCCGACCACGGTGACGTTCGGGAAATCCAGCCCCTTCGCGATCATCTGGGTGCCGAGCAGGATGTCTACGTCCCCCCGCGCCACGCGCTCGAGGATGCGGTGGTGCGCCCACTTGGTGCTCGTCGTGTCGAGGTCCATCCGCGCCACCCGCGCCGCCGGAAACCGCAGGCCCACGAAGTGCTCGAGCTGCTGGGTCCCGAGCCCTCGCATGCGCTGGGTCTCATGGCCACACTGCCCGCAGCAGCCCGGAATCGGCTCCTCGTGGCCGCAGTAATGGCAGCGCAGGGCGGGCGGCGTCTGGTGTACCGTGAGCGCGATGGCGCAGCGGGGACAGTCCCGCACGTCGCCGCAGTGCGGGCACTGGAGGAAGGTCGCGAACCCCCGGCGGTTGAGGAGCAGGATCACCTGCTCGCCCCGCGCCAGCGCGCCCGCCACCGCCGCATCGAGCGCCTCGGACCAGGGCACCCCCCGCGCGTCCGGGACGCGCGGCGCCGTGCGCAGGTCGATCACCTCGACGGGCGGTAGCGGCCGCGCGCCGATGCGCTGCGGCAGCTCGAAGGTGCGAATCCGGCCCTCCCGCGCCAGGTGCAGCGTTTCCAGCGACGGCGTCGCGCTACCGAACAGCAGTCGCGCCCCCCCCTCCTCGAGCCGCGCCCGCACCAACGCGGCGTCACGTGCGTGGTAGCGCGGCGCCGTTCCCTGCTTGTAGCTCGGCTCGTGCTCCTCGTCCACGACGATCGCCCCGAGCCGCTGCACCGGCGCGAACACCGCGGAGCGAGGGCCCACCGCGACGCGGCGCTCCCCCCGGCGCAGGGCGCGCCAGGCGTCCGCCCGCTCGCCGTCCGAGAGCCCCGAATGCAGGACGGCCACCTGGTCGCCGAACACTCCCCGCACCCGTGCCACCGTCTGCGGCGTCAGCGCGATCTCGGGGACGAGCAGAATGGCGCCGTGCCCGGACGCCACCACGCTCCGCAGCACTTCGAGATAGACCAGAGTCTTCCCCGAGCCCGTGACGCCGTGCACCAACGCCGGCACCTCCGGTGGTCCGGCGAGGATCAGGTCCACGACCCGCCGCTGGTCCGCCGTGAGCACCGGGGGCGGAGGGGAGGACAGCCCGGCGAACGGATCGCGCAGCGCGGCCACGCGCTCGACGCGGGCGAGCCCCTGCGTCACGAGCCCATCCAGTACCGCGGGGGAGATCTTCAGCTGGTCGACGAGGTGGCGCGCCGGCGCCGACCCGCCCAGCGCCTCAAGCGCCTCGTAGGCCGCGCGGCGTCGCGGCGCCCGCCGAAATGCCTGCTCGCGCTCCAGCAGCGACCCGAGCGGCTGCGCCAGGACCACCACACGCTCGCTTGCCGCCGCCGGGCCGGCGGGCCGCTGCACACTCCACAGGGGGCCGGGGAGGATCGCCCGCAGGGCCAGGCCGAGCGGCGTGCCGTAGTACCGCGAGATCCAGCGCCCCAGCTCGAGCAACGCGGGGGAGAGGGCCGGCTCGGCGTCCGGCGCGTCGAGGATCTGGCTCGCCGCGACGGGCGGAGGCGGCACGTCCACCGCCGTGACCAGCGCCACGACCCGGCGCCGCTGCAGCGGCACCACGACCCGGGCGCCGGGGGCGGCCCGCGCCGCGAGATCGTCGGGAATCCTGTAGGTATAGGGGCGGACCACCGGGAGCGGGAGGACGACCTCAGCGTACCGGACCAGGCCGGCCGTAAGATCAGCTGGTCGGGAACTGGTGGGCGCGGTGCGCGGCTGAAGCCCCGGCTCGGCCAGACTCCCTCCGTTCACTCGCGCCTCTTCACACCCAGCCCCGGCTCGACCGGCAAGCGGATCTGCCCGCCGTCGATGGTCGCGCCTGCGAACGGGTCGTCCACCGTCAGCGCGGCGCCGTCCAGGTCCGCGTAGTCCACGAGCGGCGTAAAGTGGGCGGCGGCGGTGATACCGAGCGACGATTCAATCATGCAGCCCACCATCACCACCATCCCGTGGGCCCGCGCCACGGCGATCATCCGCAGCGCTTCCCGCAGCGAGCCGCACTTGGCGAGCTTGATGTTGATGCCGCCCACTTTGCCGGCCAGGCGCGGGATGTCCGACGCGACGAGACAGCTCTCATCGACGACCACGGGCAGGTCTCCCGCCGCGGCGGTGACGCGCGCCGTGCCCTCGAGGTCCTCGGGCGCGAGCGGCTGCTCCAGCAGCTCGACGCCGTGCTCCTTCAGGACGGGCAGCATGCGCAGAGCGCGCTCCAGGGTCCACCCGGCGTTCGCGTCCACGCGGATCGGCTTGTCCGTCGCGTCGCGGACCGTGCGCAGGATCGCTTCGTCCCGGTCAGTGCCGAGCTTGATCTTGAGAACGGGATAGACCTCGGCCTCGGCTACTTTCGCGCGCAGCTGCTCCGGCGTGCCGAGGCCGATCGTGAACGAGGAGCGCGGCGCCTTGCGGGGGTCGAGTCCCCAGAGACGCCACAGCGGCTGTCCCAATCGCTTGCCGCACAGATCGTGCAGCGCGGCGGACAGCGCGGCGCGAGCGGCCGCCGTCTGGGTGGGGGCGACGCCGCGGAAGCAGTCCTCGGCGCCTTCCAGATCGAACGGGTCCCGCGGCAGGTGCGGCGCGAGCCGCTCGATCGTCGCGCGGACGGTATCGTAAGTCTCACCGTAGTAGGAGGAGGGATCCGCCTCGCCCCAGCCCTCCAGGCCCTCCTCGTCGATCACCCGGACCCACACGCGGCGGTAGCCGGTCGTCGATCCGCGGGCGATGGCGAACGGGTGCCGCGTCGTGAGCGTGCACTCCTCGATGGCCAGTCTCAGAGCCATGGGTGGAAGTATCGGCGCGGCCTTCCGGTCAGGCAAGCGCGCCGACGTGCGCGCGGACACCGGCCGCGAGCAGGTCGAGCCGGTAGCCGCCCTCGAGCACGCCCACGACCGGTGCCGGGGCGACGCGTTCGCGCAACGCGGTGGTCCACGCCGCGACGTCGTCGGCCTCGAGCGTGAAGCCGCCGAGCGGGTCGCCGCCCAGCGAGTCGAACCCTGCGGAGACGAGCAGCAGGTCCGGCGCCCACCCATCGAGCGCCGCGTCCACGGCGGCGAGGAGGTCGCGCACATACGTCGCCCGCGGCAACCCGGGCGGGCGCGGCACGTTGAAGACGTTGCCCACCCCCCGCTCCTGCTCGGCGCCGGTGCCGGGATACCATGGGTACTGATGCATGGAGACGTAGCGGATCGACGGGTCGCGCTCGACCAGCGCCTGGGTGCCGTTGCCGTGGTGCACGTCCCAATCCACGATCAGCACGCGCGCGCGCCCGAGCTCCTGGGCGCGACGGGCGGCGATCACCACGTTGTTGAAGAAGCAGAACCCCATAGCGCGGGCCGCGAGGGCGTGGTGGCCGGGCGGACGCGTCGCGCCGAACGCCGTGCCTCCCCCGCCCGCCGCCAGCGCCTGCTCCACGGCTCTGATCGCGACGCCGGCCGCGGCGAGCGCCGCGGCGAAGCTGCGCGCGCCCAGGTAGGTATCGGGATCGAGCGCGCCGCCGCCACGCGCGGCGAGCTGCTCCAGAGCGGCGACGTAGGGCGCCGCGTGCACGCGCTCGATCGCCGCCCGGTCGGCCGGCCGGGCCTCGCTCCAGAGGACGCGCGACACCAGGGCGGGCGCGCGCAGCGCCGCGAGCACCGCGCGGATGCGATCGGCCTGCTCGGGGTGACCGGGCCCCGGCTCGTGCAACTCGCATGCGGGGTGCCAGACGACCGAGACGGTCATGACCGGCTAGTTGTGGAGATGATGCTGCTTCAGGAGATCGCGAATCGACTCCAGCTCGGCTCGTATCGCCTGCCGGGCGGCCTCGAGCTCGACCAGCGCCCGGCGGTAACGCCGCCAGCCGACCACAACGAGCGCCGCGGCCACGGCGCACACGCCGCCGCTCGCGAGGACGAGCGGCCGCGAAAGGACGACGCCCAGATAGCCAAGCAGCAACGCGTCGAGCGCCAGGAAGCCGACGGTGAACGTGGTGAGGGCGCGGCCGACCGGCTTCATCGCACCGGCCGGCGCCGCGCCGGCAGCACGATGAACGGCGCGTTGGGGACGGCGCCGAGCGCACCGAGGGTCGCGGATTCGTCCGTGACCTGCGCGCCGCGGAACTTGACGACGTAGTCGTCGAGCCGGATCGCGGACCGCTTCAAGGCCCGGGTCAGGGCCTCACGCTTCAGCTCGGCCACCGTCGTGCCCGGCTCGACGGGAATCTCCACGTGGTCCCAGACATCGGTCACCATGACGCGCACGGCGAACCGTTCCGCGGCGGCCGTCACACGACCTCCACGCCCGCCTCGAGCGGCAGCGTCGACAGGAAGCGGTCCACGGCCTGGTCGAAGAACAGCGTCGACGCGCGCACCCGCGTTTTCCCAGCGGCGTCCGTCCAGGCGCTGAAGACGACTTCCTCGCCCCCCTGGCCGCGCAGCACCAGGAACCTGGGCCCCTGCTTCTCGACGAAGGCTGCGGCGTGGGGAACGCGCTCGGCGAAGAAGGCCTGCGCCCGCGCCAGCAACTCCTCCGGCGGCAGCGCGACGACGGTCGTATGGGTCATGGCCGGCGCAGGATGGCGATCCCGGTGGGCTGGAGGGGGATCGGCGTGGTCGCCACCCGGGTCTGCGTCGTCAGGTCGATGACATCCACAGCGCCCGGATCGGCCCCGACGCTCTCAACCGAGACGAACGCGAACCTGCCGTCCGGTGCGTACGCGATCCCATGGGGCAGCTGCTTCGACGTCGGGATCCGGGCCGCCTCGGTCAGGGTGGCCGCGTCGAACAGCGACACGCTGCGGTCCTTTTTGTTCGTCACGATGACCCAGCGGCCGTCCGGCGACGGCTCGACATTGTAGGCGCCGTGCCCCGTGGGGACTGCCCGCAGGAGCTCCAGCGTGCCGGCGTCCACGACCTGCAGGGCGTCGCTGGCGTTGCAGGCCACGTACAGGCGCCGATCGTCGGGCGACACCGACACGAATGTCGGCATGCAGGCGTCGCGTATGGCCCCGCCCTTCGTCCCTTCGTGGCCCGTGGTCGCGGGCATCGTCATGCCGCCCGTCGGGTGCCGCCGCGCGATCCCGAGCGTCTCGCGGTCGATCTCCAGGAGCTCGTCCGAATTCATGCAGGACACGTAGACGCGGGTCCCGGCGTGATTCACCCTCACCCCGTGCGGCATGTCGCACGCCGGCAGCTGCGCGAGGGTGAGCATCGGGCCGGTGTAGACGACGGAGACCACATTCTTGCGCGGGTGGTCGCCGTGAAAGTCCGAGTTGGCGACGAAGGCCAGCTCGCCGTCCGGCGTCAGGGCGATCGTCGTGGGGAACATCTCGAGCGGGGCTTGGCGGACCAGCGTGTCGCCGTCCGCCGCCATCTTCCAGAGCGAGCCGTACGGCGTACCGTGCGCTATCGAGACGTACCAAAACCTGCCGTCCGGTGAGACGGTCACGTTGTGGGGACCGTCGATGTCCGCCGGCATGACGCCCACGGGCACCACCTTGACGGTCCGCAGCGCGGCTCCGTCCCAGGCGAGCTGGGTGATGATGTCCCCTGACTCGCTCGTCACGAGGATGCGGAAATCCGGGCCCTGGTGGCCGGCGGCGCGGCCGCCGGCGAGCGCGGCGAGCGCCAGGATCGAGGAGAGAAGCTTCACGGGTGCCGCAAAAGATAGAGCCTCCCGCGGCGGCCTCAAACCCCCGAGCGGCCGGCAAAGCTGGCAGCGGCAGTGCCAAGCTGGTGCCACGCGTTTGTCATCCTGGCAAACGCGGGGCCCTCCCGATCGGCACGGCGGTTGCAAACCCCGCGTGGCGAGGCCGTGGGGCCTCGAGTGGTTTCCGTCTTGAAAGGAGGCGAATGGTATGTTGCTGACCACGCGCAACATCACGAAGGATCCGGTGCTGGCCGACTTCTTCAACCTGCTGTCCCAGGATGGAGCGACTACGGCCTGGGTGCCGCCGGTGGACATCTCCGAGCAGGCCGAGGCCATCAGGATCGCGGCGGAGGTACCGGGCGTGAAGCCCGAGGATGTGCAGATCTCGCTCGAAGGGAACGTCCTCACGATCCGCGGCACGAAGCAGCACGTGGAGGAAGAGCGGACCAAGCGGGTGCACCGCTACGAGCGCACCTACGGCGCGTTCGAGCGCAGCTTCACTCTGCCCGCCACCGTGGACGCGCGCGGCATCAAGGCCACCTACGACCATGGTGTTCTCACGTTGACCCTGCCGAAGGTGGAGCAGGCCAAGCCGCGGCAGATCCCGGTCGAACTGACGTCGAAGTAACAAGCGCAGTCGGCTGGACCGAGGGGCGCAGCACGCTGCGCCCCTCAAGCTTTCAGCAGGCCGGCGAGCCGCTCCTGCACCTGGGAGTTCGGGACGGCCGTAGCACCGGCTTCACGGGCCGCGCGCAGCAGCTCCGGCCGCACGTGCGCTCCGTACGCCAGCACCGTCATGCCTTGCTCGATGAAGCTCCGGATGCGGTCCGCCGCCCCGGGAAGCTCCACGTCCACGACGGCGAGCTCGCATTCGGCCGGATCCCGCCCCACTACCGCTCCGGCGCCGTCCACGACGGCTGCCAGCTTGGATCGGAACACCAGGTCGCGCGCGGCCAGGAAGACGCGCTTAGCCACCGACCGGCTCCACCGTCACGACCGCTGCGGCCGGCGCCCGGCGGCGCCACAGGTCGCCCAACGAGGACTTGCGGGAAACCACCACGACGGCCTCCCCCGGGGGCGGCTCATCGAGTCCTTCGAGCGTGAGGAAGGCCGGAGGGTGGACATCGCGCGGCAGTGAGGCACGGTATCGCTTCCCGTGCCACACCGTCTCCAACCCTTCCCTCCGACCGCCAGGGAGTCCTTTAGGGTTCCCCCTTTCCGCCGTCCAGTTCTCGATGAAGACGTCGTCCTCGACCTTGTAGACCCCGTCGGCGATCTTTTCGCCCGAGCGGTAGAACACCGGGTCGAAAGGCTGCCCCTCCTGGCGCGCGAAGTTCTGCTCGGCCGCCCAATCGTAGGCCTCGAGCGCACCGGAGTTCGCGCGCCATTCGAGATGGTGACGCAGCTCGTGGGCGAGCGTCTCCCACGCCTCCTCGCGCCACTCGTAGTCGCCCCGCCGGGCGAGCGCCGCGAAGGAGCCGTGGTAGAGGACGACGCGGGACTGGAGATCGGCGCCGTTGCCGCTCCATTCGAGCGGAATGCACTCGCCCAGGGTGTAGACGTCGCCCCGAACGGGGTGCGGCACGGCCTTGGGGCTCACTTCCACCGCCACGACCCCGTCGAGATATGTCGGCGGCACCTGCTTCAGGAGCCGCTCGACGAGCTGCTGGAAATCATCGAGCCGCATAAGCGATACGTGGGGAGTGGGGAGTGGTACCCGACGGTGTGCACCCCGCCCACGGCTTGCATCGACAGGTACCACTCCCCACGCCGTTCAGCCTCTGAGCTTGTCCCCGAGGAACTGCACCAAGCGGTCGGAAGCCACCCTGACCTGTTGCAGCGTATCCCGGTCCCGCACCGTGACCGTGCCGTCCTGCGTGGACTGGCCGTCGATCGTGATGCCGAACGGCGTTCCGGCCTCGTCCTGGCGGCGGTAGCGGCGGCCGATCGAGCCGCCGTCGTCGTAGAACGCATTGCAGTGCGTGCGCACGTCGTCGTAGATGCGGCGGGCCAGCTCGGGCATGCCGTCCTTGTTCACGAGTGGAAAGACCGCCGCCTTGAGCGGGGCGATGGCCGGACGGAAGCGGAGTACGACGCGCTTCTCCCCTGCCACGTCCTCCTCGTGGTAGGCGTCGCACAGCACCACGAGCGTGGTGCGGTCCGCGCCGGCGGACGTCTCGACCACGTAGGGGACGAACCGCTCGCTCGTCGCCGGGTCGAGGTAGTCGAGCTTCTTGCCCGAATACTCCTGGTGCCGCGACAGGTCGAAATCCGTGCGGTTGTGGATGCCCTCGAACTCGTTCCACCCGAAGGGAAACTCGTACTCGATGTCGTAGGCGTCCTTCGCGTAGTGGGCGAGCTCCTGCTGCGTGTGCTGGTGGAAGCGGACCTTCTCCGCCCGGATGCCGAGATTTCCGACCAGCCATTTCATCCGCTCGTGGCGCCAGAACTCGAACCATTCCGCGTCCGTTCCCGGCTTGACGAAGAACTGCATCTCCATCTGCTCGAATTCGCGGGTACGGAAGGTGAAGTTCCCCGGCGTGATCTCGTTGCGGAACGCCTTGCCGATCTGCGCGATGCCGAACGGGATCTTCTGGCGCGAGGACTGCAGCACGTTGAGGTAGTTGACGTAGATGCCCTGCGCCGTCTCAGGGCGCAAGTAGACCACGGCGGCGGCTTCCTCGACCGGCCCCATGAAGGTCTTGAACATCAGATTGAACATCCGCGGAGCGGTGAGGGTGCCCCGCGAGCCGCACACCGGACATTGTGCGTCCGGCTGGCCGGGCGTCCCCTTGATGCGGGGATCGTCCGCCCGAAACCGGTTCTTGCAGTGTTTGCAGTCGACCAACGGGTCCGAGAACCCCGCCACGTGCCCCGAGGCCTCCCACACCTTGGGGTGCATCAGGATCGCCGCGTCGAGCCCCTCGATGTCCTCCCGCTCATGGACCATGGAGCGCCACCAGCGCTCCTTGATGTTCTTCTTCAGCTCGACACCGAGCGGACCATAGTCCCACACCGACCCCAGCCCGCCGTAAATCTCCGACGACTGAAACACGAACCCGCGCCGCTTGGAGAGCGATACGAGCTTGTCCATCAGGTTGTCGGCGGGGGGCATAGGGGCGGGAAGATAGACCTGCCGCTAGGCGGCGGGCAACCCGAACGCTTGCCGCGTCGCGCGCTCGCCGAGCGCCGCCACCCCGGCCGCGTCGAGCGTCCGGCCCTCCCCATCGAGCGCGTGCAGACCGATCAGGCCCTCGACCTTCCCGGCCACGACGGCCACCCGCTTCTTCGCCGCCTGCGCCCGGCGCACCACCTCGCCCGACGCCTTGCCCACGAGCGACGTGCGGTCGAAGGAGCCTTCTCCCGTGAGCACCAAGTCCGCCTTGGCGAGCGCCGCGTCGAATCCCACGCGGGACAGGACCCACTCCGCGCCCGCCATCAGCTCTGCCTTGGCGAAGAACACGAGCCCCGCCCCGAGCCCACCGGCGGCGCCGCCACCGGGGAGCGTGGCGAGGTCCGGCCTGCCGTGATCCGCCATCAGCCGAGCCAGCCGCTCGAGCGCCTGGGTGAGCCGCCACACCCCGTCCGGCGTGGCCCCCTTCTGAGGTCCAAACACCGGCGCCGCGCCGTCCGGGCCGACGAGCGGCGTCGTGACGTCGGCGAGCCCGATGACGCGCGCCGGGAGGGACCAGCCGCCCTCCAATGCCGTGAGATCGGCGAGCGCGCCACCGCCTTCGAGCAGCGCTGCGCCGCGCGAATCCCGGAACGTCCAGCCCAACCCCCGCGCCATCCCCGTGCCGCCGTCGACCGTGGCGGATCCGCCCAGCCCCACCACGACGCTCTTCGCGCCTCGCTCGCCCGCCTCCCAGATCACCTCGCCCACGCCCCGCGTCGTGGTGCGCAGCGGGTCGAGCTGGTCAGGTCGCAGCAGGCGGATCCCGCAGGCGGTTGCCGACTCGAAGATCGCCGTCTCCGGATCGACCCAGCCAAGCTCGGCGGATACGGGATCCCCCAGCGGACCCGTGACCTGCAGCTGCTCGCGCAGCATGCCGGGCGGGAGCACAGCGTCGAGCAGGCCGTCACCTCCGTCGGAGACCGGGCACTGGAGGACCGAGGCTTCCGGCAGGGCGCGGCGGACGCCAGCCGCCAGGGCGTCGGCGACCTGACGTGGCCCGAGCGTCCCCTTGAAGGCGGCCGGAGCGATCAGGACAAGGTGCGACACAGTGCAGGATGCAAGAAATCGTGCAGTTTACTACGAGAAACGACGCTGACACGGTTGCTACAGCGCGGATGTGACGCGGGATACGGTTGGGGCACCGTTTTTGCTGCTATCCCGCGGCAGCACAGCTCTGTCAAGGGCAAACCGCCGGCGACGGCGGGGCGCAAAGCCCAGGGGTCTCGAGCAGTGGTCGAGATAGCCCGGCTGCCAGAGGTGGCACCGGTCCCAGCCCTTGCAGAGAGCGCGGCACGAGAATTCGCCTCGCTCACATCGGGTTCTAGGGCGCACGGTGTCGGGCAGGCGATCACCCCCCAGGGGCAACTCTGGGGGGTTGTGCTTTTAGGTAACCGCAGATGAGCCCTCCGTGGGCGCGGCCGTTCTCGATGAAGATGCGGTTCGCATCGAGGCCCGATGCCAGGACGCCGGCGATGAACACGCCGGGGACGTTCGTTTGCATCGTGGCCGGGTCGTGCTGCGGAACGCCTGTCTTCTCGTCCACCGTCACCCCCGCCGCCCGCAGCAGTGACAGATCGGCGCGGTACCCGGTCATTGCCAGCACGAAGTCCGCCGGGAGGCACGCGACGGCGCCGATCGTCTCGGACCGGACGATCACCTCACGGGGGCGAATCTCGACCACCCGGGATAGCCAGCGGGCCGCGATGCTCCCGTCCTTCAGGCGATTCGTGATGTCGGGGAGGATCCACGGTTTCACGCCGCGATCGAACTCGCTCAGGAAGTGGACGATCGTGACCCGCGCACCGACGCGGTGAAGCTCCAGGGCGGCCTCCACGGCGCTGTTGCCTCCGCCCACCACCACGACACTCTGCCGCCAGTAAGGGTGCGCCTCGGTGAAGAAGTGGGATACGTGCGGGAGGTCCTCCCCGGGCACACCGAGAGGATTAGGCGAGTCAAAGTATCCGGTTGCAAACACGACGTTGCGTGCGCGCACCCGCGCTGGCGCCCCGTGCGCGGCGCCGCGCACGGTCAGCTCGAAGCCTAGCGGCACGCGCTCGAACGCCGTCACGACGTGGTAGAGCCGGACGTCCAGTGCATAGAACTCCGCCACCTTGCGGTAATAGCCCAGCGCCTCGCGCCGCGTGGGCTTGTCGCCGGCCGTCGTGAATGGCACGCCGCCGATCTCGAGCTTCTCTGGCGTCGAGAAGAACGTCATGTAGGTGGGATACTTGAGGAGGCTCGCGACGAGCGGTCCCTTGTCGAACAGGACCGCCCGCAGGTCCTGCTGCTTCGCCGCCACGCCGACGGCCAGGCCGCACGGTCCGGCCCCGATCACCGCGAGGTCGAGCGTGGTCACGCGACCTCGATGATCTGATCGCGCTGGGTACCGACGCTCACGTAGCGAATCGGCGCGTGGGCGAGGTCCTGCAAGCGGTCGAGATAGGCCCGCGCCGGGGGCGGCAGGTCCGCGAGCCGGCGCACGTGCCGCAGCGGCTTCTGCCACCCCGGGAGCGTCTCGTAGATCGGCTCCACACGCTCGATACGCTCGACGTCGGCCGGCATGCTGTCGACGATCTCGCCGTCCAGCCGGTAGCCGACCCCCACCGGGATCTCGGGGAAGGAGTCGAGGACGTCCAGCTTGGTCACGGCGAGGCCGGTGAGGCCGTTCACGCGCACCGCGTAGCGCACCACCACCGCGTCGAACCACCCGCAGCGGCGCGGCCGTCCCGTCGTCGCCCCGAACTCGCCGCCCAGCTCGCGGACACGCTCGGCCAGCGCCGGCTCGGCCTCCGTGGGGAGGGGTCCATTCCCCACCCGCGTCGTGTACGCTTTCACCACGCCGAGCACGGCGTCGATCGCCGTCGGCCCGATCCCCGCTCCCACCGCCGCGCCGCCCGCTGTCGTATTGGAAGACGTGACATAGGGATACGTGCCGTGGTCGACGTCGAGCAGCGCACCCTGTGCCCCTTCGAGCAGGACAGACTCGCCGCGCTGCAGGGCTTCGTAGACGGCCCGCCCAGCATCCAGCGTGATCGGCAGGAGCCGGGGACCGAGCCGCTCCAGCAGGGCGACGTGCTCGGCCGCGTCGGCGCGCTCCGGCGAGCCGAGCAGCTCGAGCATCTGGTTCGCGGCCTCGACCCGCTGGCACACGATGCCCCGCGCCCGGGCGAGGTTGCGGAGGTCGCCCACACGCACGCCGCGGCGGCCGTATTTGTCCTCGTAGGTCGGGCCGATGCCCCGGCCCGTGGTGCCGATTTGGTCACGCCGCTCGCGTGCCCGGTCGAGCAGCTTGTGATAGGGCAACGTGAGATGCGCGCGGTCGGAGACGTACAGGCGCTGCTCGGTGCGGACGCCGCGCGAGCCCAGAGCGTCGAGCTCGGTGAAGAACGTCTCGGGATCGAGCACCACGCCGTTGCCGACGATGCACACGGCGCCCTGGATGATGCCCGAGGGGATCTGGTGCAGCACGAACTCCCCGGCGCCGGTATCGACCGTGTGACCGGCGTTGGCGCCGCCCTGGTAGCGGACCACGAGATCGGCGCGCTCGGCCAGCACGTCCACGATCTTCCCCTTGCCCTCGTCGCCCCACTGGGCGCCGACGACGACGACGCACTGCGTCTTCGGTCCGAACATTGCGACTCCAATAAAAACGCCCCGGGGGACGGGGCGAGGGTATCCTCTGGGGGAAGCTAGACCAGTCGTCGGCGCGCGTCAACGCTCCTTCAGGATGGGAACATCTGGGCGAGGACCCCCGCAACCCGGTCAGCCACGTGGCGACAGCCCTCCAGCGTGAGCCGATCCGCGGTATCCCGCGGCGTGTGCACGACCCGGGCCGTGCCCCAGTCGCCGCGCATGATCGTCACGCACTCCCGCGCCGCCCTCGCGAGCACGATCCCATCCACGAGCACCGGCCAGCGCCGCCTGCGCGCGCCCACGGCCGCGACGACGCGGTCCACGATGGGACCGGGCCGGTGCACCAGTGCGGTCGTCGCGCCCCGATCGTCGAGACCGTCGAAATTAACGACGACCGTGTCCTGGAGGAGGTTGGCGCGCTCGCGCGCGAGCACCGCGGCGCCGAGCAGGCCCAGCTCTTCGGCATCGGGAAAGATCACGCCGACCGGTGCGTCGGCGGGGAGCGCATCGAGCGCGCGCAGGACCGTGACCACCCCCACGGCGTTGTCCAGCGCGCCTGGCGAGCGCTCCGTCACGCGGCTCAACGCGAGGAACAGCGCCCCCAGGGCGGCCGCCGGCGCGAGCGCGGCGAGCGGCCCTCCTGCCGCGACGATCCCCAGCGCGACCACGAGGGAGAGGGCGCAGGCCGCCGCCAACAGCAGGCGCGCCGCCATCGACATCGGCTGGCCCTTCGAGTCGTAGTGCGCAGCGAGCCAGGCGGTGACGCGGGCGCGCGGCCGGACACCCACCAGGTTGACGCCCTCCGCCACCTTGCGGCCCCACAGCGGTGCCCGAGGCGACGCCGCGAACCGTTGCTCCAGCACGACGAACCCCCGCGCCGTGAGCTCGCCCGTCAGCAAGCCTCGCACCCTCGCGTGATTGGGGGAGCCGACGAGCCGGGGGACGGCGAGCTGGTCGAGGAGGGCGCGGTAATCGGTCACGCGGCAACGAGCTGGGCCACGCGCTCCCGCACGGCCCGGGGCACCGGCGCGAGGGGCGCCCGGCAGGGCCCCCCGTACAGCCCCACAGCGTCCATCGCGGCCTTCACGCCCGCGGGACCGAGCTTGCCGACGATCTCCTTGTCGAGCGGCGCGAGGCGCTCCTGCAACCGCCCCGCCCGGGCACGGTCCCCCGCCCGGTAGGCCGCCTGGAGGTCCGCGCACAGCCGCCCGGCGAAGCAGGCGGCCGCGAGGACCCCCCCGTCGCATCCCATCTCCAGCGCCGCGTAGAACAGCGACGCCGAGCCGACGAGCACGGACCACTCGGGCACGGCGTCGCGGTAGGCCGCGAGGTTCTTCGCGTCGGCCGCGGAATCCTTCACGCCGACGATGTTGGGATGAGCGGCCAGTTGCCGGAGCAGCCCGGCCTCGACCGTGAGGTGCGTGTACTTGGGGATGTTGTACACGAGCACGGGCACGGAGCTCGCATCGGCCACGGCCCGGTAGTAGTCGGCGAGGCTCGCGGGCGACGTGGCGGCGGCGAAGTACCCGGGAGGCCGCACCAGCACCGCGTCCGCACCCTCCTCGGCGGCCGCCAGCGTCAGCCGCACCGCCGCGCGCGTGGACTCGGCGCCGGTCCCAGCCACGAGCCAGCCGCCGTCGGGCAGCACCTCCCGCACCCAGGCGACGAGCCGGCGCTGCTCGTCCGGATCGAGCAGCGCCGCCTCCCCCGTGGAGCCCGCCACCACGAAGCCGTCGATGCCCTGCTCGACGAGGCTCGCCACGTTGCGCCGGAGATGAACCGGCGCGAGGTCGCCCGTGGCGCTGTCGAACGGTGTGGTGAGGGGGGCGAGCACGCCCCCGAGCTTCTGCTCCGTCACGAGGGCGGTAGCAGGCTCGACAGGTCGTCGCTGAAGCCTGCCGGTTTCTCGACGGCCCCCGCAGGCGGGCCGACCCGCGGGCGCCGACGCAGCGTCCGCATCTGCAGCTCGAAGTCGGCGGGGTTCGAGGCGGCCGCCAGCGCGGTCTCGTAGGCGACGACCCCCTCCGCCACCAGCTCCATGAGGTGCTGGTCGAAGGTCTGCATGCCGTACTGCTCCCGCGCGTCGCGGATGTAGTCGTGGAGCTCGCCGGCGCGATTCGGGTCTTTGATCATGTCGCGCGCCGTCCCCGTGCAGATCAGGACCTCCACGGCAGCCACGCGGCCGCGCCCATCGGCGCGAGGGAGCAGGCGCTGGGAGACCACGGCCTGCAGCGCCTCGGAGAGACGCACGCGGGCGATCTCCTGCTCCTCGGGCTGAAACATCGCCACGACGCGGCTCACCGTGGTCACCGCGTCCGGCGTATGCAGGGTCGAGACCACGAGATGGCCCGTCTCCGCCGCCTTCATGGCGGTGTCGATCGTTTCGGCGTCCCGCATCTCGCCGATCAGCACGACGTCCGGGTCCTGGCGCAGGGCGGCCCGGAGACCCATGCGGAAGTCGTCCGTGTCCACCCCGATCTCGCGTTGCGTCACCGAGCAGCTGATGTCGCGGTGCAGGAACTCGATCGGGTTTTCGAGCGTGACGACATGCTTGTTTTGCGTCTGATTGATGTGATTGATGATGGCCGCCATCGTCGAGCTCTTTCCTGAGCCGGTGACGCCCGTGACGAGGATCATGCCCCGCTCGGCCGCGGCGACGGTCGTGAGCACCGGCGGCAGCTTGAGCGAGTCGAACGACGGCACGTCGAACGGGATGACCCGCAGCACGATCATGAAGGACGAGCGCTGCCGCAGAATGTTGACCCGAAACCGCCCGATTCCCGGGGCGCCCCAGGAACAATCGTAATCGCGCACCCGGTCGATCCGGGCCCGCTCCTCGTCGCTCGGAAGGAGGCGCAGGGCGATCGCCCGCGTCTGCTCGGGAGTGAGGCGCTGCTTCGTGAGCGGGACCAGCTTGCCGTCGATCCGCGCCCGGAACACGTCACCCGCCTTGATGTGCAGGTCGGAAGCGCCGCGGTCCACGGCCGCCTTGATGATTTGCTCGATGCCACGGGGCTGGGTCGGCACGGCGCCGCCCGCGCGTGGGCTGCGAGGTTTCTGCTCTTCCATCTAGTATCCGGCCTCCGGGTCGACCACGTTCGCAAGGGGCGTCCCTGCAAGATAGCGCCCGAGGTTCTCGACGATGAGCCCCGTTTCGCGCTCCCAGAACCGGTCGGTGACCGCCGCCACGTGCGGGCTCACGAGTACCCGGGGATGGCGCCACAGCGGGTGGCCGGGCGGGAGCGGCTCGGTCGCGAACACGTCCAGCGCGGCGCCGCGCAGCTGGCCGGCGTCCAGCAGCTCGAGCAGCGCCCGCTCGTCGAGCAGCGACCCGCGCGACACGTTCACGACGATCGCGCCCCGCGGCAGTCGCTCCAGCACCCTCCGGTCCACGGCGCCCTGCGTCTCCGCCGTGTGGGGCGCGGCGATCACGAGACAGTCGCTCTCGGCGGCGAGCCGCGGCACGTCGTCCCGCCCCCCCACCCACCCGACTCCCGGCGGCCCACCCTGCTGCGGCCGTCGCCGCACGCCCGCGACCGGCATCCCGAGCGCGAGCGCGCGGCGCGCGATCGCGCTGCCGATGCCCCCGAGACCGAAGACGCCCAGTCGCACGTCGCGGAGCTCCCGCACCGGGAAGCGAAGGTTCGCGAACTCTTCCCTCGCCCACGATTCCGCGGCCTGCGCCTCGCGCATCCGGTCGAGGCCGCGGGCGAAGTACGCGACGGCCGCCAGGGCCCAATCGGCGATCGGTTCCGCGTGCACGGCCGCCGAGTTCGTGAAGACGACCGCCGTGCCTCTGATGCGCGGCAGGCTCGCGCCTACCCCGGCCGTGGCGGTGTGCACCCACCGCAGCGTCTCGCGGGCGGCGGCCCCGACTCCCTGGGGCAGGCCGTACCCGATGTAGATCTCCGCTCCCCGGGCGACGCGCACGGCCTCGTCGCTCCCCGAGCCGCCGTCGCCGTCCGCGACGGCCGGCTCCCGCACCTGCACGACCTCCCAGCCGCCGCCCAGCGCCTCGCGAATCGCCGTCACGGTCCCCGCCGGGACGCGCCAGGCCGCGTAGGACGAGGCGAGGTCCACCACCAGCCGGCGGGTCACTCCCCCGACGACACGGTCCGGACGCCGGGATGGTGGAGCAGCGCCACCATCACCTGATCGTGCAGCCGCTTGGGCCCCCGGAGCTCGAAGTCCACGACCAGGTCCACATTCTCGCGGCGGCTCTGCTGCTGCACGATGTCCAGCCCCGTGCGGCGCACCACGGTCTCCAGCTCCTCCAGTACCGTCGGCTCCGGCCGCGCGTGGATCGAGACGCGGCTCGTCGTCGATTGGCGCTCCACGACCAGCTCCACGCGGCCCAGCCCCTGGAGCACGAGGAGCACGAGCAGGGTGGTGCCGACCGCCTCGAGGTAGAAACCCGCGCCCAGCGCGACCCCGATCGCCGCGACCACCCAGATCGTGGCGGCACTGGTCAGCCCCACCACCATGCCGCGCGCGTGCAGGATCGTTCCGGCGCCGATGAACCCGACGCCCGTGACGATCTGCGCGGCCACCCGGGTGGGGTCGGCGTTCCCCGTCGCCATGGTGATGGAGAGCTTCGTGTACAGGACGGAGCCGAGGCAGATCAGGATATTCGTCCGGAGGCCCGCGGGCTTCCCGCCGAGCTCGCGCTCCAAACCGATCGCGCCGCCGAGGATGGTGCCGAGCGCGAGCTGAGCCATCAGCTCGAGCCGCAGCACCTCCACGGCTTTGTGCATGAACTCTTGCATCAGTCCGTCGCTCCTTCGAGAAGGCCCATGCGGCGGCGCACCTCCGCCATCGTCTCGCGCGCCAGCGCCCGCGCCTTCACCGCGCCCCGGCGCAGGGTCGCGTGCACCCGCGCCGGATCGGCCTGCAGCGTGGCGGCGCGCTCGCGGATCGGGGCGAGCGCCGCTATCATATTGTCCGCCAGCACCCGCTTGCAGTCGAGGCAGCCCCAGGCCGCAGTGCGGCAGTTGGTCGCCACCTGCTTCTGCGTTTCCGGGGTCGAGAACCCCTGGTGGATCGTGAAGATGTTGCAGATGTCGGGGTTGCCGGGATCCTTGCGGGTGACGCGAGCGGGATCCGTGGCCGCGGGCTTGAGCTTCTCCCAGATCAGCTCCGGGGAATCGAGCAGCCCGATGGTATTGCCCAGGCTCTTCGACATCTTCGCCTGGCCGTCGAGCCCGAGCACCCGCTTGGCCGTGGTGAGCTGCGCCTGCGGCTCGGGGAAGAACCCGGCGCCGTAGCGCGCGTTCCAGCGCCGTGCGATCTCTCGCATCAGCTCCAGGTGCTGGAGCTGGTCCTCACCCACGGGAACGAGCGACGCGCGGTACAGGAGCACGTCGGCCGCCTGCAGCACGGGATAGTTCAGCAGGCCCGCCGGCACGCTCTCCTGGCGCTGCGCCTTGTCCTTGAACTGCGTCTGGCGCTCGAGCTCGCCGAGCGGGGTGACGGTGGTGAGCAGCCAGTTCAGCTCGGTATGCTCGGGCACGTGGGACTGGACGAACACGATGCACCGCTCGGGGTCGAGCCCTGCGGCCAGCAGGCCGACCGCCATGTCGAGCGTGCGCTGCCGCAGGGTGGCCACATCGTACGGCTGGGTGACGGCGTGCAGGTCCACAATGCAGAACAGGCAGTCGTGCTGGTGCTGCAGCCGGACCCAGTTCTGCACCGCACCGAGATAGTTGCCCACGTGCAACTCGCCCGAGGGTTGAATGCCGGAAAACACGCGCGCCATGGGCTCACAAGCTACGGTCGCGAGCGGGGGCACCGCAAGGTGCGTGATCTCAAAGACTTAGTCGATGTGGCCCGGCGCGCCGCCGCGCGCGCCGCGACCCACCTGCGCGCGCTCGAGCCACCGGCGCCGGCCGACTGGACGGAGAAGGCACGGCACGATTTCGTGACGGAGGCGGACCGCGGTACGGAGCGGCTCATTGCCGAGACGCTCACGGCGTCCGTGCCCGGCTCGACCGTGGTGGGCGAGGAGCTGACACCGGAGGGCACGCGCGCGGGCGAGATCGTGTGGATCGTCGATCCGCTCGACGGCACGACGAACTTCCTGCACCGCTATCCGCAGTACGCGGTGTCGATCGCGTGTGTGGTGCGTGGGACGTTGGACGTGGGGGTGGTGCACGACGTGGCTCGCGACATCGTGTACTGGGCGGCGAGCGCGCACGGCGCCTGGCAGGGTGAACGGCGGCTGCGGGTGTCGCGGCTCACCGAGCCCCGGCACGCGCTCGTCGGCACCGGGTTCCCGTTCAAGCAGCTCCCCACCCTGCGGCGATATCTGGACCAGTTCGCCGCCGTGATGGGCGGCTCGAGCGGTATCCGGCGCGCGGGCTCCGCGGCGCTCGACCTCGCCGACGTCGCCGCGGGGCGCTTCGACGCCTTCTGGGAGCTCGTGCTGGCGCCGTGGGACGTCGCGGCCGGGGTCGTGCTGGTCCGGGAGGCGGGGGGCGTGGTCACGACGCTCGAGGGGGAGCCCGACGTGCTGCGGCACGGGTCGATCGTCGCGGGGAATCCGAGACTGCATGCGTGGCTCATGGAGGTCCTGAACAAGTCATGAAAACGCGGAACGCGGAACTCGGAACGCGGAACGGAACGGCGACGTGGGTTCGTCGCTGTGTTCCGCGTTCCACGTTCCGCGTTCCGCGTTGACGTTGCCGTGCCCGCTCCGCTCGTCGAGTGCGTGCCCAACTTTTCCGAGGGCCGGAACCAGGCGACGCTCGACGCCCTGCGCGCCGCGCTGACGTCGGTGCCGGCCGTGACGCTGCTCGACGTTCAGGCCGACGCAGCGCATCACCGCTCGGTGTTCACGTTCGTCGCACCGCCCGCCGCCGCCGCCGAGGCGGCGTTCCGCGCCATGCGCGTGGCGACGGAGCGCATCGATCTCACGCAGCATCAGGGAGCGCACCCCCGCATGGGGGCGACGGACGTGGTGCCGTTCGTCCCGGTGCGCGACCTCACGATGGAGGACTGTGTCGTCCTGGCGCGGGCGCTCGCCGAGCGGGCGGGGCGCGAGCTGGCGATTCCCGTGTATCTGTACGCGCGCGCCGCGACGCGGCCGGAGCGCGAGAGCCTCCCCGACCTTCGCAAGGGACAGTTCGAGGGTTTGCGCGAGCGCATCGGCCGCGATCCCGCCGCCGACCCAGACTTCGGGCCCAAGCGGATCCATCCGACGGCCGGAGCGACCGCGATCGGCGCCCGACCGTTCCTCGTCGCCTACAACATCTATCTCGACACGGGGGAGGTCGCCGCCGCGAAGGACATCGCCAGGTTGATCCGCACCTCGAGCGGCGGGCTCCCGGCGGTGCAGGCGAGCGGGTTCGAGGTGGGCGGCAAAGCGCAGGTGTCGATGAACCTGCTCGACATCGACGTCACGCCGCCGGCGACGGTGTTCGCGGCGGTCGAGGCGGAGGCGCGGCGGCGCGGCATCGGGATCCTGAAGAGCGAAGTCGTGGGCCTGATTCCCGAGCGCGCGGTCATCGGCGCGGCGGCGGCGTGGCTCAAGTGCTCCGACGTGATGAACCATCTGCTCGAGTCGAAGATCCGGGAGAGCGGGGGGCCAGGCCTCGACGCCTGGATCCAGGAGCTCGCGGGGCCAAGCCCGACGCCCGGCGGGGGCAGCGCGGCCGCGCTGGCCGGCGCCCTGGCGGCGGCCCTCGTGGCCATGGTTTGCCGGCTGACCACCGGTCGCAAGGCCTACGCGGCGGTCCAGGACCGGGTCGCCGCGATCCTGCAGGAGGTGGAAGCGGCCCAGCGAGCGCAGCGGGCGCTCGTCGATCTCGATGCCGCCGCGTACGACCTGGTGCGCCTGGCCTACCTGGTCCCGAAGGACCATCCCGAGCGGGCGGCCGCCGTCGATGATGCGCTTCTCAGCGCCGCCCGCACCCCGCTCGCGACCGCGCGCAGCGCCGCGCGGCTGGTGCCGCTCGCTCGCGAGGTCGGCGCCATCGGAAACAAGAACGCCCGATCGGACGCCAAGGTCGCGGAGCTCCTGGCCCGGGCGGCCGTGCTGGGCGCGCTGGAGAACGTGCGGGTGAACGTCGCGGGGATGTCGCAGCCGTCCCGGGGACGGGAACTGCTGGAAGAAGCCGAGCGCCTGGAGCGGGAGGTCAGTTCGCCGTCGTGAGGATCCGGGGCGGCCCGCCGTTCTCCAGGATCGCCACCGTGTGCTCGAAGTGGGCGGAGAGCAACCCGTCCTGCGTCACGACGGTCCATTTGTCGTCCAGCGTCCGGATCTCCGGGCCGCCCACGTTCACCATCGGCTCGATCGCCAGCGTCATCCCCGACACGAGGCGCGGACCCCGTTTGGGCTTGCCGTAGTTCGGCACCTGGGGCTCCTCATGGAAGCTCGCGCCGATGCCGTGGCCCACGAGCTCCCGCACCACCGAGTATCCCGCTCCCTCCGCGACCTGCTGCACCGCGTGCCCGATGTCGCCGACGTGTTGACCGGCCCGGGCCTGGGCGATCCCCGCGGCGAGCGCCTCCTGCGTCACTCGGAGCAGGCGCCGCGCCTGGTCGCCGACGTCGCCCACGGGGAACGTGGCGGCGGAGTCGGCGTGGAGCCCCTCGAGCCACACGCCCACGTCCACGCTGAGGACGTCGCCCGCCCTGAGGACGCGCTGTCGGGAGGGGATCCCGTGGACCACCTCCTGATTGATCGAGGTGCAGAGGGTGGCCGGGAAGTCGTACAGCCCCTTGAAGGACGGCCGGGCGCCGGGATGGCTGCGGATGAACTCTTCGGCGAGCCGGTCCAGCTCCGCGGTGGAGACGCCGGCGTGGACGTGGCGGGCGACCAGCGCGAGCGTGCCCGCGACGATCCGGCCGGCGGCGGCCATCGTCTCGATCTCCCGCGCCGACTTGATCGTGATCATCGCCCGATGACGCGCTTGATCTCCGTCGCGATATCCTCGATCGTGCCCGCCCCCGGCACGCGGTGCATCACGCCCCGCTGCGCGTAGTGCGCGACCAGCGGCGCCGTGTCCCGCTGATACACCTGGAGCCTGGTCCTGATGGCCTCGGGGGTGTCGTCGGAGCGCCGTTCCTGAGCCGCACGGGCGAGCATGCGCCGGATCAGCTCCTCCTCGGGCACGTCGAACAGCAACACCCGGGTCAGGCGCTGGCCCCGCTCGCCCAGCGTCTGGTCGACGAGCTGCGCCTGAGCGGCCGTCCGGGGGAAGCCGTCGAAGATGGCGCCGTCCTTCGCCTCGGGCTTGTCGAGCTCCGCCTTGATGAGGCCGAGGACCACCGAATCGGGTACGAGCTTCCCCTCGTCCATGAACTTCTTCGCCTCGCGGCCGAGCTCGGTGCCCGTTTGGACGGCAGCGCGGAGGATGTCGCCGGTGGTGATCTTGGGGAGCCCCAGGTGCTCCGCCAGGATCTTGCCCTGCGTGCCTTTGCCCGAGCCGGGAGCGCCGAGAAGGAGAATGAACACGCGCCGCTACATGTAGCGCTGACGCCCGCGGAACTTGACCCGGCCCTCCTTCATGAACCCGTCGTAGTGCCGCAGCAGCAGGTGCTGCTGCACCTGCTGCACGGTGTCGAGCGCGACGCCGACGACGATCAGCAGGGCGGTGCCGCCGAAGCCGAACGGCATGTTGAGCACGTTCGACACCACGATCGGCAGCATCGCCACCACGGTCAGGAACAGCGCCCCGGGGAGCGTGATGCGGGACAGCACGTCCTCGATGTAGTCGGCGGTGGCGGCGCCGGGCTTCACGCCCGGGATGAAGCCGCCCTGCTTCTTCAGGTTCTCGGCCAGGTCGACCGGGTTGAAGATGATCGAGGTGTAGAAGTACGCGAAGAAGACGATCAGCACCGCGCTCGACAGCACGTACCACGGCGAGGTCACCGAGAAGTATTCCGCGAAGCGCTTCAGCCAGGCCACGCCGCTGAAGGTCGCCACCGTTCCGGGCACGATGATCAGCGACTGCGCGAAGATGATCGGCATCACGCCCGACGAATTGATGCGCAGCGGGATGAAGGTCTTCTGACCCTCGCGAATCCGCCCGCGCCCCATCACCTTCCGCGGGATCTGGATGGGGATGCGGCGGGCCGCCACGGTCACCGCCACCGTCCCCGCGACGACGCACAGCATCACGACGAGCACCACGAGCAGCACGGGCAGCGTGAGCGATCCGGCCCGGAGCGCTTCGAACGTGCGCAGCGTCTCGGGCCAGATGCGCTCGATGATCGAGAAGAAGATGAGCAGGCTCATGCCGTTCCCGATGCCCCGCTCGGTGATCTGCTCGCCCAGCCACATGATGAAGATGCCGCCCGTCGTGAGCGTGAGCACCGTGGTGAACCGGAAGCCCCAGCCGGCATGCGCCACCGCCCCGGGGAGCTGCTCGGTGAAGATCGCGAACCCGTAGCTCTGGAAGAGGCACAGCGCCACGGTGAGGTAGCGGGTCCACTGCGTGAGCGTTTTCCGCCCTTCCTCGTCCCGCTGCATCTTCTCGATCACGGGGAACACCGGACCCGCGAGCTGGAACACGATGCTCGCCGAGATGTAGGGCATGATGCCGAGCGCGAACACCGTCGCACGCGAGAAGCCCCCGCCCGCGAACAGGTCGTACAGGCTGAACAGCGTGCCCTGCCCGGCGTTCCGGAGGAAGTCGGCGAGCGCCTGCACGTTCACGCCCGGGGTCGCGATGTGCGCCCCGGTACGATAGACGAGGAGGCAGAGGAGCGTGAAGAGAATCTTCTCCTTCAGCTCCGGGACCTTGAAGAGATTGGGAATCTGGGGCGCAGTCACGGGATCAGCCCTCGATCGTGCCGCCGGCCTGCTCGATCTTCGTCCGGGCGGAGGCCGAGACGGCGACGCCCTTGATGACGAACTTCCGGGCCACGTCGCCCATGCCGAGCAGCTTGACGGGATGGTCCGGCCGGCGCACCAGCCCGGCGCCGAACAGCGTGTCGGGAGTCACCTCGACCCCGTCGGCGAGCTTCGCCAGGTGCCGCACGTTGACCACTTGCGCAGGCTGCCGGAACGGGTTCGTGAAGCCGCGCTTGGGGATGCGCCGGATGAGCGGCATCTGGCCGCCCTCGAATCCGGGGCGAGTCTGGCCGCCGGTCCGCGCCGTCTGCCCCTTTCCTCCCCGGCCGGCCGTCTTACCGATCCCTGAACCCGGACCGCGGCCCTTGCGGATGCGCGCGCGGTGCGAGCCCCGCGGCGGCCGCAGGTGATGCAGCTTCAGGGACTCGACCGCCTCCTTCGCTTTCGCCTTCGCCATAGCCTAGCTCCCCTTCCCCTCCGGTGTCACCTCGACGAGGTGCCGCACCTGGTGGAGCATGCCGCGGATGGCCGGGTGATCCGGCTGCACCACGACGTCCTGATGATGCTGGAGCCCCAGGGCTTCCAGCGTGCGCCGCAACGGAGCCGCGCGCCCGATCGCCGAGCGGACCTGCTTGATGCGGAGCGGGCCCTTCCCAACCGGCGGCAGGGCCGGATCGCGCCCCGGCTTGCGCTTGCGGTACTTGCGCTTCGGGGGCTTCCTAGCCACGCGCGGCCTCCTGGCGCGGCTTGTAGGCGATGGTGTCGAGCTCCACCCCCCGCTCCTTCGCCACCCGCCGCGGCGTGGTGAGTCGGGCCAGCCCGTCCATCGTGGCGCGCACCATGTTGTGCGGGTTGGTCGAGCCCAAGCTCTTGGTCAGGATGTCGCGCACGCCGGCGCACTCGAGCACCGCGCGCACGGGCCCGCCGGCGATCACGCCGGTCCCCGACGCCGCCGGCTTGAGGAGCACCCGGCCCGCTCCGTGGTGGCCGATGATCTCATGGGGGATCGTGCCGCCGGTGAGCGGCATCTCCACCATGTTGCGGCGTGCGGCCTCCACGGCCTTGCGCACCGCCTCGCTGACCTCGTTCGCCTTCCCGGTCGCGATCCCGACGCGGCCCTGGCCGTCGCCGACTGCGACGAGCGCATTGAATCCGAAGCGCCTGCCTCCCTTCACGACCTTGGCGACGCGATTGATCGAGATCACGTTCTCGACCAGGCCGTCGCCCTCGCGCTGCCGCTCGCCGCCCTCGTCGCGGCGGGGACCGCCGCGACCGCGGCCCCGCGGCCCGCGCCCCCTGCCCCGCTGCTGAGGCGCAGCACGCTCCACGCCGCTTCCCCCGGGCCCCGCAGGCGCCCCCGTCCCCCCCGCTCCCCCGGTCGCTGCGGCGCCCCCGGCGGCCCCGGCGCCCCCGGCGCCCCCGGCGCCCCCGCCCACAGATGCGACCTCGCCTGGCTCGCCTCCCGGCTTTTCCAGTTCGTTCTCCATTAAAACTCCAATCCACCTTTCCGGGCGCCGTCGGCCACCGCCTTCACGCGCCCGTGGTATTGATAGCCCGCGCGGTCGAACACGACCTTGGTGATACCGCGCTCCTTTGCCTTGGCCGCGATCAGCTGTCCCAGCGCGAAGCTCTTCGCGGTCTTGCCCTTGCCGTCGATGTGGATGCCCTCGGAGCGATCCGACGCGCCCGCGAGCGTCATCCCGCGGGCATCGTCCACGAGCTGCGCGTAGACGTGCTTCGCCGAGCGGAACACGACGAGCCGCGGGCGACCGGCGCTCCCCACCACCTTCTTGCGGACCCGCAGGCGCCGCCGGGCGCGGCGGTGCTCCCGCGTCCGAATCTTATGGATCGATCGCATGGCTCATTTCGTGGCCGCCTGGGCCGTCTTGCCCGCCTTGCGGCGAACCTGCTCGCCCACGTAACGGATGCCCTTCCCCTTGTACGGCTCGGGCGGCCGCACGTTGCGGATCTCGGCCGCCACCTGGCCCACCAGCTCCTTGTCCACGCCCTCGATCTTGACGAGGACATTGTTGTCGACCGAGATCTTGACGCCCTGGGGCGCGTGATACGCGACCGGGTGCGAAAAGCCCACGATGAGCTGCACGCCGAACGGCTTCGGCTCCGCCTTGTAGCCGACCCCCTGGATCTCGAGCCGCTTTGCGAAGCCCTTCGTGACCCCTTCCACCATGTTCGCGACCAGGGTGCGCGTGAGACCGTGCAGCGCCTTGTGATAAGCCTCCTCCGACGGCCTGCGTACCACGACCGTGCTGTCCTCGACCGCGATCGTCAGGTCACGGTGGATCGTGCGGCTGATCTCGCCCTTCGGTCCCTTGACCGTGATCTTCCGCCCCTCGACCTGGGCGGTGACGCCCTGGGGGAGCGGGACGGGGCGCCTGCCGATACGTGACATCGGGGCGCCTCCTACCAGATCACCGCGAGCAGCTCGCCGCCCACGTGGGCGGTGCGCGCTTCGCGATCCGACATGACGCCCTGGGGGGTGCTGAGGATGGCCATCCCCAGCCCGTTCTTCACGCGCGGGATCTCGCGCGCCTTCACGTAGCGCCGGAGCCCCGGCGCCGACACCCGCACCAGCTCGCGGATGACGGGGGCGTCGTTGTGGTACTTGAGGTACACTCGCAGCAGTCCGTGCCGCCCGTCGTCCAGGGCCTTGAAGTCCTGGATGTAGTGGTTGTCACGGAGGATGCGCGCGATCTCGAGCTTCAGCTTCGACACCGGCATGTCCACTCGCCGGTGGCCAGCCTGGCAGGCGTTGCGCACGCGGGTCAGCATGTCGGCGACGGGATCAATCACGTTCATCTCACCTTCCGTTCGTTACCAACTGGCCTTGCGCACGCCGGGGATCTCCCCACGCAGCGCGAGCTCCCGGAAACAGATGCGGCACAGCTTGAAGGCGCGGAGCGTCCCACGACTGCGGCCGCAGCGCTGGCAGCGGTAGTAGGCCCGCACCTTGAATTTCGGCTTCCGTTTGACCCTCTCGATCCAGCACTTCTTCGCCATGCGTGGCCTCCTAGCCGACCGCCACCGGGGCCTCGCCCCGGAAGGGCATGCCCAGTTCCCGCAACAACGCCAAGGCCGTGTCGTCGCGACCGGCGGTCGTGACGAGGGTGATATCCATCCCGTGGATCTTCTCGACCTTGTCGTAGTCGATCTCCGGGAAAATCATCTGCTCCTTGAGCCCGACGGTGTAGTTGCCGCGCCCGTCGAAGCTCTTGGTCGGGAGCCCCCGGAAGTCCCGCATGCGCGGCACCGCGATGCTGATGAAGCGATCCAGGAACTCGTACATCCGGGCGCCGCGCAGCGTCACCGCGCAGCCGATCGCCTGCCCCTCCCGCAGGTTGAAGTTCGCGATCGCCTTCTTGGCACGCGTCACCACGGGCCGCTGGCCGGTGATGGCGGCGAGCTCCGCGACCGCGGCCTCCAACCCCTTGGGGTTCTTGGGCGCGTCGCCCATCCCGACGTTCAGGACGATCTTCACGAGCTTCGGAATCTCGTGCGCGTTGCCGAAGCCGAACTGCTGGGCGAGCTTCGCCCGGACCCGCTGCTCGTAGTAGTCGAGCAGGCGCGGCCGCGGGGCGGGCTCGGCGGGCGGCGGGGGCGGCCCCGCAGGCTCGCGCGCAGCGGCACGCTCTCCCTCGGGCTTCTTGGCCTTCTTCTCCTTGCGCGGCGCCCGCTCACGCTGCGGCGGGGCAGCAGGATCAGCCGCGGCAGCCGGAGTCGGCGGCCCGGCCCCGGGGTCGGGGGGGCCCTGGTCCTGGGCCTCGGTCTCTTTCGGGTCCGCCATCGCTATCTCACCCGCTGGATCGGTTGGCCCGACTTGACGGCCACGCGCTCGATGGTGCCGTCCTTGTCGCGGCGCCGGCGCACCCGCGTCGGCTGGCCCGACTTCGGGTCGAGCAGCATCACCTTCGACGCCGCGATCGGCGCCGGGAATTCGATGATCCCGCTCTCCCCCTGGGGGGTCGTGGCGCGCTTGTGCTTCTTCACGACGTTCACGCCCTCGACCACCACCCGGAACTGCTTGGGGTACACGTGCAGGACCTTGCCCTCGCGCCCGCGGTCGTCACCGCGGATCACGCGCACCCGGTCGCCCTTGGCGACGTGGAGCTTGTGGCGCGCGGGCTCGCGCTCGGTGCGCCGCGCGCGCCGGCTCTTCTTGAAGACGAGCGGCTTCATTTCAGATCACCTCCGGCGCGAGCGACACGATCTTCATGAACTTCTTCTCGCGCAGCTCGCGCCCGACCGGCCCGAAAATGCGGGTCGCGCGGGGCTCGCCCTGGTCGGTGATGAGCACCGCGGCGTTCTCGTCGAACCGGATGTACGAGCCATCCTTGCGCTTGGTCTCCTTGGCGGTCCGCACGATGACGGCCCGCACCACCTCGCCCTTCTTGATCTGCCCGGTCGGGATGGCGTCCTTGATCGTGACGACGACGACGTCGCCCAGCCCACCGTAGCGGCGCTTGGAGCCCCCGAGCACGCGGATCACGAGCGCGCTGCGCGCGCCCGAGTTGTCGGCAATCTTGACGATCGATTCCTGCTGGATCACGATCCCTCCGCCCTACTTCGCGCGCTCGACGATCTCGACCACCCGCCACCGCTTCAGCTTCGACAGCGGCCGCGTCTCCACGATGCGCACGGTGTCGCCCAGCTTCGCCCCACGCTCGTCGTGGGCCGCGACTTTCTTGGTGCGCACGATCTGCTTGCCGTAGAATCCGTGGGCGAAGCGGCGCGTCAGGAGGACCGTGACGGTCTTCTGCCGCTTGTCGCTCACCACCACCCCGGTGCGGACCTTGCGCTGGCCCCGCGCCTCCTGCTCCATCTCCGTCATGCCGGCTTCCTCTCCCGCTCCCGCAGAATGGTCTTGATGCGCGCGACCTCGCGCCGCAGCGCCCGGAACTGCAGCGGGTTCGTGACCGCCTCCGTCGCGCGCTTGAACGCCAGACGGAAGCGCTCGTCGGTCAGGACCGCGAGCTTCTGCTGCAGCTCGTCGGTCGACAGCTCCCGCAGCGCCTCGGGCTTCTGCCTCGGCATCCTAGCGCTCCTCCCGCCTCACGAACTTCGACTTGATCGGCAGCTTGGCCGCCGCGAGCCCCAGCGCCAGACGCGCCTCGGCCTCGGGGATCCCTTCCACCTCGAACATCACGCGACCCGGCTTCACCACGGCCACCCATCCCTCGGGGTTGCCCTTCCCCTTCCCCATGCGGGTCTCGGCCGGCTTCTTGGTGATCGGCTTGTCCGGAAACAGCCGGATCCACACCTTGCCGCCCCGCTTCATCTCCCGCGTGAGCGCCACGCGTGACGCCTCGATCTGCCGGTTCGAGATCCAGCCCGGCTCGAGCGCCATCAGCCCGTACTGGCCGAACGCGACCGTGTTGCCCCGCGTCGCCATCCCCGACGTCCGGCCCTTGAACCGCTTGCGAAACTTGACGCGCTTCGGTGCCAGCATCGCTCAGACGCCCGTCGAATAGGTGCGGCCGTGCAGGTCCTCGGTGCGCTCGCCCTTGAAGATCCACACCTTGACCCCGATGGTCCCGTACGTCGTCTTCGCGGTGGAGGTGGCGTAGTCCACGTCGGCGCGCAGCGTGTGCAGCGGCACGCGCCCCTCGTGATAGCCCTCGGTGCGCGCGATCTCCGCCCCGCCCAGCCGGCCGGCGGTCTTGATCTTGATCCCCTGCGCCCCCATGCGCATCGCACTCTGCACGGCGCGCTTCATGGCGCGCCGGAACGAGATGCGCTGCGTCAGCTGGTGCGCCACGCTGTCTCCCACGAGCTGGGCGTCGAGCTCCGGCCGCTTGATCTCCTCGACGTTGATCCCCACTTCCTTGCCCGTGAGCTGCGCCAGCTCGTCGCGCAGCTTGTCCACCTCGGCGCCCCGCTTGCCGATCACGACGCCGGGGCGGCCCGTGTGGACCGTGACCGTCACCTTGCCCGGCTTGCGCTCGATGTGCACGTCCGCGATGGCGGCGTGCGACAGCCTCGTCTTCAGGTATTTCCGGATCAGGTCGTCTTCCTTCAACAGCTCCGGGAAGTTGCGGCGCGCGAAGTAGCGCGAGCGCCACTGCTTCACGATCCCGAGCCGGAACCCGTAGGGATGCGTTTTCTGGCCCACTTACCTGTCCCCTTTCCGCCGGGTCGCCCCGGCCTTCGCCGCTTTCTTGGCCCGCTTGGTGCCGCCCTTGGCGGCGGCCTTCGCCGGCTCCTTCGCCTTGGCCTTCACCTTGGGCGCGGGCTTCGCCGCCGGCGCCGGGGGAGGGGCGGGGGCGGCCGCGGGCTTGGCGGCGGGCGTCGCCGCCTCCACGTGGATCTCCACGTGGCTCGTCCGCTTGAGAATCGGCGTCGCCCGGCCCATCGCCGCCGAGGTGAAGCGCTTCAGCGTCGGCCCCTCGTTCACGACCGCGTACTTCACGCGCAGCCCGTCGGCGTCGAAGGCCGCGTTCTGGCGCTGCGCCGCCTGCTGCGCGTTCGCCACTGCCGACTTCAGCACCTTGTGGATGTGCTTGGCGGCGAGCTTCTTCGAGTACCGCAGGATGGCATAGGCCTCCGGCACCGCCCGGCCGCGAATCAGGTCCACGACGAGCCGCATCTTGCGCGCCGACTGGCGCACGGTCCGCTGGATCGCTCGGGCTTCCATCAGGCCGGCTTCTGCTCCGCCGCCGCCGCCGCTTCGGCCTCCCGCTCCTGGGCCGAGCCCTTGGCGGAGTGGCTGCGGAACAGGCGCGTGGCCGCGAACTCGCCCAGCTTGTGCCCCACCATGTTCTCGGTGATGTACACGGGGATGAACTTGTTCCCGTTGTGCACCGCCAGCGTGTGGCCCACGAAGTCGGGCGTGATGGTGCTGCGCCGCGACCAGGTCTTGAAGACCTTCTTCTCGTTCTTCTCGTTCAGGGCCGCGATCTTCACGAGGAGCGACGGCTCCACGTAGGGCCCCTTCTTGACCGAGCGTCCCATTACTGCGTCGCTTTCCCGCGCTTGCGTCCGCGCACGATGAGTTTGGTGGACGGTTTCTTCTTGTGTCGCGTCTTGCGGCCCTCCGGCTTGCCCCAGGGATTGGTGGGCGGGCGCCCGCCGGAGCTCTTCCCCTCGCCGCCGCCCAGCGGGTGGTCCACGGGGTTCATCGCCACGCCGCGCACCCGCGGCATGCGGCCCAGCCAGCGGCTCTTGCCGGCCTTCCCGACCGACAAGAGCTCGTGCTCCGCGTGCCCGACCTCGCCGACTGTGGCGAGGCACTCGCCGCGCACCATGCGCATCTCGGTCGAGCGCAGCCGCAGGGTGACGTAGTTCCCCTCCTTCGCCACGACCTGCGCCCCCGTCCCCGCGGCGCGGCACAACTGCCCGCCGCGCCCGATCTTGAGCTCCACGTTGTGCACCGTCGTCCCCAGGGGGATCTCGAACAGCGGCATCGCGTTGCCGATGCGGATGTCCGACCCGGGGCCCGAGACGACGGCATCGCCCACGTTGAGCCCCTTGGGGTGCAGGACGTAGCGCTTCTCTCCGTCGGCGTACGTGAGCAGCGCGATGCGGCAGGTCCGGTTCGGGTCGTACTCGACGGCCGTCACGCGGGCCGGAATGCCGAACTTGTCCCGCCGGAAGTCGATCCTGCGGTAGCGGCGCTTGTGCCCGCCGCCCCGCCAGCGCGCCGTGATGTGCCCCTTGTTGTTGCGCCCGCCCGTCTTCGTGAGCGGCTCGACCAGCGCCCGCTCCGGCTCGGCCTTCGTGACTTCGGCGAAGTCCGAGACCGAGCGAAAGCGCGTCGCCGAGGTCACCGGTTTGAACTGTCGGATGCCCATATATCAGCCCTCGAACACCTGGATCGCGTCGCCTTCTTTCAGCGTCACGATCGCCTTCTTCCAGGACGACCGCCGGCCCGCGTAGCGGCCCAGCGTGCGCCGCTTGGCGCGCACGACCATGGTGCGGACGTCCGTGACCGTCACCTTGAAGAGCGCCTCGATCGCGGCGCGGATCTGGGGCTTCGTCGCCTCGCGGTGCACGCGGAACGCGTACTCCTTGCGGGCGGCATACGCCGCCGAGGACTTCTCGGTGACCACCGGGCCCACGATCGTCTGATGCAGCTCAGGCATCGGGCGCCTCCGGCGGCTCGTCCGCAGTCGCGAGCGCGGGCAGCTCGATCACCACCGCGTCGGACCAGAGGACCTCGTAGGCCGTAGCGTCCGCGAACCGCATCACGTGCACGCCCGGGAGGTTCCGGCCCGAGAGGTACACGTTGTGGGCGTGCGCCTGACCCGCGGTCAGGAGCAGGACCTTGCGGTCGGCGACTCCCAGCTTCGCCAGCAGCTCGACCAGCGTCTTCGTCTTCGGCTTCTCGAAGTCGAGCGGATCCACGACGACGAGCGCGCCCTCGCGCGCCCGCGCGTTGAGCGCGGACTTTTTCGCGAGCTGCCGCACCTTCTTGGGGATGCCGAGCCGGTAGTCGCGCGGGTGCGGCCCGAACACGATGCCGCCGTGCCGCCACTGGGGCGCGCGGATCGAGCCCTGTCGCGCCCGCCCGGTCCCCTTCTGGCGCCACGGCTTCTGGTTGCCGCCCGACACTTCGGCACGCGTCTTCGTGTCGTGGGTCCCCTGCCGCTGGTTCGCGAGATAGGTGACCACGGCGCGGTGCAGCGTGTGCTTGTTCACCGTGCCGTCGAACAACGCACCCGGCAGCCGAACCGCCTTCTTCTTCGCGCCGGCGGCGGAGTAGTGGGGCGCCTCAATCATGGCGGCTCCGCCCTCCCTGCTTGCGGATCGTGAGCAGGCCGTTCATCGGGCCCGGCACCGCGCCCCGCACGAACAGGAGATTCCGCTCGGCGTCCACCTTCACGACCCGCAGGCCGAGCTCGGTGAAGCGCCGCGCGCCCATATGGCCCGGCATGCGCTTGCCCTTGATGATGCGCGAAGGGTCGGTGCCGGGCGCGATCGAGCCCGGCTTGCGGTGGCGCGTGTTGCCGTGCGTCTCCGGCCCGCCCGCGAAGTGGTGGCGGTGCACCACGCCCTGGAAGCCGCGCCCCTTCGTCACGCCCGTGACCTTTACTCGCTCGCCCGCCTGGAAGATCGCGACGGTGATCGCCTCGCCCGGCTTGGGCGGCTCCGCTCCCTCACCGGCCAGGGGGAAGGTGTGGAGCACGCGGGGCGCGACCTCGAGGCCCGCCCGCTTCACGTGGCCCAGCAGCGCGCGCGCGGCGCGCTTCGGCTTCCTCGCGCCGAAGCCGAGCTCGATCCGGTTCCCGGCGATCTGCACCACGGGACAGGGGCCCGCCTCGATCACCGTCACCGGCACCGCCGCGCCCTCCGCGTCGAAGACGCGCGTCATGCCGAGCTTCCTGCCGATCAGTCCGGTCATTCCCTACTCCACCTTGATTTCGACATCCACGCCCGCCGGCAGATCGAGCTTCGTCAGCGCGTCGACCGTCTGGGAGCGCGTGTCCATGATGTCGATCAGCCGCTTGTGGGTCTTCAGCTCGAACTGCTCGCGGCTCTTCTTGTCGATGTGCGGGCTGCGCAGCACCGTCCACATCTGCCGCTTCGTGGGCAGCGGGATGGGTCCCGACACCTTCGCGCCCGTCTTCTCCGCCGTGCGGACGATGTCCGCCGCGGCCTGGTCGATGAGCGCGTGGTCGAATGCTTTCAAGCGAATCCGAATTTTTCCCGCCATCGGTACCTCGGTTCTTACTTCAGGATCTTGGTGACGACGCCGGCGCCCACCGTGCGGCCGCCCTCGCGGATCGCGAAGCGCAGCTGCTCCTCCATCGCGATCGGCGTGATCAGCTCGATCGTCATCTTCGTGTTGTCCCCCGGCATCACCATCTCCACCCCCCCCGGCAGCTCCACCGCCCCCGTCACGTCC
>QHUL01000080.1 GCA_003222115.1 Gemmatimonadota bacterium | reverse complement strand
CTCGGCGTCCCCCGACAAGATACTGCGGAATCTGTAGAGACATCAGTCGTCAGACATCAGACATCAGAACGTCCTGCGGCAAGAGCTGACGTCTGACGTCTGACATCTCACTCGTCCAGAAACCGCGTCGGCACCCGCGTCGCCGCCTGCACCAGCTCCTCGGCCGATTTCACGAACCGCACCACGATTGGCAGCGAGCCCTTGAGCGCGAGCTTGCGCTGCATGATCCCCGCGATCGGGCCCAGCTCCTTGCGGATCACGCGCTTCCAGTGGGCGTAGTCGCCCGCGATGACGAACGGTGCCCGATCCGCTTCCACCTGCGTCACGACCTTCGCCTCGCGGCACGTCCCGCGTTCCAGGTCGAGCCAGATCCCGACCGCTACGGCGATCCCGATCTCGGGCTGCGGGTTCACCACGAGCGCGACGGCGCCGTGCGTCCATTCCACGGACGCCGCACGGTAGCCGTCGCTCGCGTTGATCTCGTTGCCGTAGGCCGCCACCCACTCGGGCGACGGGAAGGCGAGATTCATCCTAACAGGACTCCCTGCGGTCGTGCGAGCTCCTGCGCGAAACCCCGGAACAACGCGCCTTCCACCTCGTCCTCGGGGTGCCACTGCACGGCGAGCATCCAGGGCTCGCCCGCCGCCGCTGGCTCCGCGGCCTCGATCACCCCGTCGTCCGCCCACGCGGTGGCGACGAGGCCGGGCGCGAGGTCACGCACCGCCTGATGGTGCCGGCTGTTCACCGAGCCGCGCTGCATCCCGATGGTGCGAAACAGGCGCGAGTCCGGGGCGACCTCGAGGCCATGGCGCGACGTTTCGTTCGCGTGGTCGATCGGGCCCGGTCGCTCGCTCGGCAAGTCCTGATACAGCGTGCCCCCGAGCGCGACATTGACAATCTGAATCCCCCGGCAGATCGCGAGGATCGGCAGACCGCGCTGCCGTGCGCCCGCGATGAGCGCAAGCTCCATCGCATCGCGCCCGGAATCGGTGTCGCCGAGCATGGGATGCGGCGCCGCGCCGTAGCGCGCCGGATCGACATCCTCACCGCCCGTCAGCACGAGCCCGGCGACCGCATCGAGCAGGGGGCCGGCCGCTTCGGGGGCGAGCTGGGGCGGGACGATCACAGGCACGAGTGCCGCGTCGGCGAGCGCCCGCACGTAGGCCACATTGAGCGCCGCGCGCTCGACGCCCTCGTCACGGCTGCGTCGGGCAGTGACGGCGACGACGCGGCTCACCGCGTCTCGGGCGCCGCCGCGCCGAGCAACGGGCACCGCGGGTTGTTCACGCTGGGCCAATCCACCCGCACACCGTAGAGGGGGATCGTCTTTTCGCCGTTCGGGCCCCCCGTCACGGTGCCGAGCCGGGGATAGCTCTTCGGCGGCTCCGACTCGTAGATAAGCACACCCATGGCCCGCTGCGTCGAGTCGTCCACGACGAGCAAGGCGTAGGTCGCCGTGAGCGGGAACTCGGCCTTCTCGAACCCCATGACGAGCAGATCCTTCTGGTAGGCGACGAGCACTTCGCCCTGCGGCGGCGTCGCGGCCACGCGCGCCGGCAGCGAGGGGGGCAGCCCGCGCGGTGCGTCGGTGATGACGTACGGCGCCTTGGTGAGCTGCTGCTGAATGAGGGTCGGGCCCACCATCTGGGCCAGGCCGCAGCTGGGCGCGCGGGCGCGGTCGCCGCTGCACGCCCCGAGCGCGACGAGCAGGGCCGGCACCAGCGCTCTCACTGCCGCGTCACCACCTCGACCACCGTGTGCGCGTAGGGGGCATCGGGCCCGACGCGCCGGAACTCGAGGCTGTCCGCATCGGGCACGAGGGGGGTGCCGAGGCGCAACCGGTCGCCCACCAGCCAGGCCGCCGAGCGGGCACGCTGCCAGGTGGGATTGTCCAGCTCCACGCCGATGACGAAGCGGTTCGTGCCGCGGAGCGGCCCCGCCTCGATCTTGCTCCCTTCGGGCTGGCCGTAGTAGCGGCGGTACAGCCTGCCGCCCATCCACCCTCCCGGATGGGTCTCCAGGGTGAGGCGGACGTACACCGTGGAATCGATCGGTACGGTGCGCGTCCGCGCCGTCGTTCCCGAGCGGAAGATGCGCGCGAGCTCCCACGTCCCGTCGATGAGCGCAGCCTGGGACAGCGGGCACAACAACGCCGCGAAGACGACGGACAGGGGAAGCATCGTCACAATCTAATACGTCCAGGTGAGCGTCACTGAGAGGGTCCGCACCGGCGCGAGGGTGCGGGGCACGAGGTTGTAGATGTAATCGAGCGCGTTCGTGAGGAGGACCCGCGCGGCGAACGGCCCCGACTCCCAGCTCGCCCGGAGGTCGAGCACCTTGGCGTCGACGCGCGGATCGACGCGCGGATCGTCGTACAGCTCCACGCGCTCGAACCGGCTCGCGTAGCGGAAGTCCCCGCCCACGCCGAAGGCCCGCCAACGGTAGTCGGCCGTGAGGGTGAGGAGGTGCTTCGGGCGGAACGCCAGGGCCGCGTCGAGGTCGAGGTCCCGCGAATAGAGGAAGGTGTAGGCGAGCGACGTGGTGAGCCGCGCCAGCGGGGTCGCATCGACGGCCAAGTCGACCCCCGCGAGCCGCGCGTGCGCCACGTTGCGGAACTGGATCACGTGGCCGGCGAGGTCGACGTCAGGCTCGATCAGGTGGTACGCCTCGGTCCAAAACAGCGCGACGTCCCACCCGAGGACGCCCGACCAGCGGGTTGCATTGCCCAGCTCGAAGGACCACGCGGTCTCGGGCGTCAGGCTGGGGTTCGGGATCACGGTCAGACCGCTCACCGTGGTGGAGACGAACCGCTCGGCGAGCGACGGAGCCCGAAATCCCCGGCCGATCGATACCCGCCAGGCGCCGCGCGCGCTCGGCAGCACGCCACCCACGCGCGGGCTCAGGACGGCGGTCAGGCTCCCCCCGTCCACCGCCAGATAGTCGATCCGCGCCCCGGCGGTCAGTCGCGTCGCGCCCAGCCCGCGCTCGCTCTCGCCGTAGGCCGCGAGCTCCGTCTGGGAGTGGTTCCCGAAGATGTCGCTCGTCACGTCGGAGCGCGCGCCTTCCGCGCCGACGGTGACGTCCTGGCCCGGCGCGGGGGCGAGATTGCCGCGCAGCTCGGCGCCGACGCGGTTCGCCACGCCCGCGTCATTGTTCCCCGGCTGAAAGTCGATGAAGTGCGTGCGCAGCCACGACGCGCGGGCGTGCAGCTCGAGGCGCGGCGAGGGCACGCGGTCCAGGGTCGCCGTGAGGTAGCCTTTGTCGGACCGGGTATGGGACCCGAGCCCCGACTGGTCGATCATGAAGGGTTGATACGCCTGGCCGCGGTCGTCGCACCCGCCCCGCACACACCAGCGCAGCGGTACCTGGTACTGGTCGCTCGCCCAGGAGCCGGAGCCCGTGACGACCGTGCCCGGCGCGGGGCGCCACTCGGCCTTGCCTCCCGTCTGCCAGTGGTCCTGGCGATCCTGCTCGCGATAGCCGTCGGAGTGCCAGCCGCCCGTCGAGTAGCTGCCCCGGAACATATCGGTCCCGTAGGACCCGGTCACGTCGATCCCCTCGCGGGCCCCGGTGTAGTCGCGGAAACGCCAGATGTCGTGCGGCGGGTTGCTGAACAGGCTGCCCGTGGCGCGTACGCGGGCGTGGAAGCCCAGCGGGATCTCGCGGGTGATCAGGTTCACGACGCCGCCCAGCGCCGCCGAGCCGTACAGCGACGAGCCCGCTCCCTTGACCACCTCGACCCGCTCCACCCGGTCGAGCGGCACGAGGTCCCAGTTGATGCCGCCGCGGTCGCCCTGATTGGCGGGGACGCCGTCCACTAGCAGCAGCACGCGGCTCCCCAGCCCCTGCACGTAGCCCGTGGAGCCGCGGATGTTCACCTGGCCGTTCAGGAACTGAACCCCAGGGGCTTTGTCCACGGCTTCATCAACCGTGGTGACGGCTCGACGGGCGATGTCGGGCTGCTCCAGCACGGCGACGCTGGTCACGGCCTGGTCGAGCAGCTGAGAGCGCTTGGCGGCGGTGACGACGACGTGCGGTTGCAGCTCCACCGCGGCCGGCCGCAGGAAGTAGTTGCGCTCGACGGAGTCCGCGCTGCCCAGGGTCAGCGTGTCGAACACCGACGCGTACCCGATGTGGGCGACGCGCACGACCGTCCGCCCGGGCGCGACGCTCAGCCGGTAGCGACCCTGATTGTCCGCGAAGCTCCGCAGGCCGGTGGCGACGTCGGTCACGGTCGCGCGCAGCGGCTGTCCGCCGCTGTCGCGGACCGAGCCGTACACGACCGCGGTGCGCTGCGCGGCGACCCGCGGCACGGCGACGAGCGCCGCGAGCAGGGAGAGGGGGAGGGCGAGCCGTCGCGTCACGGCGGGCACGGCGGGATGTAGAAACAGACCGGGTGCATGTTGTCGAAATCGATCACGAAGTCGATCGCGTCTGTCACGGTGCCGTTCACCACGACGATCCCAGGCTGCGTGGGGACCGCCTGGTCCCGGTAGAACCCCGCCTCCTCGAGGTTATCTGGGATCAGCAGTCCCACCCGTTTCCACACGGCCACCACCCACTCATAGCGACCATTAGGCACCCCGATCGTGTAGGAGTACGACCCCGTGAACGGTCGGGGGAGGGATTGCAGCGGGGGAGCAGGGACGAAAGAGTACAGATCGGCGGTGCTCTGGGGGAACGTGTGGTAGGCGATGATGAAGACGCCGTCCGTGTTGGCGGGCTCGGCACCCGCGAACGTCACCGTGCCGCAGATGCCAACCACGTCCGGGGGACAGCTGGTCGGCTGCGGCATCGGCGCGAGGCCCTTGTCGCAGGCGACCCCGGCTACGAGGGCGAGCGGCAGGAGCCGGTGTGCGGTCCGGTGCATGGTCAGCAATCTGGTCACGACGGGCGATGCGTCAACTTGACCCCGGTTTCCACGGGGAATAACGTTTGTCCCGCTATGCCGATCTACGAATACCGCTGCACCAAGTGCCGCAAGCGCTTCAGCCAGCAAGAGGGCATCGCCGAGCACGACCGCAAGCGGCCTGCCTGCCCCAAGTGCAAGTCGCGCTCCGTGGAGCAGGTGTATTCGCCGTTCTTCGCGAAGACGGTTCGGAAAAGCTAGCGCCTCTTGTTCGAGCGCCTGCGGGACGCCCTGCGCGCCGCCCTCGACGCCACCACGCCGCCCGGGGACCTGCGCGATCTTGCGCGGCAGATGCGGGAAGCGGTGGTGGAGGCGAAGGTGGCCGTGCGCGAGCTGGGCCAGGGCGTGGTGCGGACGGAGGCGGAGCTCGCGGCGGAGCGCCAGCGGCTGGCCGACGCCGAACGCCGGGGCCGGCTCGCCGCCGAGATCCAGGATCGCGAGACGGTGGAAGTCGCCGCGCGCTTCGCGGCGAAGCACCGCGAGCGGCTCGGCGTCCTGGAGCGCAAGCTCGCGGCCCAGCGTGACGAACTGGGGCTCACGCAGCGCGAGCTCACGGAGATGCAGGCACAGCTCGCGCGCGCGGAGCGGGACCGGCCGCTGACCGAGGCCGAGCGCTCGGCCGAGCGGGCCTGGCGCGACCTCGAGGCCGCCGGGGGCGTGCGCCCCGGGACCGACCTCCGAGACGAGCTGCTCAAGTCGCAGCTGGATCGCACGGCACGCGAGGCCGCGGCCGACCAGCAGCTGCGGGAACTCAAGAAAAAGATGAAGAAGGACTAGAGGCCCCGATGGAAATCAAGCGCGATCGGATGGTGTTCCTCGGTTACGGCAAATACTGGCGCTCGGACGCCATTGTCGGGCTCATGCCCATCGAGGACGAGCGCGGCCCCGGCCGCCGGACCAACGTCTTCGTGGCGGGTCGGGCCGAGCCGATCGTCGCCTCGCGCACCGAGGAGAGCATCCTCGAGGACATGGGCGCCACGGACGAAGCCTTCCAGATCCAGGCGCTGCGCGAAGCGGTGCGCGAGCTGCTTACCGCGTTCCACGAATTCTCCCCGGTGCTGCGCCGCGCGCTACTGGCCGAGCATCACTTCGACGTGGAGAAGTGGGAGCAGCGGCTGGGCGAGATTCTGCGCGCGCCGAGCGCGCCCGAGCCGGTACAGCAGAACGAGCTCTTCGACTGACGGCGTGACGACCGTCCCCTCCGAAACCGCCGGCTGGTTCGGCCACCCGCGCGGCCTCTCGACCCTCTTCTTCACCGAGATGTGGGAGCGGTTCAGCTACTACGGGATGCGAGCCTTCCTCATCCTGTACATGACCGCGCCCGTGGCTGCCGGCGGGCTGGGGTTCGACGTCCCCCGGGCCAGCTCCGTCTACGGCACGTACACGGGCAGCGTCTGGGTCACCCCGATCCTCGGCGGCCTCGTGGCCGATCGCATCCTGGGAGCGTACCGGAGCGTGCTCCTGGGCGGGATCGTCATCGCGCTGGGGCACTTCACGCTTGCCCTCCGGGCGCTGCCGTTCTTCTACACGGGGCTCGCCCTCATCGTCATCGGGACCGGGCTGCTGAAGCCCAACGCGACGACGCTGGTGGGCTCGCTCTACGACGAGCAGGACGCGCGGCGCGACGCCGGCTTCTCGATCTTCTACATGGGGATCAACCTGGGTGCGTTCATCGGGCCCCTCCTCGCCGGCGGCCTCGCCCAGAAAGTCGACTGGCACCTGGGGTTCGCCTGCGCCGGCGTGGGGATGACGCTCGGCCTCATCCAGTATGTGCTGGGGCGCGACCGCCTGCGCCCGGCGATGGAGCGCGTAGCGAGTCGCGTCCGCCGTGCTGCGCCGGTTGCGGGCGCGCCGGCCCGCGCGGGCGGGGGCGCGATTCTGGGCTTCACGCCCATCGAATGGGGACGCATCGCTGCCGTGGTCGTGTTCTTCGTGTTCGCGGCGCTGTTCTGGGCTGCCTACGAGCAGGCAGCGTCCACGTTGAACCTGTTCGTGGACCGGTATGCGGACCGGACGGTGCTCGGCTGGACCGTGCCATCCAGCTGGTTCGTCGCCATCCAGCCGCTGTTCGTGATCCTGCTCTCCGGGGTGTTCGCGTGGCTGTGGGTCTGGCTGGGGCCCCGCGAGCCCTCGACGCCGGCGAAGTTCTCGCTCGGGCTCCTATTCGTGGGGCTGTCGTTCGTATTGCTGCTGCCCGCCGGGGCGATCGCCCAGCGCGGCGGGGGCGTGCTCGTGAGCTCGCTCTGGCTGGTCGGCGCTTACTTCCTCCAGGTGGTCGGCGAGCTGTGTCTGAGCCCGGTCGGCAACAGCGCGGTCACGAAGCTCGCGCCCCCGCGGATCGTGGGCATGATGATGGGTGTTTGGTTCCTCTCGATCGGCGCCGGCAACAAGCTCGCGGGCTGGGTCGCGGGGTTGTCCGCCTCAGTGCCTCTCACCACGCTGTTCGGAGCGCTGGCGGCAGTGACGCTTGTGGCGGCGCTCGTGCTGTTCTTGCTGCTGCAGCCGGTCCGCCGGCTGATGGGGGGAGTGCACTAGGAGCGTAGGGCCCCCGTCGAATTCTCGCGCCCGACGTCGGGCCGTCCTATCTTAGCGGCTCATGACTGACCTCCAGGCCCGCCTCCGGGCGGCGCTCGGCGACGCCTATCAGGTCGAGCGCGAGCTCGGCGGCGGGGGCATGAGCCGGGTGTTCCTCGCCACCGAGGCGTCGCTACACCGCGCCGTGGTGATCAAGCTGCTGCCGCCCGAGTTCGCGAGCGAGGTGAGCGAGGCGCGCTTCAAGCAGGAGATCGAGCTCGCCGCCCACCTGCAGCACCCCAACATCCTCCCGGTGCTCAGCGCCGGGGCGAAGGGCGATCTGCTCTTCTACGTGATGCCCTTCGTTTCCGGGGAGTCCTTGCGCCACCGACTGACGCGCGAAGGGAAGCTCCCGGTGGCGGACGCGGTGCGCATCCTGCACGAGATGGCGGACGCACTCGCCTATGCCCACGCCGAGGGCGTGATCCATCGAGACGTGAAGCCCGAGAACATCCTGCTGCAGGGCGGGCACGCCGTGCTCACCGACTTCGGGGTGGCGCGGGCGCTGGCCGAGTCGCGCAGCGGGGGCCGGTTGACGGACACGG
>QHUL01000079.1 GCA_003222115.1 Gemmatimonadota bacterium | reverse complement strand
CTCTCGGGGTGCCGCCGCGAAGGTCGACCCGAACGTGGTCGCAGTTTTTCCGTTTCGCGTCACGGGGGCGGACGCTTCCCTCCAATACCTGCGCGAGGGAATGGTCGATCTGCTGGGGGCGAAGCTCACGGGCGAGGACGGCGTGCGTGCGGCGGACACGCGCACGGTCCTCAGTGCGTGGCGCCGGGCAGGCGGCACGGACAGGGAGGACCTTGCCGCCGACGGGGCACGCAGCGTGGCCCGGCGGGTGGGGGCCGGAAAACTCGTGCTGGGCGAGGTCGTCGGCACGCCGAATCGTTTGATCTTGAGCGCGGCGATCGTGGCATCGTCGAGCGGCCGCTCCACCCCGCAAGCGAGCGTCGACGGCCCGCCCGACAGCCTGCTGACGCTGGTGGAGCGCCTCGTCAGGCAGTTGCTGGCCACGGAGGTGGCGAGCGGCGGGTTGTACGAGGAAGCCGCCCGAGACTTCGAGCGAGCGGTGCAGATCGACTCGGCGTTCGCGCTCGCGGGACTCGACCTACTCCGGGCCGCGGAATGGGCCACCGGCTCCTCGGCGCGGCAAATGGACCTCGCCGCAAGAGTCGCCTGGGCCCACCGTGATCGCCTTGGCCCACCAGACCTCGCCAACCTGGTGGAGTACATCGGCGCCCGCTATCCCGAGCTCCCGACCGGGGCCGAGCAGATCGCCGACGCGCAGCGTGTCGTCAGTTTGGCGCCCGATCGCCCGGAGGCCTGGTACGAGCTCGGCGACGGCTACTTTCACATTGGTGCCGCGTTGGGAATCGAAAGCGCCGCGCAGCAAGCCGAGGCCGCGTTCCGCCGCTCCTTGGCGCTCGACTCGGCCTTCGCGCCGCCGCTCGAACACCTACTCGACCTCGCCTTGAAGTCGACGGACACGGCTGAGATCCGTCGTCTTAATGCGCTCTACGACGTGCTGCACCCCGGCGCCGACGTCGCGGACGCGTACCGCTGGCGGGCGGCCATCGCTCGGGCGGACTCGGTCGGGCTGGCCGGTCTGAGGGCGCGCGCAGGGGCGATGACCACGCAGGCTCTGTGGCGCGTGATCGGCTACGGAGAAGCTAATGGATACGGGCTCCCCGACGCCGAACAGGCCGCTCGGGTCTTGCGGGGGCGGGCCGGCCCGCAGGCGGAGAGGGACCGCACGACGCGTATGCTACACGACCTCGCCCTGAACCGCGGCCGCCCGACCGAAGCCGCGGTGCTTGCGGGGGAGGGTGCGCAGAGCCCCGCGGAGCGGCGCGATATGTTGCGTATCCGCGTGTTGGATGCGCTGTACTGGGCCGGGGACTCGGTGGCGGGGGCGCAGGCGGCACGCGAGGTGGCGGCTAAGGCCGACGCTCCGCTTGCCGCGACGGCGGTCGACCGCGCCGAGCAGTACGCCGATGTGTGTGTCGCCGAGCAATGGCGGCTCGCCAAGCAAGACTTGCGTGGCGCCGACCAAGCGCTAGCGCGGCTCGCAGGCGCGACCAGCCCGCGCGACTCGCCGGGGGTGGTGGCGGCAAGCCGCACGTGCCTGGTCGCCCTCGACGGGATGGTAGCCGTCGCGCGTCATGCATCGAACGCCCGTCGGCTGATCGAGCGGCTTGACTCCACTCTGGTGGCGGCATTTCTGTATGAGGCAGCTCCGCGCAATTTCGCCGTCTCGGTTGAGAGCGAGCTCGCGCTGTTGACGCAGCGGCTCTGGGAGGTGGAGGGCGAGCCGGCGCGCGCGCTGCGCGCCGCGCGGCGGCGGCACTACGCGTGGGGCCCCGAATCGACGCGGTACCTCAGCTCGCTCCTCAAGGATGAAGGCCGCCTCGCCGCCCTCACCGGCGACCGCGAGGGCGCGATCCGCGCCTACGAGCACTACCTCGCG
>QHUL01000075.1 GCA_003222115.1 Gemmatimonadota bacterium | reverse complement strand
CCACAGCTCCAGCGCGAGCAGCGAGACCAGCCGCCGGTACAGCCCTTCGCGGCTCATCGTGCCCGCGTGGTGTCCCTGCTGCGCGCGTCGGAAGCCGCCCAGCCACTGCCGCGGCAGCGCCGTGGCGATCCAGCCCCGCGTCCGCGCGTCGGGCCCGAGCAGCAGGTCCTCCAGCGCCGTATGGAACCCGCGCGGCGCCATGACGTCCAACGGAATGCTGAACCCCCGCTTGCCGTGCCGCGCCACCGCAGCTGGCAGCCACCGGGAGGCCAGCGCGCGCAACACGCGTTTCCCCCGGCGCCCGTCGGTCTTGAGCCGGTGCGGCAAGGTGAGGCCCAAGGTCACGATGTCTTCGTCCAGCAGCGGGACGCGGACCTCGATGCTGGCGCGCATGCTCATCATGTCCACCTTGCGCAGCATCTGGGACGGCAGGCTCAAGGCGAACTGGCTCTCGGTCAGCTGGCGGGACAGCGCCTCGAGGCTGGAGACGGGGGACGGGTGATCGCCGTTGTAGTGCCGATACACCGGCCGCAAACCCTCCCGGGCGTCGGCGCAGACGAGCTCCTCCTTCTGCGACTCGGTGAGATAGTTGCTCAGGCCCGCGATGAGCACCGCCGCCTCGCTCCGGCTCGCCCGCGCCAACCACGCGGCCTTGGACGCTTGGCGACCCCAGTCCCGCGTCCAGCGGGCGAGTCCGTCGCCGACCGCCATGGCGGCACGCGTGGCCCACGCGGGGAGGCGCGTCAGCCGCAGCAGCGCGTTCGCGCGCCAGAAGAGGGGGTATCCGCCAAAGCCTTCGTCCCCCCCGTCGCCCGAGAGCGTGCAAATGATGCCCTGGTCGCGCACGGCCCGGGAGATCCAGTACGTGGGGATGAGGCTGGTGTCGGCGAACGGCTGGTCGAAATGTCGCAGCAGGTCGAGGATCGCCTCCGTCTGCAGGGCGCCGTCGGACAGATCTACGGTGACGTGGCGCGTGCCGTACTGCGTGGCGACGGCGCGCGCACGCGCCGTCTCGTCGTGACTCCTGTCGGGGAAGCGCACGTTGAAGGTGGTCGTGGGCCCGCCGGTGGCGCGCTCGCGCGCGGCCACGACGAGCGAAGAGTCGATGCCGCCGCTCAACAGCCCCGCCACCGGCACGTCCGCGACCGACTGGCATGCCACGGCGTCGAGTAGCGCCACGGACGCGGCCTCCACGGCGTCGGCGAGCGTGCGGCTCCCGTCCGGGCTCGCCCGGACGCTGTGGAACTCGGCGCCGCGGTGCCCCTCGGGGTCGATCACCAGGGTGGAGCCCTTGGCGAGCGCCTGCACGTTGGCGAACCCCGTGGCCGGCTCCGGCACGTAGCCGAGCCCGAGGAAGTCGTAACACGCCTGGCGGTCGAGCCGGGGCTGGAAGCTCGGCAGGGCCGCGATCGCCTTGATCTCGCTCGCGAACACCCACTGGCCGTCGTGGACAGTGTAGAAGAGCGGCTTCACCCCGAAGCGATCGCGCGCCAACAGCAGGCGGCGCCGGGGGCGGTCGTAGATGGCGAACGCGAAGATCCCGCGCAGCCGGGGCGCCATCCGCTCGCCCAGCTCCTCATACAAGTGGACCAGGACCTCCGTATCGGACGTGCCGCGGAAGACGTGGCCGCGGCCTTGGAGCTCGGCTCGCAGCGCCCGGTGGTTGTAGATCTCGCCGTTGAAGACCACGTGGATGCTCGCGTCCTCGTTGGACATCGGCTGGTGCCCGGTGGGCGAGAGGTCGATGAGGGCCAGCCGGCGGTGCACCAGCTCGCAGTGCGCATCGCGATACTGACCGCACCCATCGGGGCCGCGGTGGGCGAGCAACGCGTCGGCGCGGCTGCACCACTCCGGTGCCGGCGGCAGACGCCGGGCGTGGAACCGCCCCGCTATGCCGCACATGCGCGAGCCGCCTCCCTTCGGGTCACGCCCGGGCCTCCCCAGCTCGGGCGGCGAGGCGGCCGCTCGCCAGGGCCAGGGCCAGGACCCACCAGAGCGGCTTGTAGGCGACCAAGTTGGTGCTCAGGTTCGCAGCAAGAAACAGCGCTACCAACGTCAACGGGACGACGCCGTATGGGCTGGCGCGCCCCCGCCAGGCCGCCAGCACGCAGCCGCCCAGGCCGATGACGAACGGCACCGTCCCCGCGAGGCCCTCGGCCGTCAGCAGCTCCAGCAGGAGGTTGTGCGCGTCCCGCCGCTCCTTCACCATGTCGGTGGTGCGCGCGGCGACTTCGTACTGGTTGTTGATGGGCCCCCATCCGGCGAGCGGTTTTTCGAGGAACATGTCCACGAGCGACGGGAACAGCTGCTCCCGACCCGCCATCGATCCCGTCTCCGTGGTGGCTTCGAACCGATTGCGCATCACGGCGGTGTGGAGCGCGGCGGCGGTCAGGAGCCCGATGGCGAGCGCCGCGACGGCGGTGTTCCGCAGCCGCAGCTTCAGGCTGACTGCGGGAGTGAACACAAACGCCAACAGTCCCGCCCCGAGCGCGAGCAAGCCGCCGCGCGACCCCGTGTCGACGATGGCGATGCCGATGAGCGCGCCCATGGGCCAGGCGAGCAAGCGAACCCATCGCGGTGCCCCGTGTTTGCCGTACGTCAGGCCGAGCAGCGTTACCAGCCCTGCCGACAGGAGGATCGCGCTGAAGTTCGCGTTCTGTCCGAACGCCGTGATCCGCTCGCCGCCCGTCCACACCGCGTACGAGGTGCGGCCGACGCCCACCATGGGGAGCACCGCGCGCGCGACGCTGGAGCCGACGAAGCACCATAGCGCTACCGATCCCACCCGCTCGCGGGCGAGCAGGTTGACGCTCGCCCAGCAGACGAGAACAGCTTCGACCAGCACGAGGAAGAAGTGGCGGACGTCCGCGAGAATGACCCAGCCCTGCACGAGGGTGGACACGGCGAAGACCCACAGGAAGACCCCGAAGAAGACGAGTGGGCCGGGCAGGGCACCGTAGCAGGCGCGAAGGGCAAGCGGGCTCGTGAACAGGAACAGCGCCGCCGTCATCGCCGGGATCTCCCAACCCCCGAAGCTCCGGTTCGGCATCTCGAAATTGAAAGACACGATCATCACGTAGAACGCCGCGAGGACGATCGGGTGGAGCGCCGCTGCCGCACGCGGTGCTCCGGACGCGGGCCCGACCCACGCGCGGGAAGGCCCGCTCGGTGTCGCGGGACGCGCGTGACTAGCCACGGGTCGTCGCCACCATGGCCCGCCACCGGCCGAGTACGCCGCGACGCGCCTCGGGGGGCAGGCCCGCGGCGAAGGCGACTGCAAGCTGGAGCGCGAAGGTGACCGCGACGCCGACCGCCCAATCGAGCCAGTGGCGCGCGTGCACGCGCTCGCCTAGGTACGCGGCCCCGCCGAACGTCAGCAGCATCACCGCCAGGGGGCGCGCGATCGCCCGCAGCGGCAGGCGGGCGGGGCGACGGAGCCGCGAGTTCACCAGCAGGGGGTAGGCGACCGTCTGCACGAACCGGCCTGCCAGCACTCCGAGACACACACCGACCATGCCGAGCGACGGCGTGAGCGCGAGCGCGACGCCGAGGATGCCCACGGCTGCCGCGGTAGCGACCCCGACGCGCAGCCGGGGCTGGAGCGTGGCATCCAGCACGTAGGCGTCGCTGCGCACCAGCGCCGTCTGGGCCGTGACTACTACGATGAGCAGATTGACCCAAAGACCGGCGTAGTTCTCCGGTCCCACCCACAGCGCGAGGAACGATCGGTTCCACAGGAGGATCGTGCCACCGACGGCGGTGGCGAAGAGCCACGTCAGGGTCATGATCTCCTGGCGCAGTTGGGCGGCCCGCTCGAACTCGCCGCGGCCGATCACGCCTCCGAGTCCGGGCATGGTCGCGCCGACGGTGAAGAGGTGGATGCCGAGCGCAATCCGCCCAGCGTAGCCGGTGAGGACGTAGGTCGTGACGACCACCGGCGACACGACCATCCCGAGGATGATCACGTCGCTGGCGAGGGCCAGCTTGGCGATCACCTCGCCGATCGCGATCCAGGCGCTCATCCCGAGTAGCGACCGCACGTCCGCCGGTGCCGGGCGCGCCACCCCGAACGACGGCACGTAGTGCTTGACGAGGAGCCAGAAGCAGAGGCCGGTCACGGCGATCACCACGACCTGCGCGCCGGCCAGCCCGACCAAGCCGAGTCCGGCGTAGATGGCACCGGCGGTGAGCACGCCCCCGATCAGGTTGAGCCCGGCCTGGAACCCCATTCGCTTGTAGCCCAGGTTCATGCCGCGCAGCACGGACTCGGGGATCGAGGCGAGGCCGCCCACCAGCAGGCTCAGCACCAGCGCCACGCTCGCGAGCCGCACTGTCGTCTGAAGCGACGCGGGCACCTTCGTGACGATGGGGGAGAGCCACACCAGGAGGGCGCCGACCCCGGCGACGAGCGGGAGGAACCACAGCCACACGACGAGGGCGCTGCCGACCGCGCGCCGGTGCTCCATCGAGTCGTCGGCCCCCTGTTTCGTGGCGATGAGCAGGCGGAGCGCTTCGGTCGGCCGCCCGTCGGCCGCGGACATATAACCGATCAGCCGGCCGATCATCTCCCACACGCCGAACAACGAACGGCCCAGGCCCTCGACCACGATCGGTGTGACGACGAGACCGACGCCCAGCCTGGCGCCGTAGTCGAGCAGCGACTGCAGGGCGTTGAGCGAAGCCCGCCTCGTCAGCGTCGGGGCCGCGGGGGCGGGGGGGGCGGGGGGGGCGGGTACGTCCGCGACGCCTCCGCGCGCGGCGGCGTCACTGCGCATGGACGGTCTCGTCGCAGGCCGCGAGCACGCGCTCGACCAGCTCCTCAGGCGGGGCGGCGTCGCTGGCGAGGGAGACGACCCTCGGGCCGCCCTGCGCGGTCAGCCCGGCGATCACCCACTCGAACTCGCGCCGGTAGGCCGCGGTAAACTCGTAGACGTCCTGCTCGGAGCTGTGCTTGAGCGGATGCCCCTGCGCGCGCGTGCGGAGCCGGTGCACCAGCAGGGGATCGGCGCCGTCGAACAGCACGATGACGTCGAGCCGCGCCGCCCAGTGCGCGAGCTGCCGCCGCCACCACGCATCCAGTCGCCCGTCGCGGAAGCAGGGGTGGCCGAGCACGCGGAACTTCGCGAACGCAAACACGGGGCCTTCGTCCAAGACGACCACCCGCGGGCGGGACGCCCGGGTGCGGTGCAGTAGCAGGTTCAAGGCGTCGAGACGAATGAGCTGCTGCATGTCCTCCCAGGGCAACGAGCGGGCCGCGCCGACGAGGGCACGGATGGCGGGCAGGGTGCGCGCCGCGCTCGCGACGAGGAGCGGCCGGGGAAGCCCCCACACGCTCGTGCCCAGCACACGCGCCCGCCTGCTGAGCAGGCGCCACACCGTGGTCTTGCCCGCACCCGCGGGCCCCGCCAACTCGACCACCACCGGCCGGCGCGCCACTCCTACACCTCCGACCACACGAGCACCTTCAGGTCGGCCACGACCTCGGGCAGCGGCCGTCCGGCATCGACGAGGTGCGCGCCGGTCCCGGTCCAGTCCGTCTCCCAGATGATCCGCGCGCGGGCCCGGACATAGTCGGGCGGCTCCGTGGTCTTGCGGCGCACGGCGACCTGCGGATCGACCATCAGCACGACGATCACGTCGGGGGGCGTGATGTGGCGGTAATATCCCTGCTCGGCGCGCAGCAGGCGGCGCGCCGGCGGCGTTTCGCGCCCGTGCCCGAGCAGGCGTCCGATCTCGGGCCCGACGAGCAGCCGGTTCTCGGCAATCGGATAGCGCTCGCACAACGCGATGCCGCCCGCGGCGGCGAAGCGGTGTGCCTTGGTGAACAAGCGGTAGCGGTCGCGTGCGGTGCAGACGTGGCGAAGCAAATCGAGGAAGCCGGCGCCGTCCCCGGACGCCTGGCCGGGAAACGCGCGCCCCCAGGCGCGGCGCACCTTCAAAAGGCCGCCGACCACGAGGGTCGTGAGCGAGCGCGGTGGCCGCCCGAGGTGCGCGGGCATCACGTCGAAGTACGTCGAGAGCCACGCCGCCAGCACTGCGGAACAGGTCGACTTGCCGGCGCCGTCTCCGCCCAGCAGCGCCACGACGGTGCCACCGTGCGCGAGGTGTAGGCCGCGGGCGCGAGGGAGCAGCCCTAGGCGCCGCCCGACTCTGCGGGCGAGCAGCACCGGCGGCGGGCGCAGCGCGTGGGGCCGCAGCCGGGAGTGGAGCTCGGCGCGGAGCAGCAGGCGCCGCCAGCGGGAGGTCGCCGGGCGTAGCGAGCGCGCGCACTCGTCGAAGAACGCCATGCCGATGGTGGGCAGCAGCTCCGTCAGTCGCTGCTCGAGCCGCTGGCGATTCACCTGCGACAACAGGTAGGCGAACTCCGGCCCGGCGTCCGCGAGCCAGCGCGGCGGCCGCGCGCTTACCACGTCGCGCAGGCCGTAGCGCTGCACCGCGCGCAGCACGAACAGGATGAACTCGATCTCGGGCGCCGGCACGCGGAAGGGGCGGCGCGGGACTGACGTCTCCAGCACGGCCCGCTCGATCGGAAGCCGGTACGTCGTCGTCCAGTACCCGCCGATGATCAAGCGGAAATGCACGTGGACGTGCAGCAGCGCACCCCGCCCGACGTCGTAACCGAACCAGCTGGCGGTGCCAGGCACCTGCGCCTCGGGCGGCGCCACCGCGGGCTTGAAGCCGAGCCGGTCCAGGGCGCTGTCCAGCTGCTCCGCCCAGCTGGGGTCGACCAGCAGGTCCACGTCGCCCCCGCCGCTCTCCCAGCGCTCCCGCTTCCAGTGCCCCTTCCATTGGCAGCACGCCACCCCCGCGACGTCGAGCGCCTCCCCCAGCCGCTCGAGGAGGGTCGACGCCACCGTGGTGGCTTGGCGATCGTCCAGCTTGAGCATCAGGCCGTCACCCGTAGGGCGCCCTCCTCCCGCATGATGCGCCGAGCCTCCGACAGCTCGGGGGGGAGCGGGAAATGGCGCCGACCCAGCAGCGCGCTCCCGAGCACCCACACGGTCCGCCCCATGAGCGCGAGGTCGTAGCGGAGCGAGGCACGGCGGACATACACGAGGTCGAGCGCCAGCTTCAGCGGCAGTAACCGCTCGGCGTAGCAGCGCTCCGGATCGCTCGCGTCCAGCTGCGCCTCGCCGTGCGTGTAGGCGTAGATGCTCCCCGGGCTCGTGAGCCCCGGCAACACCAGGAACGTCTCGTCGTGCAGCGGTGCGTAGAACCGCTCTACCATGCGGGGGTCCTCGGGGCGCGGGCCCACGATCGCCATGTCACCGCGCACGATGTTGAAGAGCTGGGGCAGTTCGTCGAGCTTGGCGCGCCGCAGCCAGGCGCCGAACGGGAACACCCGTGGATCGCCCTTCGCCGTGATCGCACTGCTGTAGGGTTGTCCCACGCACATGGTGCGGAGCTTGTACAGCGTGAACGGCCGCCGGTGCAGGCCGAGCCGCTGCGCGCGGTACAGGATCGAGCCGGGCCCGGCGAGCCGGATTCCGACGGCGGCCACGGCGAGCAACGGCACGACGGCGATGAGCCCGAGGCCCGACAGCAGGGCGTCGAGCAGGCGCCGGGCGCTCACACGCGGTGGCTCCGCACCACGTCCAGCACCGCTTCGATCACGTGGCCGACGTCCCCATCAGACAGGCCGGGATGGAGCGGCAGGCTGAGGATGCGTCGGTACTCCGCGTAGGCCACGGGGAAGGTGTCCGGCTTGAAGCCGTACTTGTCGCGGTAATAAGGATGGACGTGGATCGGGATGAAGTGCACCGACGTCCCGACATTGCGCTCGGAGAGCTCCTGGATGAAGCGATTGCGGTCGATCGTGAGCGTCCCTGGGCGCAGCCGTAGCACGTAGAGGTGCCAGGCGTGCTCCACCTCCGGACGCGTCACCGGCAGCTCGAGCGCCGGCTCGTCGGCGAAGGCGCCGTTGTACTGACTCACCACTTCGCGGCGGCGCCGCTGGAACCGCTCCAGCTTGCGCAGCTGGCACAAGCCCAGCGCGGCCTGGATGTCGGTCATGTTGTACTTGAAGCCAGGCAGCAGCACCTCGTAGAACCAGCTGCCCCCCTGGTCGTAACGCTGCCAGGCGTCGCGGCTCATCCCGTGGAGGCTGACGATCCGCGCGCGGGCGAGGAAATCCGGATCGCCCGTGAGCATTCCACCCTCGGCCGTCGTGAGGTTCTTGGTGGCGTAGAAGCTGAAGGCGACGGCGTTGTAGCCTCCGCCGATCAGACGACCCTTGTACCGAGCGGGCAAGGCGTGGGCGGCATCCTCGACAAGGGCGAGCCGATGGGCGCTGGCAAGCGCGCGCAGGGCGTCGAGATCGACCGGGTGGCCGGCGTAGTGCACGGCCAGGATCGCCCGCGTGCGGGGTGTGATCGCCGCCTCGACCTGGCCGGCGTCGATGTTGAGCGTGTCGGGCTCGACGTCCACCAGTACGGGCCGAGCCCCGACATGCTCGATCACGTTCACCGACGCGCTGAACGTCATCGGAGTCGTGATCACCTCGTCGCCCGCCCCGATGCCCAGGGTCACGAGCGCCGTGTGCAGGGCGGCGGTACAGGAATTGAGTGCGAGCGCCCCAGGTGCCTGCAGGTACGCCGCGAACTCAGACTCGAAGCGCCCGGTCTTGGGCCCGGTCGTGATCCAGCTCGAGCGCAGCGTGTCCACAACCTCGTGGATCTCCTCTTCGCCGAACACGGGCCGGGAGAAAGGAAGGAACTCGCTGCGCTTCGCTACCGTGCCGACCGTCATCGCTCTGCTCCGCGGGCGCCATCGCCCGATGCCGTCCGGTGTGGGGGAGTTGTGGCCGGGAGGGAGCGAACGCACGTCACATGCGCGCATGGGCGGCCAGCGGACGGCTTGGAGCGCAAGCACTTAGCGGTGGACCCCGGGTTCGCGCCCGGTTGTCCTGACACGCGTGCGTTACAGATGTGCCTGAGGGCTGCGACGCTTTACCGACCGACGGCGTCGCTCCCGGGGGTCGGCAGGGCGGGTAGCTCCAGCTCGAAGTAAAACCGCGTGCCCCAGTCGCCGGTGTCGAGCTTGAGTTCGGAACCCATCGCCCCGACCAGCTTGCGGCTGATCGCGAGACCGAGCCCCGTGCCGGAGAAGCGATACCCAGCGCGCCCCCGGGCCAGCCGGAAGGGATCGTACAGGCTCACGAGCGCGTCGGGATTGATGCCGGGGCCGGTATCGGTCACCGAGAACTCGATCCGCGGCGGTCGCCGGACGGCGCAGGCGATCTCGACGCCACCCCGCTCCGTGAACTTGAGCGCGTTGGTCGTGAGGTTGAGGAGTACTCGGCTGAGCGCCATCGGCTGGCCGAGCCGACGATCCGGCTGGGCTGTCGTCAGTTCGATGCGCAAGCCCTTCTCCTCGGACATCGGCCGCGTGATGTTCGCGACCCTCTCCAGCAGCTCGCACAGCGAGAGCGGCACTGGTTCGTTCTCAATCAGCTCCTCGCCGCGGCCCAGCTCGAGCGCGTCGCTCACGACTCCGCTCAACCCGAGCGTCACGCTGTAGATGAGCCCCAGCTGGCGGTGCTGCAGCTCGTTTATCGCACCGCTCTGGCCGCGCTGCAGCGTGTCGGCCAGGCAGAGGATGGAGGTCAGAGGGCTGCGCAGGTCGTGCACGACCTCGACCAACAGGTCCAGCGCGCTCGCGCCGGTCGCCCCCGCGCTGGGGGATTGGCTGCGGTGCCGCTCGAACGCCTCGCGGACCTGTTCGAGGGCGGTCAGGGCGTCGAGAAGGACGGACGGCGCCGTTGCAGACGCCCGGTCGGCCCACCCTTTGAGCAGCTCGGCACGCAGCATCTCGACGAGCCGCAGCCCGAGCTCGGGGGACGGGCGCGGCAGCAGCATCGACACGTATTCGGAATGCCGGCGGTCGATCGCCAGCGCGATCGCGGCGAGCAGCGCTGGCACCACGTCCCCGTTGGTCTGGGCGGCGGACTCGTCGTGCAACCGGCGGGCGACTCGGCGCGTGGCGCCGGTCACGAACGATGAGCGAACGCCTGCCAGCGGCTCGGTAGCGCCGCCGGAGATCCGGTCAGCGGGGGACAACCGCTCCGGGGCGGGATCCAGCGCACCACGAGAGAGGGTCACTCGGGGAGGGTCGGTGCGAGCGAGTCACGCTGCAGCCCGTAACGCTCCATGAGCCGGTAGAAGGTGGTCCGGTCGACTCGCGCCATGCGCGCGGCTTTCGAGAGGTTGCCCCCGGCGCGGATCACAACGTGCGTGAGGAAGCGGCGGTCGAATCGCTCGAGCAGGCGCTCGCGCGCGACGTAGTAGCCACCGTCGCCGAGCGCGGCGTCGGCGGCCGCGACCGGCTCTGGCTCGCCGGCGGTGTCCCCGATGAAGGGGATGTCCTCAGGGCGGACCTGGGCGCCGGGCTCGAGCAGCACGGCCGCGTGCTCCATCACGTTCTGGAGCTCCCGCACGTTGCCCGGCCAGGCGTAGGCCCGCAGTGCCCACACCGCCGCCTTCGTGAGCTTGGGCTGCGACGGCCGCGCGCCGCGATGCGCCTTCCAGAAGCCCTCCAGAAAGTGGTGGGCGAGCAGGGGGATATCTTCGGGCCGCTCGCGCAGCGGCGGAACGTGAAGCGGCACGACGCGCAGCCGGTAGTAGAGGTCCTTGCGGAGCGCCCCGGCACGCACCGCCTCCTCCGGGTCACGGTTCGTTGCCGCGATGAAGCGCACGTTGACGACGGCGTCGGTGCGTTCGCTGCCCACGCGACGCAGTATGCCGTCCTGGATCACTCGCAGCAGCTTGGCCTGGATCGGCGGCGTCATCTCCACGAGTTCGTCGAGGAACAGCGTGCCGCCGTTCGCCGTCTCGAGCAGCCCGGCCTTGTCACGGACGGCCCCGGTGAAGGCGCCCTTGACGTGCCCGAACATCTCCGACTCGAGGAGCGACTCCGGGAGCGCGGCGCAGTTCACCGCCACGATCGGGCGCGCGTGACGCCGGCTGTGCGCGTGGATGAACTGGGCGATCAGCTCCTTACCCGCGCCGCTCTCACCGGTGATGAACACGGACGCATCGGTGGAGGCCACTTTGCGGGCCAGCTCGATTGCCTGGCGGAACAGCGGAGCCGTGCCGAGCACCGTTAGGCGGTCGCTGTTGGCAGCCGGCGACTGGGGTAGTTGCTCGCGCGCGCGGCTCTCCCGCGCCACCACGACGGAGTGCGCGGCGCGCCCGATGAGGATCTGCAGCTGGGTGCCCGTGAACGGCTTGGGAAGATAATCCCAGGCGCCGGCCTGCAGCACTTCGAGGCTCGACTCCAGGCTGGGCCGGCCCGTGATGACGATGACGATCGTGTCGCGGTGCGTGGCGAGCGCCGTCCGCAACAACTCGATCCCCGGCACGTCCGCCATGTAGAGGTCGATGAGCACGATATCGAAGGCACGGCGCTTGAGAATCTCAAACGCTTCCTGCGCGCGCCCCGACGTCGTCACGTGGTAGCCCTCGACGCCGAGCGTGCTGGCGCAGCTCTCGCGCAACGAGCGCTCGTCGTCGATCACCAGAACGCGAATGCTCTGGCGAATCGCGGGCGAGATGGAAATGAGCTCAGTGAGGTCGCATGACCCGGCCGTCGGGCCGGTGGCGGGACCTGTGGGGATGTCGCTGTGCGAGGGCGCCGCGCGCATCGACTGACCTGCCTCCCAATGACCTGTCATTGTCCCGCGATCGGTGCCTAAAGTGACCCCTGTCACGGCGGCGATCCGGGTAGCGTGATCGGGGGAGGTAAGTGACCCAATTCCTTGGTCACTGTCAAGGTGGACGCTCGCGCCAGGGGGCGACTGGGACGGCTCACAGGTTGTAAGGGCTGTGCGACACTTTTCCGGATCGCGCGCGGGTGGTCGCGGAGGTGGCAGCCTATGCAGATGCGGCCGACCGCGTTCCGTGGGCGGCGCCGGCGGCCGCGGTGGTATCGTGCTTGCAGCGCAGCCCTGGTGCCGAACGCGGGCCCGGAGCCCGCCCCCCGCCCCTCGCCCGGAAAGTTCGAAACGCACACGATGCCGAGCCAGCTGACCGTACCTCCGCAGGAGGGCACGCCCGACCGGCGGCTCGGCGCGGCCGCGGCGGCCGCCGGTCCCGTGCGCCGCTCGGAGGCCGCCCCGTTACCCGACGACTGGCGTCGCGTCGTGGCGGCCATCGGCACGTATCGGTGGTTCGTCGTTGCCGTGACAGCCGCCGGGACGCTGGTGGGGGCGGTCGCAGCGCACTTCCTCAAGCCGACATATCAAGCCAGGGCAACGGTTTGGGTCGAGGTCCCCAACCCCGCCGCCCGGGAGCGCGACCAGGGGCCGATCGAGACGGGCCAGCTGCTAGGGACGGCGACCAGTTGGCTGGACCTCTTGCGGTCCCACGTCGTGCTGGACGATGTCGTGCGGCAGTGGCGGCTCTACCTCAAGCCGCAATCCCCGGCCGACACTGCGGCGCTCGCCACCTTCGCGGTCCCGGGCGACGTGCGACCGGGGCGCTACCGCCTCCAAGTGGACGCGACGGGACACAGCTTCCGGCTGCTCGACGTCGACGAGAACGCGGTGCTGGAGCAGGGGGCCGTGGGTAGCAACCTCGGCGTCGGGCTGGGGTTCGCGTGGCTACCGCCCGCCGCCTCCCTGCGCGGGGGGGCGAGGGTCGAGTTCACGGTGGCGACCACGAGCGAGGCGGCCCAGAAGCTTGCCGAAGAGCTGCGGGTGCGCGCCGCGCAAGACGGCAATTTCATCCGCATCGAGCGGCGCGGCCCTGATCGGCGGGTCGTGACCGGGACGGTGAACGCGGTTGCGGAGCGGTTCGTCGCTGCGGCGGCGGAGTTGAAGCGTCAGCGACTCACCCAGCTGACGGCCATCCTCAAGGACCAGCTCGACCACGCCCAGGACAACCTGCGCGCTGCTGAGGCCGCGCTGATGGCGTTTCGCGTCCGTAACGCGGTCCGCCCCTCCGAGGGGCCGGCCCAGGGGCCGGACGGCCGGCGCATCACCGCCGACCCCACCTACGCCGGCTATATGGACTTGCAAATCGCCGCCAGCGGACTCGCCCGCGACCGCGAGGCGATCGCGCAGATGCTCGTGCACGCGCCCGATTCCGGAATCGCGGTGGACCAGCTGGCGATGATCGGGGCCGTGCAGCGCTCCTCCGAGCTCATCGCGGCCCTGAAGGAGCTGACCGATCGACAGGCCGAGCTGCGCGCGCTGCGGTTCCGCTACGCCGACACGCATCCCCCGGTGCGACGCCTGGCCGCGCAGGTGGACACTCTCGCCCGGCGCGTGATTCCGGGCCTGGGTCGCGCGCTCATCGCAGGTCTCGCCGCGCGTGAGCGGGAACTGCGCCAGCGCGCCGACTCGATTACCGGGGTGCTCCGGCGTGCCCCGCCTGCGGCCCTGGAGGAAGTGCGACTGGCGCGGGATCAGGCGAACGCCGAGCAGCTCTTCTCCGACCTGCAACACCGGTATCAGGAAGCCCGGCTGGCCGAGGTGAGCACGCTCCCGGACGTGCGCATTCTCGAGCGCGCGGTGCAGCCCACCCGCCCGGCCACCAACACGGCGCCGCTCCTCGTCGTCGTGGCGTGCTTGACCAGCTTCGGCGCGGGCGTACTCGGCGCGGCGCTGCGGGATCGCGCGGATCCCAAGGTCCGCTCTCCCGAAGAGGTGACGCGCACGATGGGACTGCTGATCCTCGGCGCCGTGCCGCACGTCCACCGCGGGAAGGACATGGGAGACGACGGCGTGAAGGCCGTCGAGGCGCTTCGCGGTATCCGGCTGAACGTCCAGTACGCCTACGGGGCCGCGGGACCGCTCGTGCTCACGGTATCGAGCCCCGGACGTGGTGAGGGGAAATCGTTCGTCACGTCCAACCTGGCCCAGGCGTTTGCGGACGTGGGCTGCCGCACGCTGTTGATCGACGGCGATGTGCGGCTGGGCGCGCTGCACCGCGCGCTGCGGCGCGCACGTCGTCCGGGCCTCACCGACGCACTCGCGGGTCGCGTGACGGCGGACCAGACACTGCAGGCCACGGACCACGCATTCCTCTCGTTCATCGGCGCGGGGTCACGCATGCATCGGGGTCCGGAGCTGCTGTGCTCAGCGACGGTGCCCCAGTTGATTACCGCGCTCCGTCCGGGTTACGACGTGATCCTCGTCGATAGCGCACCACTCGCCGCCGGAGTGGATCCGTACGCGCTGGGCGTCGCCACCGGTAACATGCTCCTGGTGGTGCGGCCCGACGTGACCGACCGCGCCATCGCCGAGGCCAAAGTGGAGGTGTTGCAGCGCCTGCCCGTGCGCCTGCTCGGCGCTGTGTTGAATGACGTGCGCCCGGGCTTGGCCTACAACCACTACTCGTATTCCCTCGCCGGCTACGAGATGCAGGAAGAAGACTCGGGACGCGAGGCCGGCCCGATCCTGCTGCCGGACAGCCCCTGAAGGGCGGGGATCCTCGGGGCGTGGCCACCATGCTCTCCCACTCGAAACCGCGGATCGAGCCGTTCGGGCCGCAGCATGTGGCTGCAGTGCGCGCGTTCAATCAGCGCCTGGGGGCCGGCGGCATCAGCTGGCGCTTCCCGGAGCGCTGGGTCCCTGACTGGCTCCCGAACGTCGACGGCGCACGCGTCTACCAGGAGTTCTTCCTGCTGCTGGAAGGCGAGGACGTGCGCGGGGCGTACGCGCTTAAGCACCAAGACGTCTCGCTGAGCGGGGAGATCCAGCGGGTCGGCAGCTTCTACCTCCCGCTGTCGGAGGGGGTCATCAACCCAGCCTACGGTCTCGTCGCGAGCCGGCTGCTGCAGGACGCCATGCGGAGGGTTCCGCTGCTGTACAGCGTCGGCATGGGGGGGCGCGGCACTCAGGTGGCTCGGCTGGTCCGGGCCATGGGGTGGCCGATGCAGGTCGTGCCGTTCTACTTCAAGGTGCGGCACGGGTCACGCTTCCTCCGGGAGGTCCGGTACCTGCGGCGGGGCCGGTGGGGGGCCGCGCTCCTGGATCTCGCGGCGGCGTCCGGCATCGGCGCTCTGGCCGCGCGGGTCGCGGACCTGGCGCTGACTCGGTGGCGGACGGACCCGGCGGTGCACGTCGACGCCGTGGACGAGGGCGGAGACTGGCTCGACGCGCTGTGGCGGAGTTGCGCCGCCCGCTATTCGTTTGCGGCCGTCCGGGACGGCGGCACGCTGGATCAGGTGTATCCCGCGCCCGAGCGGAACTCGCGGCTGCTGCGAATCTCACGTGGAGGTCACGCCATCGGGCTCGCCGTCGTCAGGGACGCGCCAACCTCGTTCCGCGACAGCAAGTACTTCGGCGACCTGCAGGTCGGCACGATCGTGGACGGCGTGGCAGCCCCGGACCACGCCGACGTCGTCGTGGAGCGGGCCACGCGCCAGCTCGAGGAGCGCGGCGTCGATCTGCTGGTCTCCAACCAGCTGCATCCGGCCTGGCGGACGGCCCTGCGCCGCGCCGGGTTTATCCGGGGCCCTTCGAACTTTCTCTTCGCGACGTCACCGGCGCTGGCGCAGCGGCTGCGGGCGCGTGACCCGTTGTGGCGGGCCGTTCACGTCAACCGCGGTGACGGGGACGCGCCATGGCCCGGGGATCGCGCCACGCTCGAAAACTGGCACGAACCTTTCAGCTCAGGGATTGGTCCGTAGGGCTGAGCGGGGCGCGGCAGTGCGTTGCGCAGAACGGGGTTACGCGCGCGGCAGGCAGCGGCTTGCGTCGCGGGCAGTGTCACGGTCTGCTGACAGTTGGGTGGTCGTACAGCTACAAGGAGCTCGACATGCGCGCCAAACCATCCGTGGCCCTGTACTCCACCTGCCCGCCCTACCGCGGTGGGAGCGGCGAGACCTACCTGCAGCATGTGCGTGACGTCGCTCGCTGGAGCGAAGCGGGAGGATGCGAGGGCATCCTGGTCTACACCGACAACTCGCTGTTCGACCCCTGGCTCGTCTCACAGGTCGTCGTGGAGGCCACGCGCACCCTCACCCCGCTCGTCGCCGTGCAACCCGTGTATATGCACCCGTACACAGTGGCCAAGATGATGGCCACGCTCAGCCACCTGTACGGGCGGCGCATCGACTTGAACATGGTGGCGGGCGGGTTCAAAAACGACTTGCTGGCCCTCAACGACGAGACGCCTCACGACGCCCGTTACGAGCGGCTGGTCGAGTACACGTCGATCATCCTGCAGCTGCTGGCGGGGGCCGGCCCCGTGACCTTCCGGGGCCGGTTCCACGCGGTCACCAATCTGACGCTTGTACCGAAGCTCGATCCCGGGCTATCGCCCCGGGTCACGGTGTCGGGCTCCTCGGAAGCGGGGCTCGCCGCGGCGCGCGTCCTGAACGGCTTGTCGGTGAAGTATCCGGGTCCCCTCGGCCAGGCGGAAGCGCAGCCGCAGGACGGGAACGGCGCGTACGGCATTCGCGTGGGGATCATCGCGCGCGAGCGCGAGGAGGAGGCATGGGTGACGGCGCACGCGCGCTTCCCGGAGGACCGGCGCGGTCAGGTCACCCACCAGCTGGCGATGAAGGTGTCGGACTCCTCCTGGCACAAGCAGCTATCGGACGTGTCCGCCCATCAAGGCGCCGCGGACACGTACTGGATGGTGCCGTTCCAGAACTACAAAACGTTTTGTCCATATCTCGTCGGCAGCTACGACCGCGTCGCCGAGGAGCTTGGGCGCTATCTCGCGACCGGCTGCTGCTTCATCATTCATGACGTTCCGGCGTCGGCCGATGAGTTCTCGCATATCGGCACGGTGATCGCGCGGGCGTCGGCCTCGGTGACACAGGCATGACGCGACTGCAGGACTGGGTCGCGCGCCAAGCCGAGGGCCGTCCCGACGCCCCCGCGATCGTATTCGGGCCCGAGCGGGTCAGTTACGGCGCGTTGGAGCAGGTGAGTAACCAGCTGGCGCGCGCGCTCATCGCGCGGGGGTGCAGGCGCGGAGACCGCGTCGCGCTGCTCGTGCCGAAGTCGCCGCGCGCGATCGCCGCGATGCTCGGCGTCCTCAAGGCGGATTGCGCCTACACCCCCGTAGACCTCCGCAACCCGCCTGCGCGGGTGGAGCGGGTCCTGGAGGCCCTGCAGCCGCGGGTCGTGGTGGCGACCGGCGCGGCCCGAGAGCTGCTCGCCGCGTTGCACCGCGACCACCGGCTCGGGCGCGCGGCGATCGCGTGGCTCGAGGCTGAGGCGTGCGACCTTCCGTTCCCGGTGGCGTTCACGCTCGCCGACGTCGGCCGCAGCGAGGCGACTCCCGTGGCGTCGCGCAACGGCGAGGACGACTTGGCCCACATTCTCTTCACCTCGGGCTCCACCGGAGTGCCGAAGGGCGTGACGATCACGCACGCGAACGTGCGCCATTTCGTCGAGTGGGCGGTGCGCTATTTCGGGATGGGGCCCGATGATCGCGTGTCGGGTCACTCCCCTCTGCACTTCGATCTCTCGACCTTCGACGTGTACGGTGCGTTCGCTGCCGGTGCGACGCTCTATCCCGTCGCCCCGGAGCTGAACCTGCTGCCGCACAAGGTGGCCGAGCTGATCCGGCAGGCGGAGCTCACGCAATGGTTTTCGGTGCCGTCGATTCTCCTGCATATGGCGCAGGGCGACGCCGTCCGCCCGAATGACTTTCCGGCGCTGCGTCGCCTGCTGTGGTGCGGGGAAGCGTTTCCGACACGGGGGCTGATCCACTGGATGACGCGACTGCCCCACGTCACGTTCACGAACCTGTACGGGCCGACCGAGGCGACGATCGCCAGCAGCTATTACCGCGTGCCCGCCTGCCCGACGAGCGACCGGGAGGCGGTGCCGATCGGGACGGGGTGCGAAGGGGAGGAGCTGCTGGTGCTGGACGAGCGGCTCGACCCCGTGGCCAGGGGCGGGATCGGCGACCTCTACATCCGCGGCGTGGGACTCTCGCCGGGCTACTGGTGCGACCCCGAGAAGACCCGCGCCGCGTTCGTCCCGAACCCGCACGATCCGAGCGACCGGCTGTACCGCACCGGCGATCTGGCCCGCGTGGACGAGCAGGGGCGGATCGTGCTGGTAGGCCGCGCTGACTCGCAGATCAAGATTCGCGGTTACCGCATCGAGCTGGGCGAGATCGAGGCGGCGTTACATGCGCTCGACGCCCTGTGTGAGTCGGCGGTGGTGCCGGTCGCAACGGACGGCTTCGGGGAGCCCGCGCTGGCGTGCGTCTACGTGCCGCACCGCGGGGCGGAGGTGGCGCCTGCCGCGCTGCGACAACGACTCGCCGAGCTGCTCCCGCCCTATATGCTGCCGACGCGCTGGAAACGACTGGAGCGACTGCCGCTGAACCCGAACGGCAAGGTCGACCGGCGAGCGCTCCGCGACCTGCTGGCAGCGCCGTGAGCGTGACCGGAGGTGGCGCGCGCACGAACGGACAGCTGCTCCACGAAATCCGCGCGATCTTCGTCGAGCACCTGTCCCTCGCCGTGGAGTCTCCCGAAGCCGAGCTGCTGCAGTCCGGTCTCGTGGACTCCGTGACGCTCGTCGAGCTCGTGCTCTCGCTCGAGGCGCGCTTCGGTGTGAGCCTTCCCTTCGACAGCCTCGAGATCGACGATTTCCGCACGCTCAACCGGATCGCCGGGCTGATCGAGCGGTCCACCGCCCAGGGGAGCTAGAACGCTTCGCGTTCTCGTCGCCGCGGAAGAGGCCGCCGGTGGGCAGGTGCTGCGGCTGCTGGCGGCGTCCCCACATCGCGTGGTCGGCGTGCTCACCGCCGGACTGGGGGACTGCGTGCCGGGGGAGCGCGTGTGGCCTCCGGAGCTCGTGAAGGATCCCGCCTTTGCGGCCACGGTCCGCGCCGAGGGCGTCGATCTCCTGCTGAACATTCACTCCCTGTGCGTCGTGCATCGCGACGTCCTCGCGGCGCCGCGTCTCGGCAGCTTTAATCTCCATCCCGGGCCGTTGCCGGGATACGCCGGGCTCAACGCGCCGAGCTGGGCCATCTACCAGGGCGAGCGCAGCCACGCGGTCACCCTCCACTGGATGGACGCCGGTATCGACACCGGGGACATCGTGGCGACTGCGGCGATCGAGATTACGCCCGCCGACACGGGGTACACGCTGAGCGCGAAGTGCGTCCGGGCCGGCGTGCCGCTGGTCGCCGCTCTGCTCACCGCCGCGGACGCCGAGCCTCCGTGCATTGGGCGCGTCCCGCAGCCCGCTGGGGTGCGTCGGTACTTCGGCCGGAGCGCGCCCCACGGCGGCTGGGTCGTGTGGAGCGAGCCGGCGCAGCAGATCGTGGACTTCGTGCGCGCCGCCGATTACTCCCCGTTTCGCTCGCCGTGGGGCCACGCGCGCACCCGGCTCCCGCCCGACGGGCGCGAGATCGCAATCGTGACGGCCGGGCGCACCGGGCGCGGCACCGCGGGAGCGCGCGCCGGCACCGTGGGCGAACCTGTCGGGGACGAGGTGCTGGTCGCCGCCGCCGACGAGTGGGTCCGGGTGCGGTGCGTGCGACTCGATGGTCGGCAAGTCGTGCCCGCCGCGGTGTTGCCGGCCGGTGCCTGCCTCGCGACGTGAGCCGGGCCTAGCCGCCCGGGCTGATCTTGAAGCCCCGGATCCAGCCGCCCGCGGTGCCGGCCTGCACCGCCCGCAGGGCGGAGGTCGCCCGTGTCAAAAGATCGAGCGGGCCGAGCGCGGCACGGTGGAAGTCGCGCACGGCGTGATACCCGGCGCGCAGCCGTAGCGGGTGCTCGAATCTCGGGGGGGCGGCGGCGCGTGCGATGGCGCGCCCGAGCCGTGTGCCGAGCCGCCGCGCGCCCCGCGCGTCAGCATCAGGCGCCAGGACGGCGAACTCGGCGCGCCCCAGCCGGCCGATCGCGTCGGACGACCGGCCGGCTTGCTTCAGGCCGTGGACGACGGCGTCCACCGCGGCGCCCAGCTGCAGGGCGGCCGCGGCCCGATCCCGCTGGGCGTGACCGCCCGGCAGCGCCGGCGCCAGCACGACACAGGCGAGCGCCGCCCCGCGCCGGTCCGCTTGGGAAGCGAGGTCCCGCGCTCGCAGCGTCAGCCCGCGGCGGTTGTAGAGCCCGGTCGCCCAATCCAGGAGCCCCTCCTCGCGCGCGCACTCGGCCGCGGACTTCAGACGCACGAGGGCCTCGAGCCGCAGCACCAGCTCTTCCGAGTCCATCGGGAGGCCCCACAGGTCGCTCGCGCCGGCGCGCAGCGCAGCGATGAGCCGCAGCCGTGACACCGGACCTATGCCGATGAGGATGATCGGCAGCTCGGCGGGGACGTCAGGGTCCTGGCGCAGGCTCCGCACCAGCGCAGCCACGTCGGTCTCAGGGAGGGATTCGGTGAGCAGGATCGCGTCACTCGCCTGCGTGCGCGCAGCGGCCGCCACCTCGGGTCCGGCATGCAGCTGCAGCACCTGCACGCCGGACGGGCCGAGGATGCTTGCGAGCGAACGAGCGGACCACTCGTTCGCGTCCGCCAGCAGCACCAGCCGGGGCCGGATGGGGATCGGATCGGGCATAAGACGCCCCCCAGCGTCTCGAGAGTTGCGCGATCAGAGAGAGGGCGTTTCAGCTGACCGGTGTGAGCGGTCGTGCGTCACCATCGGCCCCCGCGCGCCATGGTGCAGGAGTCGTGCACCCGGCGCGAGCGTCGACCGCGGTGCGCCAACCCGCTTGTCGGCGCGAAGTTAGCGTGGGCGGCTCCGGTGCTCGCCGCGGTCGAAAACGCGGGAATCCGGTGACAAGCTGTAACTGGACTGCCGCGGTTCGCTGCGGCCACGGCCGGCCGCGGCGTCTGCCCGGTCGCCGCGGTCGCCCCTAACTGGCGCGCTGGCAAGCGGCTAGGGCCTCACATCAGGGCTCGTGGGAGCAGCGCCCCGAGGCCCCAAACTTGAAAGGGACGCGGGGCGATGTGTGGGATCGTGGGGTACGTCGGTGCCCGGCAAGCCGGGCCAATCCTCCTCGAGGGGCTGCGGCGCCTCGAGTACCGCGGCTACGACTCCGCTGGCATCGCCGTCCAGAATGGGCATGCCTTCGCCGTCCGGAAGCTCGCCGGCCGCGTCAACGTGCTCGCGGAGGCGCTCGCGCGTCTGCCCCTCGCGGGGACGAGCGGCATCGGCCACACGCGCTGGGCCACGCACGGTGCGCCCACCGAGCGCAATGCCCACCCGCACGTCGATTGCCGGGGGCGGGTCGCCGTGGTGCACAACGGCATCATCGAAAACGCGGACGCCCTGCGGGCGGCGCTGGAGCGGAGCGGCCATCGGTTCGGCACCGAGACCGACACCGAGGTGCTGGCGCACTTGATCGAGGCGGCGCCGGGGACGACGCTGGAAGAGCGCGTCGCCACCGCACTCGCCGAGGTTGTCGGGACGTATGGGATCGCCGTCATGTCCGCCGACGAGCCGGCAAAGATAGTGGTGGCGCGTCACGGCTCCCCGGTGCTGCTGGGCATCGGCGAGGACGAGTTCTTCGTGGCCTCGGATGCGTCGGCGGTGCTCGCCCACACCCGCTCCGTGGTCTATCTCGACGACGGCGACATCGCGGTGCTCACTGCGGACCGGTACCACGTGATGGACGCCCAGGCTCACGTGCAGGTGCGGGAGGTGAGCGACATCGCGTGGGACCTCGAGGCCATCGAACTGGGGCGCTACCCGCACTTCATGCTGAAGGAGATCTGCGAGCAGCCGGAGACCGTGAAGAGCACGTTGCGCGGGCGCCTGCTGTTCGAGGAGGGCACGGCTCGCCTCAACGGACTCAACCTCTCTGTGGAGGCGTGCGCCGGCATCAGCCGAATCGTGATCGTCGCGTGCGGCACGTCGTGGCACGCGGGGCTCGTGGGACGGCACATCATCGAGGAGTTGGCGCGCCTCCCCGTCACCGTGGAATACGCCTCGGAGTACCGCTCGCGCCGCCAGCCGGCCATCCCGGGCACGCTCACGCTGGCGATCTCGCAGTCAGGCGAGACCGCGGACACGCTGGAAGCGATGCGGGCCGCGAAGGCGTCGGGCTCCCGGGTGCTGGGGATAGTGAACGTGGTGGGCTCGACAATCGCCCGCGAGGCGGACGGTGGCATCTACCTGCATGCCGGTCCGGAGATCGGGGTGGCGTCGACCAAGGCGTTCACGTCGCAGATCGTTGCCTTGACGCTGCTCGCCCTGTGGCTCGGTCGCCAGCGGGGCCTGTCGCTCGAGATGGGGCAGGAGATCGCGTGCCAGCTGGCGCGGCTGCCGAGCCACATCACCCGCGCGCTGGCGCTCGAGCCTCGCGTACGCGCCGTCGCCGAGGCGTACGCCGGGCGGGGCAGTTTCCTCTACCTTGGCCGCGGCGTGAGCTTCCCGGTCGCGCTCGAGGGCGCGCTCAAGCTCAAGGAGATCTCCTACATCCACGCCGAGGGCTACCCCGCCGCGGAGATGAAGCACGGACCCATCGCGCTCATCGACACGGACATGCCGGTCGTGTTCGTCGCGCCCCGGGACGACGTCTACCGCAAGGTGCTGTCCAACATGCAGGAGGTGAAGGCGCGCGGGGGGCACGTCATCGCCGTCACGACAGAGGGCCGCGACGACCTCGGCACGCTGGTTGACCACCGCCTGAGCGTGCCCGCGACCGCGCCGCTGCTCTCGCCCGTGCTCACCACGATCCCGCTGCAGTTGCTGGCGTACCACCTGGCGGTCGTGCGCGGCTGCGATGTGGATCGCCCCCGCAACCTCGCCAAGAGCGTCACGGTGGAATGAGGACCTCATGAACAACGTCCGTCGCGTCGCGATCGCTGCAGCCGTCGTCCTCCTCGCCGCCGCCGCAGTCACGGCGGGCGAGGCCCAAGGTAGCGACGCGGCCGGCAGCGTCGGCCTGCGGGCCACGCGCGCAGCGCTGGAGGACCGGGCTCGGCGGGTGGAGGGGGAGTCGCGCTCGGCGGCGCTCGGCAAGGACGCGCGGGAGAGTGCAGCGCGGGAGGCCGCGGCCATCCGGGCGCGGCTCATCGCGGGGGACTTCGCGGTCGGCGATCGCATCCGACTGGCCGTCGAGGGAGAGAAAGAGCTGTCGGACACCTTCACCGTCGGGCCGGGGCGGCTGCTCCCCTTGCCCGGCATCGGGGACGTGCCGCTCGAGGGCGTGCTCCGCACCGAGCTGCAGGCGTACCTGACGCGACGGTTGGCGCAGAACCTCAACGACCCCGTGGTACGAGCCCAGGCGTTCGTGCGGCTCTCGATCCAGGGCGAGGTGACGCGGCCGGGCTATTACGGGATTCCGGCTGAAGCGCTGCTGTCGGACGCGCTCATGGCGGCGGGGGGCACGGCGCCGTACGCGGACATGCGCAAGCTGCGCATTGACCGCAGCGGGGCGTCGATCTGGGAGGGGAGGGCGCTGCAGCGGGCGATCGCCGATGGCCGCACCGTCGACGAGGCGGGCCTCGTCGCCGGGGATCAATTCATCGTACCGCGCCGCGCCGGGACGAGCGCCGGAGAGGTGCTCCGGTTCGGGGGGTTCCTGTTGAGTATCCCGGTCACCATCTACACGCTGACGCGTATCTTCTGAGCCCCTCCGTCCTCTCGGTCGTCGGTGCGCGGCCGAACTTCATGAAGCTCGCGCCGGTGGCGCGGGCGCTCGCCGCGCGGGGTGTGCGGCACGTCGTCGTGCACACCGGGCAGCATTACGACCCGGAGATGTCCGATGCGTTCTTCCGGGACCTGTCGTTGCCGCGACCGGACTATGCCCTCGGCGTGGGCTCCGGCTCGCACGCGCGACAGACCGCGGCGATCATGGATCGGTTCGAGCCGATCTGCGAAGCCGCTGCGCCCGAAGTCGTCCTGGTGTATGGTGACGTCAACTCGACGGCCGCCGCCGCGCTCGTGGCGGCGAAACTCGGCATCGCAGTCGGCCATGTGGAGGCGGGGCTGCGCAGCCGCGATCGCACGATGCCGGAGGAGATCAATCGCCTAGTAACCGATCACGTCGCCAGCCTGCTGTTCGCGCCCTCGCGGGAGGCGGCAGAGAATCTCTGCCGCGAAGGGCTGTCGCCGGAGCGCATCCATTTCGTCGGCAACGTGATGATCGATTCCCTCGTCGCGACCATTCCGGCGGCGCGGGCGCTCGCAGCGCCGCGCGCGCACGGCGTCGCGCGGGGCGAGTACACCATCGCGACGCTGCACCGCCCGGCCAACGTGGACGATGCGGCGACGCTGTGCGAGTTGCTCGGCGCCCTGGGGCAGCTCGCCGCGGACGGGCCGGTGCTGTTTCCCGTGCATCCGCGCACGCAGGCCCGCATCCGTACGCTGCGTCTCACGGTCGGGGCAGGTGACGGCGTGCGCCTGCTCGAGCCGCTGCCGTATCTGGAGATGCTGGGATTGATCAGCGACGCCGGGCTCGTGATCACCGACTCGGGCGGCCTCCAGGAGGAGACGACCTGGTTGGGCGTGCCCTGTGTCACGGTGCGCCCGAACACCGAGCGGCCGATCACCTGCACCATCGGCACCAACCGGCTGGTCAGCCCGCATCGGGAGGCGATTGCGCAGGCGGCGCGAGCGGCACGGGCGCAGCGGCCTCCGACGCCGCCGGTGATCGAGCGGTGGGACGGGCGCGCGGCAGAGCGGATCGCCGCCGTGCTGTGCGACGGGGCGCGCTCGGGCTGAGCGGGGGAGGGCGGGATGCGCGGAGTTCTCCAGCGAATGCGTGATCTGCTGCGCCTGTTCGTCACAGGGCACGCGCAGCGGGTGTGGCATGCGGTACGCGAACGGCTGTACTCGAACGGCGGGTCCCTCGGGCTGCGGCGCGATCTTGCGGTGCCGTTCCCGGCGCCGGCCGCGAAGCTCCCGATCCAGGTGCGCCCGCTCGCGCCCGAGGACGACCTGTCGTTTCTCGACGTCGACCAGCCGGGGCTCGCTGCCGACCAGGTGTTCGCGCGGCTCGGGCAGCAGCGCATACTCCAGTCCGGCCTCGCGACGTGCTACGTCGCCATCGGTCCGGAGGGCAAGCCGTGTTACATGCAATGGCTCATCCCCTCGAGCGAGAACGATCGCGTGCGGACCTTCTTCGGGAATCTGTACCCGCAGCTCGGTCCGGACGAGGTGTTGCTGGAGGGGGCGTACACTCCGGAGGCGCACCGCGGGCAGGGGATCATGGCGAGCGCGATGGCGCAGATCGCCCAGCAGGCGGCCCACTCCGGCGCCCGCTGGGCGATCACGTTCGTGGACGAGGGCAATACGCCGTCGCTCAAAGGCTGCGAGCGGGCGGGGTTCGCGCCGTACCTGCGGCGCGTCGAAATGTACCGCGCGTTCTACCGCGTCATCGCGTTCGTGCAGCTGCTCACCTCCGCGTTCCCAGGCGATCGCTAGGACGGTTCCCCGACTGCGAGCGAGCGCCCCCGCGCCCGCTGGCAGCGACGTGGCTTGCTGCGTGTTACTGTATGATCGTGACCAGGCGCCCGACGCGGCTGCGGATCCTGCTGGCCGACGACCACCACGTGGTGCGACAGGCCCTGCGAGCCCTGCTCGAGCGGCACGGCTTCGAGATCGTCGCCGAAGCCTCGGATGGTCGGGCGGCGGCAGAGATGGTGGCAACGCTCCGGCCCGACGTGGCGGTGCTTGATGTCGCGATGCCGGTGCTGGGCGGCGTGGATGCCGCCGCCGCCATCGCTCGAGTCACCCCCGGCACCCGAGTGATCCTGTTGACGGCGCTGAGCGACGCGCAGTTCGTTGCTGCCGCGCTGCAGGCCGGAGTGCGCGGGTTCGTCGCGAAGGTCCAGGACATCGAAGAGCTGGTCCATGCGATTTGGGAGGTCTCGGGAGGGGGGTTGTACGTCAGTCCGGAAGCCTCGCAGGCCGTGCTCGACGCCGTGAGCGCTTCGCACCCCGCTGCCGGACGCCTCAGCGAGCGCGAACGGCAGGTTCTGAAGCTCGTCGCCGAAGGCAAGTCGACCAAGCAGATCGCCCAAGTCCTCGAGATCAGTGTGAAGACGGCCGAGTTTCACCGCGGCCGGGTGATGGAGAAGTTGAATATTCACGACACCGCTGGGCTGGTGCGCTATGCCATCCGCGAAGGGCTCATCCTCCCCTGACCGGGGCTTCACCCGGGTACGGAGTTAGGGTTTCCCCAGTATCACCTGTTGCGCCCGTACAACATCCTTGATCGGCATGGAAGATGCTTAATGTGTGAGGGCGCCGCATCCTTCGAGGAACACGCCTGACGAGTCACGTCCCTTCCGCTCCGTCCGCGCTGGCGCTCGTTGTGAGCGGTGATGAATGGTCGGCCCGCTCGCTGGAGACCATGTTGCAGCCGGCTGGGTATCGCGCGCTTCGGGTGGCAACCGCCGCGGCAGCGCGGGAGCGCGCGCGGAGCGCGCGGCTCGACTTCATCATCATTATCACCCCCCTTCCTGGTGAGAACGGCCTCGAGCTGTGCGAGGCGTTGCGACGGGATCCGTCGATCACGCCGGCCGCACCGATCATCGGCGTCGTGACGGGTGCGCTCCCCCGAGAGCTATACCTGCGCTGGCTGCGCGCAGGGGCGTGGGACTGCCTGGCACTGCCGCTCGATGTGGAACAACTGCTGCTGCGGCTCGGGAATTACCTGCGGGCGAAGCGCGAAGCTGATCGTGTAGAAGAAGCACTCCTCCTGGATCCGGCGACCGGACTGTACAACGCGCGCGGGCTGAAGCGCCGGGCCCGCGAGCTCGTGGCCGAGGCCGTGCGCTTGCATGCCGCGCTGGCGTGCGTGGTGTTCGGTCTCGATCCGCAACCGGACGCACGAGGCAGCGAGCCCAGCACGGTGGGGAGCGCGGCCGTACGAGATCGTGTCGGATTGGTGCTGCGGACCCACGGCCGCATATCCGACACGATCGGCTGGTGGGTCGGCGAAGAGCTTGCGGTCCTCGCCCCAGCCACCGATGCGGACGGCACGGTGAAGCTCGCCCAGCGGCTGGTGCACGCGCTCGGGACGGCGCCGCCGGAGGGCGGGGTCTCCCTTGGGGCGCTCGAAGTCCGGGCCGGCTACGAGGCCGTGGCCGATATCCACGCTGCGCCGCCAGAGCCGGAGGACTTGTTGGCGCACGCGAGCGCGGCCTTGCAGCGCGCACGCGCTGGGGACGGTGGGGAGCGGATCCGGCGCTTCCAGTCGTCCGGGGAGCCCTGAGTCGGCCGACGCCGCCGCCTCTCGCGGTTACCGCGGAGTGACACGCTCCGGCGGGTCTGATAGCTTCACCGCATGGCTGATCCCACCCTGTTCCAGCGCTCCGCCGAGCCCCTCGCGGCCCGCATGCGGCCCACCACCCTGGACGAGTTCCTGGGCCAGGAGCACCTGCTCGGTCCGGGGAAGCCCCTGGGCGAGCTGATCCGCCGGGGTGAGATCGGGTCGTGCATTTTCTGGGGGCCGCCGGGCTCGGGAAAGACGACGCTCGCCAGGATCATCGCCCGCTACACCGACCGCCACTTCGAGCCGTTCTCGGCCGTCACGGAAGGCGTGGGACGGGTGCGGGAGCTCATCAAGCAGGCGGCGGAGTGGCTCCAGTACGAGGGGCGGGGCACGATCCTGTTCTGCGACGAGATCCACCACTTCAACAAGGCGCAGCAGGACGCCTTCCTCCCCTGGGTCGAGAACGGCACGATCACCTTGATTGGCGCGACGACCGAGAACCCGAGCTTCGAGCTGCGGGGCGCGCTGCTGTCGCGTTGCCGGGTGTTCGTGCTCGAGCCGCTGCAGGACGAGCACATTCGCACGGTGATAGCGCAGGCGCTGGAGCACGGGGGCGTAGGGCGTGGGGCGTTGGGTGTTGAGCTGTCGGACGACGCCGTCGCCGCGTTGGTGCAGTACGCGCAGGGTGACGCGAGAAGGGCCTTGAACGCGCTCGAGGCCGTGCGGCAGTACACCGAGACGTCCCACGCCCCACGCCCTACGCCCCGCGACATCGTGCTGCAGGTGCTCGAGCGCCCGCTCCCCAAATACGACAAGGCTGGCGAAGAGCACTTCAATCTCATCTCGGCGCTCCACAAGGCGGTGCGCGGCTCCGACGTGGAGGGCTCGCTCTACTGGCTGGCGCGGATGCTCGCGGGCGGCGAGGACCCGCTGTACCTCGCCCGCCGCCTCGTGCGCATGGCCGCCGAAGACGTGGGGCTCGCCGATCCCCGGGCCCTCACGGTGGCGCTGGCGGCGAAAGACGCCTACCACTTCCTGGGAAGTCCGGAAGGAGAGCTCGCGCTGGCGGAGGCGACCGTGTATCTCGCCACCGCGCCCAAGTCGAACCGCGTGTACGAGGCGTTCGGGCGGGCGACGGACGCCGCGGCCGAGCACCCCACGGCCGCCGTGCCGCTGCACATCCGCAACGCCCCGACGAAGCTGATGGAAGAGCTGGGCTACGGCGCCGGGTACAAATACGCGCACGCCTACGAGGACGCCTACGTGCCGCAGGACTACCTGCCGGAGGCACTGCGCGGCGCGAAGTGGTACGAGCCAACGGAGGTCGGGTATGAGAAGACGGTGAAGGAGCGGATGGAGTGGTGGGAGAAACTCAAAAAGAGCGTGGGGAGTGGGGGAGTGGGACGCTCCGATGAGTAGTCGGCGGCAGCTCGCTACCGCCCTCTACCGCCTGCTACCGCCCTTTACCGCCCTATTGGGCGCCTGCGCGACGTTGGGCAAGCTGTCCTTCAAGGAGCCCGACGTTCGGCTCGAGCGCATCGACATCACGGGGCTCTCGCTCGGCGGCGGGACGATGGACCTGGTGTTCGACGTGTACAACCCCAACACGTTCCGTATCAGATCGACACGCATGGAGGTCGCCCTCGACCTCGAGGAGACACACTTTGGGACGGCGCTGCTCGAGCGGCCGCTCGACCTCTCGCCGGAGAACCATAGCCGCGTGGTCGTGCCCACGCGGTTCGAGTGGGCGGGGATGGGCGCCGGGGCACGCGCCCTGCTGACAAAGCGGGCGGTGGGGTACGGGCTCGTCGGGAAGGTGATCCTGGATACGCCACTTGGCGACGAGACGGTGGAGCTGAAGGGCAAGGGCAACGTACCTCTCCGCAAGCTGGTGCGGTGAGTGGAAGGCGTGGGGAGTGGGGAGTGGTTCGTGACGGCGCGGACCGGATACACGATGCGCGTCGCATCGAACCACTCCCCAGTCACCACGCCGTTGCTACCTTATATGGAGCGCCCGTGATCCGAGCGGAGGTTCGCTAGCATCCGTCAACTCATAGACATCCAGCCGCCCGTCGAGCGCGCCTTTCTGGTCGGCGCCCCGCGCAAGGGGACGGCCGACGCGCAACAGGTGGAGGAGCATCTCGCGGAGCTGGCGCGCCTCGCGGACACGGCCGGCGCGGCGGTGGTCGGCCGGACCTCGCAGCGGATCGAGGCGCCCACGCCCAACTTCTATCTCGGACAGGGGAAGGTCGAGGAGCTGAAGGGGATCCTCGCCGACGTCCACGCCACGCTGGTGCTCGTCGACGAGCCGCTCTCGCCCGTGCAGGGAGTCAACCTCGAGAAGGCGCTCGCGGTGCGGGTCATGGACCGGAGCGAGGTCATTCTCGACATCTTCGCGACCCGGGCCCGTTCGGCCGAAGCCAAGATGGAGGTGGAGCTCGCACAGCTCGAGTACCTGCTGCCGCGGCTCACCCGGATGTGGACGCACTTGTCGCGCATCCGCGGCGGCATCGGGTTGCGGGGCCCGGGCGAGACCCAGCTCGAGACGGACCGGCGCGCGATCCGCCGCAAGATCTCGGTCCTGAAGAAGCGCCTGGAGGACGTGGCGGACCACCGCGCGAACCAGCGGCTCGGGCGCCGCGAGTGCCCGAGCGGCGCGCTCGTGGGCTACACCAACACCGGCAAGTCGAGCATTCTGCGGGCCCTCACCGGCGACGACATCTTCGTCGAGGATCGCCTGTTCGCGACCCTCGACACGCTCACCCGCGAGGTGGACGTGGGCGAGGGCTACCGCTTCCGGCTCAGCGACACCGTCGGGTTCATCCGCAAGCTGCCGCATCATCTGGTGGCGTCGTTCCGCGCCACGCTCGAAGAAGCGCGCGCGGCGGACCTGCTACTGCACGTGATCGACGCGGGACACCCGAGCTGGGAGGAGCAGGTGGAAGTGGTGGACAAAGAAATGCGGAACGTGGAACGCGGAACGCGGAACGAAAGTGGAAGTATCGAGCGGAAGCGCGTGATTTATGTCTTCAACAAGGCCGACTTACTCCCCGACCCAGAAGCGTTTCTCGCACAGGTCCGGGAGCGTTACCCGCACGCGGTCCTCACCTCGTCCGTTCCGCCTTCCGCGACCGACAGGGAGTCCTTTAGGGCGTTCCGCGTTTCGCGTTGGGGCGGGGTGGACGAGCTGCGCTCCGTGCTCCGGACCTCCGCCCAGGCGCTCCGCCCCGTCGCGCAGATCCGTGTACCGGTAGGCGACGGGCGGCTCCTCGCGGCGCTGCACCGCGACTCCGAGGTGATGGCCGAGATCCAGGTGGACGGCGTGGTGGAGGTAACGGCGCGCGTCGAGGCGTGGCTGCTCGGCAAGCTGCGGCGCGAGGGCGTGGAAGTCGTCTTGGGGGGCGGCCTCTAGCTTAAGTCGTTGTGGGGCCGGTATATTTGCGCCGCATCCTTCGCACACGGGAGTTCGCTCTGCACTACCTCATCACCGGCGGGGCCGGTTTCATCGGGTCGCATCTCGCCGAAGCGCTGCTCGACCGAGGCGACACCGTCACCGTGATCGACGACCTGTCGACGGGGTCCGCCCGCAACATCGCCGGGCTCAAGGAGAACCCGCGGTTCCGCTCGGTCGTCGCCTCGATGACCGACGCCCCGTTGCTGGGCGAGCTGGTCGACGCCGCGGATCAAATCTTTCACCTCGCGGCCGCCGTCGGGGTGAAGCTCGTCGTAGAGAGCCCGGTGCGGACGATCGAGACCAACCTGGGCTGTACCGAGCTGGTGCTCGCGGCGGCGTGCCGGAAGCACAAGAAGATCCTGATCGCGTCCACCTCGGAAGTGTACGGCAAGAGCAACCGCATCCCGTTTCGGGAGGATGGCGATCTGGTCCTGGGACCGACGTCCCGGGGCCGGTGGAGCTACGCCTGCTCCAAGGCGATCGACGAATTCCTGGCGATCGCTTACTGGCGCGAGCGGCGCTGCCCGACGCTGGTGGCCCGGTTCTTCAATACCGTAGGGCCCCGCCAGACGGGGCGCTACGGCATGGTGGTGCCCCGCTTCGTCGGCCAGGCGCTGCGCGGGGAGCCCATCACCGTGTACGGCGACGGGCAGCAGTCCCGCTGCCTGACGCACGTCAGCGACGCGGTGCGCGCGGCGATCGGCCTCATGGACTCGGACCGCGGGGTCGGCGAGGTCTTCAACGTGGGCAGCGACGAGGAGATCCGGATGGTGGAGCTCGCCGAGCGCGTGCGGCGGCTGACCGAGTCCGAGTCCGACATCGTGTTCGTCCCGTACCGCGAGGCCTACGGTGACGATTTCGAGGACATGCCACGGCGCGTGCCCTCGCTGGAGAAGATCCGGGCGGCGATCGGCTACGCGCCGCGGGTCGGCCTGGACGAGACCTTGCGGTCGGTGATCGCCTACCATCGCTCGTTGGAGCCCACCCCGGCATGAGCGCGCTGCTCGAGAGCGCGGTCGTCGTGACCGCGTCGCTGCTCGCCGCGCTGGTGCTGACGCCGGCCGCCCGCTGGCTGGCGCTGCGGGTCGGCGTCGTCGCGCACCCCATGAGCGAGCGGTGGCACCGCCGGCCCACGGCCCTGTTCGGCGGGGTGGCGGTGGGGCTGGCGACGGTGGTCGGCGTCGGGGTCGCCGCGCTGCTCGGGCCCAGCTATGGGGCGGAGATCGAGAGCGTTCTCAGGGGCACGGCAGTGGGCGTCGCCCTCAGCGCCGCGTTGATGTTCCTGGTCGGGCTGCTCGACGACGTGGTCCGCCTCCGGGCCCAGCTCAAGTTCGTGCTGCAGCTGCTGGCCGGCGTCACGCTGCTGAGCTTCGGGGGGCTGCTCGACGTGTCGCCGTGGTACGTCGCCAACGTGGTGTTGACCTTATTCTGGTTCGTCGCCCTGACGAACGCCTTCAACCTGCTAGACAACATGGACGGCGTCGCCGCCGGGGTCGGCGCCATCGCCGCCTTCTTTCTCGGCGTCACCTTCGCCCGCCAGCAGGCGTGGCTGCACGCGGCGCTCGCCTGGTCGCTCGCGGGGGCGACGCTCGGCTTCCTGCGCTACAACTTTCACCCGGCGCGGATCTTCATGGGCGACGCCGGCAGCCTGTTCCTGGGCGCGGCGCTCGCGGGCCTGGCGGCCACCTCGCCCACCGTGGTGTCGGGGAGCCTCGTGTCGATTCTGTTCGTGCCGCTGACGCTCGTGGCGATCCCGATTCTCGACACGGCCCTGGTCGCCATCACGCGGACGCTGGCGGGACGCTCGATCGCCGAGGGCGGACGGGATCACACCACGCATCGTCTGGTGGCGCTGGGCCTGGGGGAGCGACAGGTGGCGCTGTTGCTCTACGCCTTCGCGGCGCTGGGCGGCTTGGTGGCGCTGTTCTTGACGCGCCTCGACGCCGGGCTGGGGATCCTCGTGGGGAGCGTGTTCCTCATCGCGATGTGCCTGCTCGCGGCGTACCTGAGCCGGCTGCACGTGTACGAGCCGAACGGGGCCGGGCCGCCGACGCGCTTCACCTTGCTGCTGGGGAACCTCGTCTACAAGCGCCGGCTGGCCGAGATCCTGCTGGACGTCGGCCTGGTCGCGCTCGCGTACTACGGTGCCTACCGGCTGCGGTTCGACGGGCTGCTCCCCGCCGACTACGCCCGGGCGTTCGAGGCCACGCTCGGGCTCGTCATCGCCATCAAGGTCACCGTGTTCGCCCTGTGCGGCGTGTACCGCAGCATCTGGCGCTACGCGGGCATCGTCGACCTGTACCGCATCGTCGGCGCGATCGTCATCAGCACGGTCGCGATCCTCGTGTACGCGGAGTGGCGGGTGCCCGCCCTCGCCCGATCGCACAGCGTGATCTACATCGACGCCCTGCTGACCGCGGCGCTCGTGCTCACGGCGCGGCTGTCGTTCCGTTCCCTGGAGGAGCTGCGGAAGTCGCTGCAGGTCGCCGGCGAACGCGTGCTGATCTACGGAGCCGGCGACGGGGGCGAGCTCGTTTTGCGCGGGCTCCTGATCAACCAGGTGCTGAACATGCAGCCGGTCTGCTTCCTGGACGACGATCCGCGGAAAAAGGGCTTGCGGATGCACGGCTTGCCGGTGGTCGGGGGCCACGCCAGCCTGGACTGGGCGGTGGAGCGGTATGGCGTGACGAAAATCCTGCTCGGCACGCGGAAGCTGTCGCCCGAGACACTCGCGGCCGTCCGGGCCCTGGCCGCGCGGCGGGGCACCGAGCTGGTCCAACTGGATCTCGACTTCCACGCCGTCACCGCGCAGCAGCAGTCCACCACCAGGGAGACCCCTGCGCATCCCCTGACGGTGTCGCGCGTCAGGGGTGCCTGATCGCCGTGTCTCGGGATGCGCCGGCGGCGAGGAGCGGCGAGCCGGTCCTGGTGGTACGCATCATCGCGCGGCTCAACGTCGGCGGGCCGGCGTGGCACGTCGTGCTGCTCTCGGCCGGGACGCAGGCCCGCTATCCGACCCTGCTGGTCGCGGGCAGCGTGCAGCGCGGCGAGGCGGACATGTCCGGGTTCGCCCGCGAGCGCGGGGTGGCGTTCCTCAGCATTCCGGAGCTCGGCAGGACGCTCCATCCGCTGAATGACGTCGTCGCGCTGTGGAAGCTGTGGCGGCTGTGCCGCACGGCCCGCCCCCACATCGTGCATACGCACACGGCGAAAGCAGGCACGCTGGGCCGTCTGGCGGCGTGGCTGGCGGGCGTGCCGGTGCGCGTGCACACCTTTCACGGGCACGTCTTCCACGGCTATTTCGGGCGCCTCAAGACACTCTTCTTCATCACGGTGGAGCGCGCACTCGCGCGCATCACCACGAAGTTCGTCGCCATCAGCCCGCGGCAGGCCAAGGACGTCGCCCGCTATCTCGGGTTGCCGCCGGACCGGGTCGGCGTGATTCCGCTGGGTCTCGACCTGGACCGGCTTCTCAAGGCCGATGCCGAGCTCGAGCGGCGTCGCTTCCGGGACGAGATCGGCGCGCGGTCGGACGTGGTCGTCACGATGGTCGGTCGCCTCACCGCCATCAAGAACCACGCGCTCGCGCTGCGCGCTTTCGCCCGGCTGCCGCACGGGAGCCCGCGGTTCCTGCTGGCGCTCGTCGGGGGCGGCGAAGAGGAGGGGCGGCTGCGCGAGCTGGCCTCTCGCCTGGGCCTCGCCGAGCGCGTGCGGTTCCTCGGCTGGCGCAGGGATCTCGCAGCCGTGTACTACGGGTCGGACATCGTGGCGCTGACCTCGGACAACGAGGGCACCCCGGTGTGCCTGATCGAAGCACTGGCGTGCGGCCGCGCGGTGGTCGCCACGAACGTGGGCGGCGTCGCGGACGTGCTGGAGGAGGGGCGGCTCGGGCTGCTGGTGCCTCCCCGGGACGAGGCCGCGCTCGCGCGGGCGCTGCTCACCCTCGCTGATGGCTCCGCGCGGGAGCGATTCGGGACGACCGGGAGCACGGCGATCGGCGAGCGGTACGGAGTGCAGCGCCTGGTCAGGGACGTCGAGCGGCTGTACGACGAGCTGCTCGCCCAACGGCCCGGCCGCCGGGTGGCGGCGTGACGCGCTACCTGGTCACGGGCGGGGCCGGGTTCATCGGCTCGCATCTGGTGGAGCACCTGGTCGCGCAGGCCGGGAGCGAGGCGCGCGTGCTCGACAACTTCGCCACCGGGAAGCGCGAGAACCTCGCCCCCTGGCTCGACCGCGTCGAGCTGCTGGAGGGCAGCGTCGTGGATCTCGACGTGTGCCGCCGCGCCTGCGACGGAGTGGACTTCGTGCTGCACCAGGCCGCCGTCCCCTCGGTGCCCCGGTCCGTCGCCGAGCCGATGGTGACGCACGAGGCCAACGTGACCGGGACGCTGACGATGCTGCTCGCGGCGCGGGACGCCGAGGTGCGACGCTTCGTGTACGCCTCGTCCTCATCGGTGTACGGCGACGGCGCGACGCTCCCCAAGGAGGAGTCGGCGCGCCCCAGCCCACTCTCGCCCTACGCGGTGGCCAAGCTGGCGGGCGAGCAGTACTGCCGGGTGTTCACGTCGGTGTTCGGGCTCGACACGATCTCGCTGCGCTACTTCAACGTGTTCGGGCCGCGCCAGGACCCGGAGTCGCCGTATTCCGCGGCGGTGCCGAAGTTCATCGCGGCGGCGCTCGACGGCGAGTCGCCCGTGATCTTCGGCGACGGCCGCCAGACGCGGGACTTCACGTACGTGGCGGACGTGGTGCACGCCAACATGCTGGCGTGCCGCGCCCCCAAGGAGGCGGCGGGCGCCGTGGTGAACGTGGCGGGCGGCGCCGGCATTTCCGTGAACGACGTGTGGGACGTCATCCGCACCCGGCTGGGCGCGACGGTCGCCGCGCGACAGCTGCCTCCCCGCGCCGGGGAGGTGCGGCATTCGGTCGCTTCGCTGGAGCGAGCGCGGGCGGTGCTGGGCTACGAGCCCACCGTGGGGTCGCGCGAGGGCCTGCGGCTGACCTGCGAGTGGCACCTGGCGCATCGGAAGCAGGCGGTGTGACGGGAGAAGACGCGCTGCCGGACCTCTGGTTCGGCCGGCTGGGGCGGAACCTCTGGTTCTCGGCGGTCAGCTTCGGCCTGCGCATCGGCGTGCACGTCCTCCTCATCGTCCTGGCCGCCCGCGTCCTCTCGACCCAGGCGTTCGGCCAGTACACGCTGGCGATCGCACTGGGCAGCATCTGCGTCGTGCTGTGCGACTACGGCTTCAACTTCCTCGTCACACGTGAGATCGCGCGGGACCGCGCGGCGGCCGCAACGCTCTTGCCGAGCGGGGCGCTCGCCAAGGGAGCGCTGTCGCTCGCCGCCCTCGCGCTCCTGGGCGTGACCCTCGCGCTGCTGGGCGCGACGGGCCCGGTCGTGGCGGCGAGCGTCATCATCACGCTGTCGTTCGCGGCGAACTCCTACGGGACCTACCTCACCGCGGCGTTCAAGGGACTGCAGCGGTTCGACGCCGAGACGCTGAGCTACGTCGTGCTGTACGGCGTGCTGTTCGTGTCGCAAGCGATCGTGCTGTGGCTCGCGCCCTCGCCCGTCAACCTGGCCCTCTGCTTTCTCGGCGCCCGGCTCGTGTACCTCGTAGTGTGCGTCGCGCTGTACGCCCGCGTCGTCGGGGTCTCGTGGGCGCGACCCAGTCCCGGGGAGGCGTGGCGGATGGTGGTGCAGTCCTCCCCCTTCGCCTTGTACGCGCTCAGCGCCGCGCTGTCGCTGCAGCTCGGGACCGTGCTGTTGTCGTACTTCTCGGGCGAGGCGGCGGTGGGCGAGTTCCAGCAGGCGTTGCGGTTCGGCATGGCGGCCGCGATCCCGCTGGCGATCGCCGAGGACGTGTTCTACGCGTTCCTCGCCGACGTGCGCGCGCGGGCCGCGGACCAGTTCGCGCGCCGGCTGGTGCTCCTCAACAAGGTCGGCGCCACGGTCATCGTCGTCCTCACGGTGGCGATCCTGCTGTACGCGCCCGAGCTGGTGCGCGCCGCGTACGGCGGGCGCACCGCCCCGGTCGTGGGCACGAGCCTGAAGGTGGTGATGGGCGCCTACTGCTGGCTTTACCTGCTGTTCGTCTCGCCTCCCCTGATGGCGCTGGGCCGTGACCGTGCCAACCTGACGCTGTGGGGGCTGGGCGCGGCGGTCAACGTGGCCGCCAACCTGCTGCTCATTCCCGCGTGGGGCGTGCTGGGGGCGGCCTGGTCGCTGTTCGTCACCTACGCCGCGATCAAACTCATGTTCCTCGGCTACATGTGGCGGCTGCG
>QHUL01000074.1 GCA_003222115.1 Gemmatimonadota bacterium | reverse complement strand
GGCCGGCGAGCACCACGGCGACGCCCAGCGCGGCGATGGCCGCCGCCGCGGCGGCAATGCGCAGGGCGCGCGGCCGGGGCGACGCCCCACGGCGGCGGGCAGCCGCGAGCGTAGCGCGGAACGGCGTCGCGCCGGCCACGTCCTCGCGCCGCAGCCGCTGGAAGCGGTCGCGCAGGTCGTGGTCGTCCCGGTCGCTCATTGCGGTTCCTCCTCGAGCAGTCGTCGCAGCGCCCTCTTGCCGCGCTCATAGTGGGTGCGGGCCGTGCCGATGGAGATGCCCACCACTGCCGCCGCCTCGGCGATCGACAGGTCCTGATAAAACACGAGGTGCAGGACCTCGCGCTGGCGGCGCGACAGGATCGCGAGCGCCGCCTCCAGCCGTCGCGTGCCCTCGGCGCGGGCCAGCGCCGCCGCGGGATCTGGCCGCCCGTCGGGCGCGGCGTCCAGGACGGCGAGCGGCAACAGTCGCCGCAGCGCGGCCCGGCGCCGCTGCTCAGCCGCCGTGCGCCGCACCACCCCGAACAGCCACGTGCGGAAGCTGGAGCGGCCGTCGAACCGGGCACTCCGGTCCAGAATCTTGAGGTAGCTCGCCTGGAGGGCGTCCTCCGCGGCGGCCCGGTCCCCGGCGCAGCAGGCGAGCGCCCAGCCGAATGCCGCGGCGTGCAGCCCTTCGAGCTCCAGCTCCAAAGCATCCGGCGACATGGCGCGCCTGCCGATCTCAGAGTTGGTGTCCCGGGGGGGGAAGGTATATGACGGCCGCGTTCCGGAACGAACGACCCTTGCGGAGCCCGTCACCGCGCGAGAGACTTTCCGTCCGTCCCGCCGTCGCGACCGACGCTTCCGTACCGGGAGGACCCATGCCCGCACCCACGCTCCGCGGCCGTTTCGTGTGGCACGAACTGATGACGACCGATCCCGACGCCGCCGCCCGCTTCTACCCGGGCGTCACCGGGTGGAAGGTCCAGGCGTGGGAGCAGGATCCCTCCTACCGGCTGTGGATGACGGGCAGCGTGCTGAGGGGTGGGTTGATGCGACTCCCCGAGGAATCGCGTCGCCTGGGCGCGCCCCCCAGCTGGCTCATGTACGTGGGCGTTCCCGACGTCGACGCCTCGGTGCGCCAGGCGACGTCGCTGGGCGCACGTACGCTCGCGCCGCCGCAGACGATCCCGGTGGGGCGCTTCGCCGTGCTCGAAGACCCGCAAGGCGCGACGTTCGCCCTCTACAAGCCGAGCGGGGAGCCTCAGGGGAGCGACAAGGCCACCCTGGGTGACTTCTCCTGGCACGAGCTGGCGACCACGGACTATAAGGCCGCCTGGGAGTTCTACCGCGCCCTGTTTGGGTGGCAGAGCACCGACGCGATGGACATGGGGCCCACGGGTATGTACTGGATGTTCGGCCGCGGGGCCGGGTCTCTCGGCGGCATGTACAACAAGTCGCGCGACATGGCGGGGGCGCCGCACTGGCTGTGCTACGTGCTGGTGCCCGACGCCGACACGGCGGCGGCCACCGTGACGCGGCTAGGCGGCCGGGTGGTACGAGGGCCGATGGAGGTAGCGGGCGGGAGCCGGATCGCGATGTGCGTGGACGCGCAGGGAGCGGCGTTCGCCGTGCACTCAGAGGCGCCGGCCAAACCGCGAGCCAAGCCCAAGCCCAAGAAGAAGGCGGCCAGGCCGAAAGCCAGGAAGAAAGCCGCCAAGCGGAAGCAGGTCTCGAAGAAGCGGCGCCGCTAGCGTCGCGGCGAACGGCATGAGGCTACTGGCGGGGATCGGCGGCGCGCTGCTCTTAGCGATCGTGCTGTGGGACGCGTTCGAGACGATCATCCTGCCGCGGCGCGTCAACCGGCGGCTGCGGCTGACGCGGGCTTTCTACCGTGCCACCTGGATCCCGTGGGCGGCGAGCGCCGGGCTCGTTCGGGCCGGGAACCGGCGTGAGGTGTTTCTCAGCTTCTACGGCCCGCTGTCGCTGGTGCTGCTGCTCGCGCTGTGGGCGGCGGGGCTCGTCACCGGCTTCGGGCTGCTGCAGTACGCCAACGGGTCCGCGATGCACGCCGCCGGGAACGAGACTGTCGGCTTCACCACCGATCTCTACCTGAGCGGGACGACCTTCTTCACGCTGGGCCTGGGCGACGTGGCGCCGCAGGGCTCGTTCGCGCGGCTGCTCACGGTGATCGAATCGGGCCTGGGCTTCGGGTTCCTGGCGATCGTGATCGGCTACTTCCCGGTGATCTATCAGGCGTTCTCGCGGCGGGAGGTGACCATCTCGCTGCTCGACGCGCGGGCGGGCTCGCCGCCCAGCGCCGCCGAGCTGCTGCGCCGCCACGGCGGTGGTGACGAGGGCGCCGCCGCGCTGCAGCAGCTGTTACACGAGTGGGAGCGCTGGTCGGCCGAGCTGTTGGAGACCCACCTCTCATATCCGCTGCTCGCCTACTTCCGCTCGCAGCACAGCAACCAGTCGTGGCTGGCGGCGCTCACGACGGTGCTCGACGCGAGCGCGCTCATGATGGTCGCGGCGGAGGGCGCGTGCGCGCGGCAGGCCCGGCTCACGTTCGCCATGGCGCGCCACGCCGTGGTCGATCTGGCGCAGGTGTTCAGAACGCAGCCGCGACCCCCGCCTGAGGACCGGCTCCCGGCGCCCGTGCTCGCGAAACTCACGGCCGATCTCGCGGCGGCTGGCTGCCCGCTGCTCGTCGGAGCCGCGGCTGAGGGAAGGCTGGCGGAGCTGCGGCGGACCTACGAGCCGTACGCGGCCGCGCTATCGAGCTACCTGCTGCAGCCGCTCCCCCCCTGGCACCAGGAAAAGCCGCGACGCGACAACTGGCAGTCGAGCGCCTGGGATCGCACTCTGCTGGCGCGCATCACGGCTGGGCGGGAGGGATCCGGGAAGGGGTGAAGGCGTTACCCGAGAGCGGCGCGGCGAGTGAGGTCGGTGAGCCACTGCCGGACGCTCTTGCGACAGGGGTCGAAGGACGACGCCCACCGCCACGCCTCGCGGAAGGCGACGGCCACCGCCGCGTCCGCCTCGGCAGGGTCGAACAGCAGCGAATAGGCAAGGGCGTAGAGCGTCATCCCATGACGCGCGTCCAGCTCCGCCAAGGCGGTCTTGTCGCCCAGCGCCGCGATGCGCTCCACGAGGAGCGCATCGGGCGGGACTGACTCACCTGCCGCGGCTGTGCTGTTGCGGGCGCGCATCATCCCCTCCCTCATTTGACCTGCGTGGATCAGGAGCCACGCCTCCGCCGTGGCGCCTACGCCACACCATTAAGACAACATTGTGCACGGGAAGTCACCGTGCGGAGGCTCACACATGGACAAACGGGCGCTCCCTGGCGGACGGATGACCGCGGCGGCGGTGATCTCACTCACACGGTATGTGCCTGAGCGAAACGGGCACAGCGTTTGCCCCGCATAGCGGTGGGAACTCTGGGCACGCGCCCATGTCCAGCGCCCCCGTCCGCGAGCCGGCCATCGATACGACTTATGTGCAGGGAGGTCCACGTCATGGGGCAGCGAAGCACGGGCCCCGAGCTGTAGGGGGCGCACGGGCGATGGGCTCGGCACCGCGCACGCCGCACGTGCTGGTCGTGAGCGCGCGCGAGCACCCGGTGGCCGCGGCGCTCGAGCAGCACGGCTACATCGTGCTGCGAGCCCGCACGGGCGCCGCGGCCGCTGCCGCGGTGAACGACGCGCAGCAGGCGCCGCCCGACGCCCTGCTCGTCATCGACGGGATGCCCGACGTGGAGGGTCTCGTCCTCGCGCAGCGGCTGCGCGACGCGGCGAGGCTCCCGCCCGACACTCCGATCTTCGTCGTCGCCCCGAGCCCGCCCACCGTGCCCCAGCATCGCGCCGCGCTACGGGCGGGGGTGTGCGAATTCCTGCTCGAGCCGCTCGATGGTGATCACCTCGCGGCGAAGCTCGCCAGCCGTCTGCTCGCCCGCGACGCAGGCGGGGGCGCCGTCGTCGATCCGGCGACCGGCCTGTATGACGTGCAGGGGCTCGCCCGCTGCGCGCGGGATCTCACCCGGCGAGCGTTCAATCACCGAGCGCCCCTCGCCTGCGTGGTACTGGCCCCCGAGGTAGTGGACGGCGCCGCCGACGACGCCGCCGTGGCGCAGGTCCTGACCCGGGTAGCGAAGGCCCTCAAGACGAGTGGCCGCCAGTCGGACGCGTTCGGGCGGATCGGGCCCAACGAGTTCGCCATCATCGCGCCCGGCAGCGACGCCCAGGGCGCCATGACCCTCGCCGCGCGGCTGCTGCAAGCCGTCGAGGGCGGCACGGGAGAGCCGGGCGACCCCGCGCCGCGCGTGAGGTTACACGCGGGGTACGACGCCGTGCCGAACGCGCGCTACGCCCCGCTCGGGCCCGAGGACCTCTTGGCGCGGGCGGTCCGCGCCCTGCGGCGGGCGCGCGCGTCGGGGGCTTCGATCGGAGCTCCGGCGGACTGAAAACCCGGTTGCACCACGCCCCACCTCGTCGGCCGGTTCCAAGGCACCCCCGGCAGTGAAGCCTGGTAGCGTATTCGCGCGGGAGGAGGCGCTGTTCGTCCTCGCCGTGCTCGTAGGCAGCGTCGCGGGCCTGGCGGCGGGACAGATCCTCGTGCGATGGATGAGTGGCGCGACCGCGGGCAACGCCGCGCTCGCCGTCGCCACGACCGTCACCGGGGCGACGCACGCCCGCCTCGTGCACCGGCGCCCGCTCGGGTCGCTCCTGCCGAGCGTGGCGGTGGGCGCGCCGCTCGCCTACGTGATCATGCGCGCCATTCACGCGCTGCTCGGCTCCTGAGGGATCTACCCCACTCCTCCACCCGGCAGCTTGACGCTCGCGAGCGCGGCCGCCGCGTCGGCCCACCGCGCTGCCGGGTCCGGCGCGAGACAGCGGTGCACCAGCTCCGCGACACCCGGCGGCACGGAGCGGACTTCCTCGAGCGGCTCCCCTTCCGGCGCCGGCGGCTGCCCCGTCAGCATCTCGTGGGCGAGCACCCCCACGGCGAACATGTCGTCGCGCGGCCCGGTGGTGCCGCCGTCCCGGCGCTCGGGCGCCATGTAGGGGGCCGCGCACAGCGCCGCGCCCGCTGCGGCGGCGCCGCCCGGGAGGGAGCGCCCCACCCCGTCCACCATCCCCGTGTCCGCGACCAGCGCCCCTTCGTCGGTGAGCAGCACGTTCTCGGGCTTCAAGTCGCCGTGGGCGACGCTCGCGGCATGGGCGTGGGCAAGGGCGGCGAGGACGTCCCGGAGAATCTCGACCATGCGACGCAGCGGAAGCTCGCCGTGGCGCATGAGCCAGGCGCGCAGGGTCGTACCTGCGACGAATGCCCTCGTGTGATAGACGACTGCGCCCGCGCGGCCGGCGCCGCGCGGGGCCACGATCTGAGGATGTCGCAGCCGGTCGGCGACGAGCTGCAGCTCCTGCTCGAACAGGCCCGCGTCAACGGCGAGAGACAACCCGGCTGGCAAGAGCTTGACGAGCAGCTCCGGACCGGTGGGCACCTCCCGGGCGACGAACAGACGGCAGTCGCCCACGGGGCGCACCTCGCGCTCGACCCGGTACATCGGGCCGAGCGCGTGTGTCAGCGCCGCACGGAGGTCAGCCACGCCCCGAAGATATCGCTGCGGAGGGAGGCCCGCCTGGCGCGCGTCGGTTGCCAGGCGGGCCGCATGAGGCACAGCCTCTGGTCCCAGATCAGTGTCCGATCGGACGCTGGTCGGGATCGGGGAGGTGGATGCCGATCGCTGTGGCCGCGGCGGAGCACTCGGGGTGGCCGAAGCCGCTGGCGCTCACGCCCGTCGCAGGGTTGATGTCATAAATGATGTTGTCATCGCCGTGGTTGTTGTTGGTCGTTGGGTCCGCGACGCCCGCTGGGACGAAGTCGAGGTGGAGATTGTAGCGTACCTTCCACGCGATGTTGTGGTCGGCGCACGAAGCGTCGCCGCTCACGCCCAATCCCCCGAGGAGCTTCCCCTGCGCGTCGTACAACGGGAGGCCGCCGCCGAAGACGTTGGTCCCGCCGATGCGCTTCCCGATCATGTAGTCCTTCCTACTTCCGTAGTCGGCCGCGTCCCCGCCGTAGGCCGCATCTTCGTTGGTCGGGTTCGCCTCCTGGAGCCCGAAGAGGGTGCCGCCGGGCTGAGCGGCGGAATAGAGATTGGCGGTCGAGAGGGCGAGATGCGGCAGGCTGAACGCATTGGCGGTGTTCGCCTTCTGGGCAGCGATGACGCGGCTGCCGGGCCACTGGTCGGTGTTCGTGGCCCCAGTGAACACCACGGAGACGACGAGACCGCTCCGATCCACGACTGCCGCCCACATGTCCAGGCCGAACCCGCCGTTCTGCTCATTCCGGGCCTCGACCAGCGCCGCTTTCAGGTCGTCGAACGTCACGATCGGTGTCAGCGTGAAGTCGGGAGGCGCGGTGACGCCGTCGCCGTTGCACGCGGCCGCGGCGACGAGGGTGCACACGGCGATGCTCACGCGTGCAGTTTTGGGGGAGAGATGCAGACTGAGCATGGGAGGACCCTCCGAGGATTAAAGAAGAACAGCGTAGCGGCGTACACATACCCGCGCCGTGCGAGGCTGTCAAACGGAGCCCCCGGAGCGCGAGCGCGCCCCGGGGGCTGGGACATCCCTTCGTTGACTGGTGCGCCGCTAGTGGCCGCTGTCCTCCTCGTGGTCGTCATCGACGCCGTCATGGTCCTCGTCCGCGAACGCCCGGAACGAGTGCCGGATGTTGGCATTGATGGTCTCCGCGTTGGCGGGGTCGTTGGGATCGAGGAACGCGCCCGACGCGTCCTTGAACCAGCTCGCGACGTCGACGGAGACCGTGAAGTTCGAGGTCCCCGGTCCTACGGTGATCGGCGTGGCGAACTCCATCTCGATCTCCGCCTCGGCGTTCGACGTGAACGTGAAGGCCTGGGCCGTGCCGCCCGCCGGCGTGAACATGCCGGACACGGTCACCCCCTCGAGCTTCGCCTGGACCCCCCCGTAAGTGCCGGCGGGAACGAGCGCGTCGAGGATCAGCTGGGTCGTCGGATCGAGCGGCAGATTGACCTGCAGCGGGCCGAGCTCGAGCTCCGCGCAGTCTTCGTTCTGCTCGTCCTGCGCCTCCTGCGCGTCGCCGCTCGTGCCCGTGGCGTCGGCGTTGTCGGTCTCGGCTTCGCAGTTCGTCCCGGTCGTGTTCAGCTCGATCTCTTTCAGCGTGACCTGTGCCGCGGAGAGCGAGAGGGCAGCGCCGCTCGCGTCGGCGCTTGCGGTCGCCATCGAGGTCGAGGTCGCGGATTTGGTGGTGACGGAGAGACTGAGCGCGCGGCTGCCAGGTCCGGTCGACTCGCACGCGGCGAGGGCCACGGCCAGGGAAGCGAGCCACGCGACGGAGCGCGGGTGAGGGGCGGTAGTAATGTGAAACATGACGGCCTCCGGAAGGTTGATCGCGCGATTCTACCCCGGTGCCGTTGGATCGGCCATCGACCAAACTCAACGGACCGGCGCGCTCTGGTGAGATGCGTCACACGGCGCGCGGTCGCACGTCGAGCGAGGCGCCGGCCTACCCCGCGCCCCCGCCCCGCCGGTGCAGCTCGCGCACCGTGGCGATCGTGTCAGCCATGTCCGGACCCTTGTCGGGGCGGTAGCGCTTCACGCGGGCGAAGCGCAAGGTGAGGCCGCCCGGGTACTGCGGGCTCGCCTGCACGTCGTTGAAGGCGACTTCCACCAGGAGCTCGGGGCGCACGTACACCGTGTAGCCATCGCGCGAGGTCTCGAGCTCGAGGAGCTTCTGGGTCTGCCATTCGAGCATCTCGTCCCTCATCCCCTTGAACGTCTTGCCGAGCATGACGAATCCGCCCGTGTCCGGGTCGCGGGCGCCGAGGTGGAGGTTCGAGAGGCGGCCGCTGCGACGACCGTGGCCCCACTCGGCGGCGAGCACGACCAGGTCGAGCGTCTGCGCCGGCTTCACCTTGAGCCAGGCCGCGCCGCGCGCCCCCGCGTCGTAGCGCGCGCCCAGGGCCTTCGCCATCAGGCCCTCGTGACCGGCGGCAATCGCCTGCTCGAAGAACCTTCCCGCTTCCCGCGGATCGGCGGTCATGAGGCGCGGCACACGGTGCGCTTCCGGCACGGCCGCGGCGAGCGCCGCGAAGCGGCGGGCGTAGGGCTCGTCCAACAGCGGTGATCCGTCGGCGTAGAGAAGGTCGAAGAAGACCGAGGCGAGCGGCAGCTCGGCCCGCAGCCGCTCCACGTCGAGCTTGCGGCCGAAGCGGCGCATCGTCACCTGAAACGGCAATGGCCTGCCATCAGGCCGGAGCGCGATCGCCTCACCGTCGAGGATCGCTTCGCGCAGGGCGAGCCGCCGAGCTGCTGCCACGACCTCCGGCACCGCGACGGTCACGTCGTTCAGCTGGCGGGAGAAGACCCGCACCTCATCCCCCCGCTTGTGCACCTGGATGCGCGCGCCGTCGAGCTTGTACTCGAACGCCGCCTCGCCGAGCTGGGTGAGGGCGTCGAGCACGTCGTCAGCCGCCTGGGCGAGCATCGGCTGGACCGGGCGGAACAGCTCGACGCGACAGCGCGCGAGGCCCTGGGCGCCCTCGGTAAGCGCGACATGCGCCACCGCCCCGAGGTCCCCCGCAAGCATCGCGGCGCGGCGCACCAGGTCCGACTCGAGCCCCGCGGCGCGGGCCACGGCTTCGGCGACGAGCCCCTCGAGCGCTCCCTGGCGCAGCTCACCGATCATCAGCCGGAGCAGAAACGCTTGCTCGTCTTCCGTGGTACGCTCGAATAGCTCCCGCAGCAGCCGGTCCTTCGCCCGAGCCGAGCCCTTCCCGGTGGTCTGCGCCAGGCGGTCGAGCGACCGGTCAACCTCGGCGAGCTCGAGCGAACCCCGGGGCGCGGCCCCGGGCTCAGGGGCGCGCTCCGCCCGCGCAGCCTGGAGGGTGGCGTAGCCGACGCCGATTCGCCCCTGTCGCGGCGAGCCCGAGAGAAACGCGATCGCGGTTGCGATCTCGTCCGGAGCGGCGCGCTTCAGGAGCGCGGCGAGGAGCTCGATCTTCGCGAGCCGGCCGCTCGTCTGGGCGACGGCGCGGGAGGTCTGGACCACGTCGTGGAGGCGCACGGGAGGAAGATGGACGAAGCCTCAGGCTCGCACGATCCGCTCCCGCTCCTTCAGCACGCGCCGCAGGATCTTGCCCGAGGGCGACTTGGGAATCGCGTCGATCACCTCGACGGCGCGGATCTTCTTGTAGGGCGCGACGCGCTCCGCCACGTAGGCCATGAGGTCGGCTGCCGTGGCGGCTTCCTTCAGTACCACGAAGGCTTTGGGGACCTCGCCGCATGCTTCGTCGGGAATCGGGATCACGGCGGCATCGCCCACGGCGGGATGGGTGCACAGCACCGCCTCGAGCTCGGCCGGCGGCACCTGGAACCCCTTGTACTTGATCAGCTCCTTCGCCCGATCGACGATCGTGAAGAACCCGGCCGCGTCCACGCGGCCAATGTCCCCCGTGTGCAGCCAGCCGTCGGCGTCGAGCGTGGCCGCCGTGGCTTGGGGATTGTCCAGGTATCCTTGCATGACTTGAGGCCCACGGATGAGGATCTCCCCGTCCTCGCCGGGCCCCAAGTCGCGACCGGTTGCGACGTCGACCACCCGGCACTCCGTGTTCGGCAACGGCGGGCCGACCGCGCCGGGGCGGGACCTCCCCTGCTCGTCGGAGTTGGCGTGCGTCACGGGACTCGCCTCTGTGAGGCCGTAGCCCTGTACGAGCTCGCAGCCCAGGCGTCGGGCGCACGCGGTTTCGAGCCCGGCGTCGAGCGGGGCGGCCCCGGACATCATCCTTCGCAAGCTCGACAGGTCGTAGCCGTCCACGGCCGGGTGCTTGGCGAGCGCGAGCACGATCGGCGGCACGACGAACGCCCGCGTGATGCGATGCTGCTGCACCAGCCCTAAGAACGGCTCCAACTCGAACTTCGGCATCGTCACGAGGGTCGCTCCGTACCATAGGGCGAGGTTCATGACAACCTGCATCCCGTACAAATGAAAGAACGGCAGTACCGCCATCACTCGATCCTCGGCAGCCAAGGTGTGAACGGCTCCGGTCTGGAGCAGGTTGGCCACGAGGTTCCGGTGCGTCAGCATCACGCCCTTCGGGAATCCCGTGGTGCCACTCGAGTACGGCAGCACGGCGAGGTCCCGAGCAGGGTTGATGGTGACCTCCGGAGCCGGTGCGTCGGTCGCGAGCAGCGCGGCGAAGGGGGTGGTGCCTACCGCCTCTCCCAGGACGAACAGCTGGTCGATGCCGAGCTTGCTCGCCGCAGGCGCCGCCCGGTCGAGGAACGGCGGCACCGTGACGAGGACGCGGGCGCCCGCGTTGCGCAGCTGGTGTTCAACGTCCTGCTCGGTGGCCAGGGAATTGATCGTCGTTACGACGCCGCCCGCGGCGAGCGTGCCGTGGAAGACGAGCGCGAACTCGGGGAGGTTGGGCGTGAACAGGCCCAGCACGTCGCCCTTCTTGAAGCCGCGCGCCGCGAGACCCGCCGCAACGCGATCGGCCCCGCGAGTGAGCGCGGCGTACGTGAGGATCCGGCCGCTCGGCCCGTCGATCAGCGCGGGCTTGGTGCCGCGCTCGGCCGCCCGCGCGAGCACCAAGCGATGCAGAGCGATGTCGGGCACCGCGACGTCGGGATGCGGACTCCGGAAGATCATGGGACCCGAGCGAGACTATCGCCCCGCGGGGCCCGAGTCAAATGCGTCGCAGGATAACGAGCCCGTCGCGGAGAACCGGTGATCACCGCACCATCCCGAACCGCTTGTTCTGTGCCGTCATCTTGAGGAAGTAGCGGAGCCGCTGCTCGAATACATCCCGCCGGCGCCTCGCGGCCACGATCCAGCCGATGCGGATCCGTTGGTACGATGCGGGAAAGCGCTGGAAGTTCCGCCAGATGGTCCGGTCGCCCTTGAGGCGCCGCAGAATGTCCTTGGGGATCTCCCATTTCGGTCTCGGCTTCGCGTCCCTCCTGTGGTCGAATGCATGCTTGATGCTTTCCAGCCCGGCCCCGGTCATGCGGCCTGCGGCGATCAGCCGGCGCACCCGCTCGCGGTTCATGGCAGAGAGGCGGCTCGTCGGCCGGCGCGGCGAGAAGCGCTGGGCGTAGCGATCCGCGTCGATCGGCTTGAGGAGGCTGTCGATCCAGCCGTAGCACAGCGCCTCGTCCACGGCGTGGTTGTACGGGATGCGCGGCTTGCCGCTCTGCTTCTTGTAGTAGATGAGCCAGATCTCGGGAGCGGTGCGGTGGTGTTTGGAAAGCCACCCGCGCCATTCGCGGCGATTCTTGGCATAGAAAGTCTTGCCGACGTTCATCGGCCCATAGTGTGCTGGACTCGGCGGGAGGGTCGCAAGGGGACACCGGGCGCACGATGCGCAGAGCGGTCGTCGTCGCGTGCTTGCGCGCAAGGGCGCTGCCGCGCGACCCGAAGAGCGCGAGTGAACTCGCGACCGTTAGGGAGTCCTTTAGGGCGACTCGGCCCCGGCCCGTGAACGGGCATATTCGCTTCAGCGGACGATGCCGAGCCGCGGCTTCAGCCGCGCCGGGCTCTGCGATGGGCCCTGACGCGAGGTGGGCGTCACCCCTGCAGCGCCGCGAAGATCCCCACGACCGCGATCACGATTCCCAACGCGATTTTCACCGCGGCCGCGGCCGCGCGCCCCAACACCGCGCCCCACCCGGCGCGCACCGCCGTCGCGGCCGTGGAGCGCGAGTACTCGAGGATGGCCGCCCCGGCGAACGACCCCACCAACCCGGCGATCACGCTGCCGATGATCGGCACCGGCACGCCGACCACGGCCCCGACGATCCCGCCCACCAGCGCCCCCCACCCCGCGCGAGATGACCCGCCGTAGCGGCGCGCCAGCCGGAATCCCAGCCAGGTCTCGACGATCTCGCCCACGAGCGCGAGCCCCAGGACGAGGGCGATCGTCGTGACGCCGACCGAGCGGAAGTCCGTGAGCCGGCCGTAGCCGACGACGCCCGCGACCATGACCCAGAGCCCCGGCAGGCCGAGGGGCACGAGCACGAGGCCGGCGAGGCAGCACAGCGCGAGCAACAGGGTGGCGAGGGTGTGGGTCATGGCTCAGGAGAAAGTAGCACCGTATCATGCTGTCATGACCGACAAGACCATGGCCAAGCTGCGCACCCTCCTGAAGGGCTACGCGGAGCGCGTCGCGAAGCTCCAGCCGCAACCGAAGGCAACCGACGCCGAGGGCGAGCGGCGCCGAGAAGAGTGTGGCGAGCGCCTCCAGCAGGTGGTGCTGCCCGTGCTCCAGGCGTTCGTGGCCGAGCTGCGCGGGGTGGGCCACGGGGCGTTGATCGAGGACCACACCGAGGGGATCGACGGGTATCCCAGTGTGGGGCTGGCGTTCGCGCCGCGGTCCCAGGGCGCGCTCGCGTCGGTACTCACCTTCCGCTACGACCCGCGGCGCGGCATCGCCGTGCAGCGCGACGTCAAGCCGCCCGCGACCCGGGCTCGCATGGTCACGAGCAGCCACGACCGCATCGGGACCATGACCGTGGACGCGGTCTCGGCGGAGTGGGTCGAGACGAAGACGCTGAGCTTCATCGAGGCGGTCCTCAAGGCCAACTGACCGGGCCACGGATGTTCGCGGTCTGTTCGGTTTCGCACGCGTAAGTCGCTGATTCCCAAAATGGGGCGTTACCCTGGCGCGCGAGTGCGGCATCTTCACCACACACCGCGAGCGGGGGGTCGTATGCGTGAATCCTCGCCTCATGGACTGACTGAGCGGCGCCGCGCGATTCTCCGCCAAGCGAGCGCCGCGCTGCGTGGCCGGCTGGTCACGCTGTGGCGCGTGCGGCGCTGGGGACCGGCAGTGGCCGAAGTGGCGAGCGCGGCCGCTCCGCCGCCCGATGCGATCGAGTTCGACGTGGCCGGAGTGCTGCGGCGCTGGGGCCGGGTGCTGTGCGACGAAAGCCTCTGGCTCGGGTGTCGACTGGGAGCGCACCGCTGGCACGTGGCGCCGGTCCGCGACGATCTTCCCACTCCGCCCCCGGCGGCGATCGAGCGCCGCAGCCCGGAGCGGCTGACGCTCGAGCTCTGCGGCCTGTCGCTCGGCGCTCTCGAGCGCCTCTGGACCGCGGCCGATCAGGCGACCGTGTATCTGTGCGCCGCCCTGGACGTCCTGGACGGTTGCCTCTGGCACGTGCGCGAAGCAACTGGTCTTTCCATCGTGACACGCGCGCACCTGCTCGCCGATCTCGCGGCGGTCGCCACGGCGATCGACGACGTGCTGAGCCCCTCAGCTTGACCGTTTCGCCGCCCTACCCTACTGTGGACCGTCCTTCACACGGGACCCGTCCATGACCGTCTGCCGCTCTTCCGGAGCCCTTCTTCTCATCCTCCTCGCGGCGGGCTGCGGGGGGAATAAAGTCCTCGTGCCGCCGCGGCTCGACTTGAGGCCCTATGGCAAGCTCGGACTCGTGACCTTCACGGTAGAGAACGCCAAGGGGTCGCTGCACCAGTTCGCCACCGAGCGCTTCGCCGAGGAAATGCTGGCGGCGCAGCCCGGGATCGAGGTGCTGGAGCTGGGCCCGATCGATTCCGAGCTCGACGCGGCGCGAGCGCAGCAGCTCGGCAAGGAGCGCGGCGTGGCGGCCGTGTTCGCCGGCCATCTCAAGGTCACGAACCCGACGGCGGGGGGCGGGATCGCCGGGCTCGTGACGCCGCACCTCGAGGCGACGATCAGGGTCGATCTCGCGGTGCGGCTCCTGTCGGCGGAGTCGGGGGGCACGGTGTGGCGCTCGAGCGCGTGGGCCACCCAGAAGGTGGGGCAGGTCTCGCTCGTGGGGGGCGAGCTGAACTTCGCAGCGCGGGATCCCAAGACGGCGTACGGGCCGCTCGTGAACCGGATCGTGAACCTGGTGGCCCAGGACATGTGGGCGACGTGGCAGAAACGGTGACGCCGTAGCCGCCAGCTACGCCGGCCGGCAGGCGCACCGCGGGCCGTGGGGGCAGTAGTTCGGCATCCAGGCCGGCTCACACGGGGGTAGCTGCTCGGGCGCCGCTCCGGCCTCGAGCAGCGCCAGGCGCCGGTCCGCCTCGGCCTTGATCTCCTCCAGGCTCCTGAAGTGCACGTCGTACACCATGAACTTGTCGTCCTTGACGGCCTCGTAGTAGACGACGACCCGCCCCGTCTGGTGACCGCTGAGCGCGCACTCGAACGCGATGCGGTCGAAGTAGTAGGGAAACTCTTCCACGAGCTGTGATCGGTCGACCAGCTTCGTCTTGCGCGTCGAGCGGAAGACCGTGGGGACTCCGCGAAACGTTCCCACTTTGCCCTTGAGGCTGCGGAGCGACACGGGGATCCGGGCGAACGCGCCGGGCACGCCGTACCAGAGCGCGTCTTTCAGGGCGTCGCCGAAGCCGAGCCGCTCCATCCCCGCGAGCGCCGTGTCCAGGTCCGCTTCTTCTTCCTCGGGCTTCGCCTCGGCCACGGCCTGACGCTCGATCGCGGCCCGGCGCGGGAACACGAGGTCGTTCAGGCGGAACTGGGGACCTGGTCTCGGGGCGTCGGTGAGGAGTGCCGTCATCGCGGCGACGAGCTCGGGGTTCTCGGCGATCTGGACGGCGGCGGCGGGCACCACCCGGCCCAGCGGCTCGGCCGCGGCGCAGCCGCACACCGCGCGGTAGTCGCACCGCAGCTCGAACCACTCGCAGCGCGGCAGGCGGGAGGGATCTTGGCTCGCCAGCGCCTCCCGGAACAGGTCGCGGCGCCGCACCATCTCCCGCTCGACGGCTGTGAGGTCCTTGAAGCGCACATCGAATCCCTTGAGGGCGCCGGGGCGGCCGTACAGCGCGCGCTTGTAGACGAACAGCCGTCCCTGGTCGCGGCCTGTCATGGTGCAGTACATGCCGAGCTGGTCGACGTAGCTGGGCCGCGCGGCGGCGGCGCCCTGGGGAAGCGACGCGGTGGTCTTGAGCTCGACGGGGACGTCGTCGTAGATGTCGATCTTGCCCACGATCCCCTGGAACTCGACGAACTGCTCCACGAACTCTTCGGTGGAGACGGCGCGGCCGAACACCTCGTGGAACCCGGTCCCCGCGAGCATCGCCTGCTTGCGCTCGGGATCGGGCTGGATGTCGGGCCGGGCGCGCTGGAAGAAGGCCTGGCGGAGGTTGACGAGGTCGGTGACCGAAATGCGGCGGCGCCGGCCCTGGCGCTTCAGCGCCGCGGTCAGCTCGTCTTTGACTGTGCGGTTGGCATCGATGCCCAGAATGACGCTTTGGGCGAGGGCCATGGGGACATGCGCTTAGAGACGGGACAACAGTACGACCGCCACGAGCGACCCGATCACGAGCCACCAGAGGACCCGCGGCACCCACGCGCGTGAGTGCGTCTCCGTGACCACGTTCACGACCCGCACCTCTCGAGGCCCCTGGTCGCGCAGCTCCAGCTGCTCGGCTCCATGCAGGGCCCGCTCGACGCGCGCGCGCACTTCGGGCGGCAGCTGGGACGGGTCGTCGTACGTCTTGCCGTCCACGCTGTACTTCACCTGCTTCGTGTGCACCTTGACGGACACGCCGTCGCGCGTGGTTGCGACCGTTCGCTCCGTCGTCCCCTGTGGCGCCGCACCCTTGGCGACATCCTGAACGAGCTTCAGCGCGCGCTCGTACTGACGTCGCACGTCAGGGGGCATGGCGTCCGGCGAATCGTACTCGGTGCCGTTGACCACGATCTTCTGGGTCATATCGCAATATAAGATTTCTTGAGCGGCGGCCTAGGTGAGCGGCAGCAGGGCCCCCTCGTGCTCGAGGAGCCAGCGTTTGCGATCCAGGCCGCCGCCGAAGCCCGTGAGCTCGCCGCGCGCGCCGATCACGCGGTGGCAGGGGACGATGATGGGGATCGGGTTCTTTCCGTTGGCCGCACCGACTGCGCGCGTGGCGCGGACGTCGCCCAAGCGACGCGCCAGCTCGCTGTAGCTCACGGTCGTGCCGTACGGGATGGCGCGCAGGGCGCTCCACACGCGCCGCTGAAACGCCGTGCCGGGCGGGTCCAAGGGAAGGTCGAACGCCGTGCGGGCCCCGGCGAAGTACTGCGCCAACTGATCGCGGGCACGGGACAGGAGGCCACTCGCAGGCCCACGCCCGTCGTCCGGCTGGACGCCCGGGAGGCCCCCTCCGGGGAACCACACGCCGGTGAGCCCCGAGGCGGAGGCGGTGATCACGAGCTCGCCGATCGGGCTCGCGAACCGGATCGCGGCGCTCTCGCCCATCACTCTAGTCCCCTTTCCAAGCGCCGAGCAGGCGCCGGAGCAAGACGAGCTGCCCCACGTGATAGGAATTGTGGTCGGCGAGGACGAGGGCCTCACGCAGCGCGGTCTGTCCGGTGCCGTGCGGGATGCGGCCGAAAAGATCGGTCGCGGGGTCGCGCACGAGGCGCTGCATCGCGCGGAGGTCCTGCTCCACCTGAGCGACGCTCTTGTCCCAAGCCGCGGCGTCGGGAGGCGCGTCGCTCTGGGGCCAGTAGCCCGCTGGCCACTCCGGTGAGACGTGCTTCGCACTCTTCGTGAACTCGACGATGTCCCACTGCGAGATCCTGATGTGCTCGAGCAGGCGCCAGGGAGTGAACGGCTGGCCCGGGGGCTTCGCGCCCCGCAGCGTGGCCGGCCAAGCGGCGATCGCGTCCTGGAACGTGACGTGGGCGTGGCCCTTGCCGAGTAGCTCGAGGAGGTGGTCCCGGAGCGCGCGGTCGGAATCGGGCTTCGTTTTCTGCGGTCGTTTGGCGGCCATGTACGGTTGTCTCCGGTTCAGCAGAACCATCCCCGATGCGAACACGCCGAGCAGAAAGGTATCTTGCCAACCGCGAGGCGAGGAGTCGATCATACTCCAATGCAAGTATTGGTCACTGGTGCCACGGGGTACGTCGGGTCGAGCGTCGCCGCGGCGTTCCGGCGCGCAGGGCATCGCGTCTGGGGGCTCACCCGAACCCAGGGGAAAGCGCGACGGCTCGCGCAACAGGAGATCGAGCCCGTCGTGGGCGAGCTGGGGGATTCCAAGACGTACGCCGATGTCGCCGCTGAGTGCGCCGTGCTCGTCCATGCGGCCTTCGAGTACTCGGCGAACGGCGTCGCCAAGGACAGGAAGGCGATCGACGCGCTGATCGAGGCGGGGCGCCGTGGCGCGAAACCCAAGACCCTCATCTTCACGAGCGGAGTCTGGGTGCATGGCGACACAGGCGACCGCATGGTGGACGAGACGACGCCCCTCAATCCCATCAAGCTGGTCGCGTGGCGGCCGGCGCACGAGCAGCTAGTGCTGCAGGCATCCGGGATGCGCGGGCTCGTGATCCGGCCCGGCTGCGCGTACGGCGGACCGGGCGGCCTCACCGCCCCCTGGTTCGCCGATGCGAGCGCCGGGAAGCCGCCCACCGTCGTGGGTGACGGCCGCAGCCGCTGGACGATGGTGCACGGCGACGACCTCGCGGACGCCTACCTGCGGGCGGGCGAGAGCGGGCTTGGTGGCGAGGTGTTCGACATCAGCGACCGGTCGCGCGCCACGGTGCTCGAGATGGCCACCGCGGCTGCGCGCGCGGCGGGGTATCGGGGCGAGATCCGCCCCGTCCCGCTCGCCGAGGCCGCGAAGACGATGGGAGACTTCGCCGAGGCGCTGGCGTTGAACCAGCACGTGGACGCGCGCAAGGCGGTCCGCCTACTCGGCTGGCAGCCGCGCCACGGCGGATTCGTGGACGAGGTGGACCTGTACTACCGGGCATGGCGGGCCTACCAGGCTTGATGCCTCGGCCTCCCGTGCTCGTCACTGCGACTCAGACACACGCCTGCGCGCGGTTCGACCAGAGCAGCTGCACCTCGTAGGTACCCAGCTTCTTGTTCTGCCAAGCGCAGATGTCGCCGATCTCGCCATTCGTGTCGTTGTACCATCCCTGACCGGGCACCGGGTCCGTGATCGCCTCGGCGAGCTCGTGGGAGCATACGGAGGTCAGTGCGTCGAGCGGCGCCAGGTTGCCGAGGCACCCGGAGCAATTCGGGTATGGGACGACGGTGTAATACAGCCCGCCGGCTGAGCGGTCGTGGTAGCCGCAGAACGCCTGGCAGGAGCGCTCGCTCCCGGCCACCACCGTGACCCCCGGCGGCAGGAAGGCGAAGTACACCGTGTTCGCCGTCGGCGCAGGGAGGGATTTGCGCGCCACCGCCGCCTCGAGCATCTGCTGGATCGCGCTATCGGTCGCGCTTGCGCTGGGCGCCGTGTCGGTGACGCGAGCCGTTCCGGCATAGCGTCCCCGGCCGATCTTCACCTGCGGCGTGCCGTACTCCGCGAGTTGATCCAAGTAGGGACTAGCAACCACGAATTGAAAGAAGCTATTCAAGGCCTGCACCGTGGCTTGCGCCGTCGCTTCGTTCCAGGCCACTCCCCAGAAGGCCGTGACCACCTCGACCGCCGTCAACAGCGGCCCACCCCGATAGGTGAGCTGCGCCGCCGAGGGTGCTCGAACCGGGGGCGCCGGGGCGACGAGCCCGCCGGCGCCGCGCATCGGGACGACGCGGATGGGACGGCCTTGGGCGGGCGGCAGCTTCGTGGTCATGGCGTCGCCATTGCTACCCCAGGAGGGCGCGCTCGGACCGCGGTTCCCGGAGGTGCCGTAAGTGTACAACGAAAATACCATGGCGCGTCTGGCCGTCGGTCTCGGCGTGATCTGGCTGCTGTTGCTGCCTCGAGCGGCGCACGGGCAGCGGTGCGCCGAACCTCACTATCGCTGGAGCGAGAAGGTCGACACGGCGCTCGCGACTCGACCGGCAACTCCCGCGCTCATCTCCGAGATCTTGACGGCGTGGGCGCCCCCGAGCCTCACGAGCAACGACGCATGTGCACCGCGCGGGGGGCGCGAGGACAGCTTAGTCGTGGTCACCGGCTGGGTGCGACGCATGCGGCTGCACGAAAGCGACGGCGACTGGCACATCGAGCTGACCGACGCCGCGACCACGCCGGTGACGTCGTGCATCATCGCCGAGATCCCGGCGGAAACCTACGGCGTGATCTACCGCAGGGCTCGGGGCGCGCTCGCCGCCCTCGTGGACACGACGAAGCTCAGCCCCAGCGGCGACGTCGATCCGCCGCTTCGGGTCCAGCTCACCGGTGCCGCCTTCTACGACGGGTACCATCAGAAGCAACCGACCGGCGGTGGTGCCTCGCACCCCGTCCAGCACGGCCGCTGCAACTCCTCCCTTCGCGCGCTGTGGGAGGTGCATCCGGTGTACCGAGTTAACCCCTGATCGTTACGCCGGCTCAGGGACGGTCGATCGACTCCCGCGCCCGCGCCGGCACTTGCAGCGGCGGCACGCCCTTGCGCTGCAGCTCGGTGTTGAGCGCGGGCAGGTCGCTCGTGAGCACCCGTTGCCACCGTCGGTCCGCCGCGCTCAGCCTCTCCCGCACCTCGGCGAACGCGTCGCGTGCCTGCTGGGTGGGCTCCCGATCGGCGCTCTCCACCGCGGTCTCGAGGCCGGCGAGCTCGTCCCCCGCGTTGCGCACCGCCCGCGCGAGGCTGTCCGTCACGTGCTGGAGCGCCGTGATCGATCCCCGCGCCGCCCCATCGAGCGTGCGTCCCCCGAGGCCGCGCAGCTGGCGCTCAAGACTCCGAAGACCGCCGTGGAGCACCTGCTGTGCCATCGCATTCCAGATCTCGAGCGCGAGCCGCAGCTGGCCGGCGAGAGCGGAATCCGAGACGTGTACTCGTGGATCCAGCTCGACTCGCAGCGGTTGCGTGTACGCTTGCCCCCCGACGCCCAACCGCACCTGATACTCGCCGGGTAGCACGAGTGGCCCCTGGGGCTCGGCGACCGTTCCCTGGCCCGCGATAGCGGCGATGCTGTAGCCGTAGCGCTCGGCGGGCGGCGGCGGGTAGCGCAGGTCCCAAGCGACGCGGTTCAGCCCGACATTGCGGGTCGGCGGCTCCAGGCGCGGCAGCCATTCGTCAGCGATCTGGGGCGGCTCCGGGGGGGGCGACGTGGCGCGGTCGTCGCTCGAGAGGCGGCGCACCAGGCCGCCGCGCGCGTCGCGAATCTCGATGGTCACGGCACCCGCGGGCACCGATCGCAGCAGATAGTCGATCACGGCGCCGGCCGGCGGATTGGTGCCGTGGGGCTCCTCGGGCGGCAGCGGGGTGTCGTTGCTGACGCTCCGGCGCAGCCGGACTGCGGGCGCGGGAGCGAACAGGTGGGCCGGAGCACCGAGCGAGGAGTCGGTGAGCTGCCGGAGCGGCGTCAGGTCATCGAGAATCCAGAACGAGCGCCCGTGCGTCGCCGCGATCAGGTCGCGACCGTGGACCGCGAGGTCGCGCACCGATGCGACCGGCAGGTTGAGCTGCAGCGGCTGCCAGTGGTCGCCATCGTCGACGGAAACGTAGACACCGGTCTCGGTGCCGGCGTACAGCAACCCCGCGCGGACGGGATCGGCGCGGACCGCATTCACGTACGCCTGGGGCGCGATCCCCTGGTCGCTGCGTGCCCAGTGCGCGCCGCCGTCCCGCGTGCGGTAGATGTACGGCGCGAAGTCATCAAGTCGGTGCCGGTCGACGGCCGCGTACGCCACGCCCGCGTCGAACGGCGACGCCTCGAGCAGGCTGATCGCGCTCCACGGCGTCAAGCCCTGGGGCGTCACGTTCTGCCAGTGCTGGCCGCCGTCGCCGGTGCGGTGAATCAGCCCGTCGTCCGTCCCGACCCAAACGAGCCCCGCCGCGCGGGGCGAAGGGGCGATCGTGTAGACCACGCCGTAGCCGCGTGCCGCCGCGTTCGCGACGGTGGTCGGGCCAGTGTCGCTCGCGGCCGGCGGGGTGGCGGCACGCGTCAGGTCGGGGCTGATGACCTGCCAGTGCAGGCCACCGTCCCTCGTGCGCAGCACCATCTGGGCGCCGAGGTAGAGCGCGCGCCGGTCGACGCGGTCGAACACGAGCGGCGAGGTCCACGTGAACCGGTATTTCCGCTGCGGCATCGGCACCCCGAAGGTGGAGACGGGCCAGGGGGAGATGTCCTGGGACTGACCGGTGACGCGGTCGAAGCGATGTACGCCGCCGTAGGTGTCCCCCCCGTACACGACGTCGGGATTCAGCGGGTCCGGCGCGATGTAGCCGCTCTCGCCGGCGCCCACCGGGGCCCAGTCGCGGAAGGTGATCTCTCCGAAATCGCTGCGGCTCGCGATCCCCGCGGTGCCCGCATCCTGCTGCGCGCCGTACACGCGGTAGGGGAAGGCGTCGTCGGTGACCACGTGGTACAGCTGCGCGGTGGGCTGGTTGTACCAGCTGCTCCAGGTGTGGCCGCCGTCGAGGGTGACCACCGCGCCCTGGTCGCTACCCACGATCACGTGCGTCGGGCTCGTGGGATCGACCCACAGCTCGTGATAATCGTCCCCGCCCGGCTGTCCCTTGAGCACGCCGAACGTCTTACCGCCGTCGGTGGACTTGAGGAGCGCCACGTTGGGCACGTACACGACGTCGGGGTCTTGGGGATCCACGGTGACGCGGCAGAAGTACCAGTTTCGGCTGGTGATCCGGGGATCGGTTCCGGCGAGCTGCCACGTGGCGCCGCGGTCGTCAGACCGGTACAGCCCCGCTCCCGTCGCCGCACCGATGAGGGCATACACGCGGCTGCCGCGGCCCACCGCCAGGCCGATGCGGCCGACGGCTCCGGGGGGCAGTCCGTGCGCCGTGAGGGGCGTCCAGGTCGCGCCGCCGTCGGTCGACTTGTACAGCCCGCTCCCCGGTCCTTCGTCGGGCGGGTACTGCTCCCAGGGCGTGCGGCGCGCCTGGTACAGGGCCGCGTACACGACCCGCGCGTCGCCGGGATCCACCGCCAGGTCGATGGCGCCGGTGTCGGGGTTCTTGTACAGCACTTTCGTCCAGGTGCGGCCGCCGTCGGCGGATCGGAACACGCCGCGCTCCGCGTTCGGCCCGTAGGCATGTCCGAGCGCCGCGACCAGCACCACGTCCGGGTTCCGGGGGTCGACGACGATCTTGCCGATGTGCCGCGTGTCCGCGAGGCCGAGCGACTGCCAATGCGCACCGCCGTCCGTGGACCTATAGACGCCGGCGCCGTACGTGATGTCGGAGCGGATCGACGCCTCGCCCGTCCCCACGTAGATGATCGTCGGGTCGGAGGGCGCGACCGCGAGCGCCCCGACCGACGCGATCGGCTGGTCGTCGAACAGCGGCTCCCAGGTGACTCCGGCATTCCGCGTGCGCCACACACCGCCGTCCACCGACCCGAAGTAGAACGTGGCGGGATCACCGGAGACGCCGGCCACCGCGAGCACGCGGCCGCCGCGGTGGGGGCCGATGAGCCGCCAGCGCAGCGCGCCGTACGCGCTCGGCGGGATCGTCTGGGCTCGCGCCGGGACCGCGGGTGCGAGCGCGCCGGTCAGGACGACGAGCAGCGATGCGGAGCGGATCGGGTTCACTTCCGCCGCTTCGATCCGAGCAACGAATGCTTCACGACGCTGTCCGGCGCGCTCTCCCCGTGTCGCAGCGTGAATACCGCTTTCCGCGTCAGCCCGAGATCGAGCTCCACGACCAGGTGACTGCGGTCGCGCGCCATCCGCCACGCTCGGGACGATTTCGCCTCGCTGCGCGTCACGGCTCGGGCGGCCGCCACGACTGCCTCCGGGGGATCGCTCACGGCGGCAAGCTGCGCGCAGGTGGAGCAGCGGCGCGCTTGGCGAGCCAGCTCGAGCCGCCCCTGACCCGCCGGCTCCGCCAGATCCGCGGTGCACACGTGCCGCCCGCAGTATCCGCACGCCGCCCGATGCCGCGCGCACGCGCCTTTCCCGCAGATCGGACACTCGCTCACACCGGTGAGCGAGAACGCCTGGCCGTCCACGTGGCACTGCTTGCGGTGCTCCGCACAGCCATAGGAGCCGCTCGCGTCGTGTAGCGGCTCCAGATGGGTGACGCAGTGCCGCAGCTTGTCCTCGACGCACTCGGCCGAGTGGCCGGCGCAGACGGGTTTCCCGCAGGAAGCGCACGCCCCGACCTCATCCGACGCGAAGATCGCCGCCGGCTCCTCGGCGCACGCGGCCCGGTGCTTCCCGCAGACCAGGCGCCGCGACGTGTCGGTGTGGCGCAGATGTTGTGAGCAGTGCACCTGCCCATCCACGACGCACACGGCCTGATGCGCCGTGCAGACCGACTTGCCGCAGCTCGCGCATTGCGTCACCTCGTCCATGCCCACCGGCTCGTTGGTCCCACCCTCACAGTACCGCAGGCACGCCGAGCACAAGCGGCGGCTGCCCCGCGGCGCGTCCGCGCGGCTCTGCTCGGCATGCCGGTTGCAGACGATCCGCCCGCAGCTGCCGCACGCCGCGAGACACGCGGAGCAAGCCGTGTGGCCGCCCTCCGCGCAGACTGCTTCGTGCACCGAGCAGTGCGCCATGCGGCACGACTGGCATACGCGCGCGTGCTCCTCGCAGGCGGGCTGCTCATCCACACGGCAGCGCGCGATGCCGTGGTCCGCGCAGAAGTCCTCGGCGCAGACCGAGCAGCGGGACGTGCAGGCATCACAGCCGCAGTGGTCGTGCCGGCAGATCACCAGGCTCGCGGGCGGGCGGCCGCAATGCGGACACGCCAGCAACCAGGCGGACTCGCCACTGAGAGACCGCTGTCCGCTGAAAGTCGCGCGACGCCCGTGTGCCGACTCGAGCTGCCACTCGGCGCGCTGCATCAGGACGCTCGCCTCGACGAGCTGCAACGGATGCACGACGGCCTTCACCTGGCTGCGCCGGACCTCTTCGGTGCGGCGCCGCTCGGCGAGCGCCGTGACGGTTGCGACGGCCTCCGGGTCGGACTGCTCTGTCAGAATCGACTCGAAATACCGGTCCAGCCTCGCGAGCTCGGTGGCCAGCGCCTGTTCCGCGGCGGCCCGCCGCGCGGCCACCCGCTCCGCCGACTTCTCCTGGAGATGGCTCAAGAGAAGGCGGAGCAAGTCGGCGGGCTCTCGCGCCGGGACGAATGCCGCTTTACCCACGTCTGACGGATCCGCGGGCTCCACCCGGCCCGCCTCCAAGTCCTGGAACGCGCCGGCCAGATCGTCACCGACTTTGGCGCCCGCCGACAGGTCGTACACGTCGCTTTCGACGACCGCTTCCTCGACCCCGGCCCCGGCGCGCAGCACGACGCGCGCGACGAGCCGCCCCACCGGATGCACGGCCACCCGCGCCGCGCTCCGCTTGACCGTGCCGTCCCGCACGGGAATCGTCAACTCGACGCTCTGCGGATCGCTCGCCGCGCCCGGCGCGATCAGGCCCAGTGAGAGCCGGGCCGCGCGCGCGCGGATCGCCTCGATCAGCTGCGAGAGGAACGGGCTCCCGAGCACCGCGATCTCGGCGTTCGGGTCGCGCTCGAGCGCGTCGAGCGAAAACGCCACGCGCAGCGATGCACGGTCCCTGAAAAACGGGCGTTCGGCCTGGGGGAAGCGCAGCTCGGAGTGATCGGGGCCGAGCGCGGCGTGCTTCACGCGGGCGAGGCCGCAGTAGCGCTCGAGCAGCGGCCGGATGCGCGCGTCGGCGAGCGGATCGGTGTCGCCGCCCCCGGCTGCCGCGGGTGCAGGCGGGCGCGGCTCGGGGCGAGGCTTGCGCCGAGGTTTGCGCTTCACTCAGCCTCGATGTCCACGAGCGCGAGCGGAAGGCGGTCCACCTGCGCCACCAGCGTGATGGCGCGTCCGCTGCTGGTCAGGCCGGTGAGCCGCACCAGATCTCCGTATTGGGGATGACTGCCGGCCGGTTGCTGCGTGGTGACGCCCCCAATCGGCTCGATCGACTCGAGGGCTTCGAGCAGCTCCGTCACGTGCACGCGCAGCCGCTGGCGCTTCGCCTCCCAGCCGGCAGCCTTGACGAGCTGGCTCGTGCCCAGCCCGAGTCTTAGGCGGCCCGGGACCGACAGCGTCTCGAACCGGCGCTCGAGGCGTATGGCGTTGTCGTCCGGGGCGATGAGGGAGTTCAGCTGCTCCTGCTCCTTGCCAACCGCGCTGCTCTTCTCGATGTCGGCGCCGATTGTCTCCACGCGGCGCGCGAAGTCTTCCTCGCTCTCGGCGGCGAGCCACTCTTCGGCGAGGCGGCCCTCGAACTGCTGCGCGCCGCCGAATTCGCCGAGGATCAGGTCCAGCTCGCCCACGACCAGCTCGAACAGCTTGATCTTCCGGTCGAGCAGCTGGAGGATGTAGGACTCGATGGTCCCCGCGGCCGCGAGGTTCACGATGTGGACCTCGCGCGTCTGCCCGATGCGGTGCAGCCGCCCGATGCGCTGCTCGACCACCATCGGGTTCCAGGGGAGGTCGTAATTCACGAGCACGTTGCAGAACTGGAGGTTGCGTCCTTCGCTGCCGGCGCGGGTGGCGATCAGGACGCTCGTCCGGTCCTCGTGGAAGGCGCGGATGCGCTTGTCCCGCTCGGCGGTCGAGTGAGCGCCCCAGTAGACGATGGGCTGCCGGCCGAGCTTCTTCACGCGCTCTTCGATCAGCTGAATGGTCGGGCGGTGATCGCTGAAGACCACGAGGCGGTCGGGCGTCTCCCGCAGCAACCCGGTCAGCACGTCGAGCTTGGCGTGCGTCTTGATGCTCTCCGCCCGCTTGGCGAGCTGCTGCGCGATGGCGCGGTACTCGGGGCTCACGCGCTCGCCCTCCGCGAGGTGCGCGAGGGATTCGGCGAGCGCTCGCGACGACGAGCACAGCCGCTGCCGCAGGTGGATGAGGGCGAGCTGCACGAGGCCCTTCTTGGTCGGCCGCCGGCGCGGCGCCCCGTCCTCCGTCTCTTCCACCGCGGCCGGCTGGAGGAGGCCTTCCCGGTAGAGCCGGCGCAGGAACTCGGTGGTGCGCCGGTACAGGTCCGCCTCGGCGCGCGTCAGCTTGACCTCGGGGTGTCGCGGCCGGCGCGGCGGCAGGGCCAGGTCGTCCACGACGCTCGAGCGCCGGGTGCGGATCATCACCTCGTGCGTCAGCGCGCGCAGGGCCTCGGGGTCCCGCGGCTGGCGGTGGTCGCCCGAGACCAGGTGCTCGCTCTTGAACTCCTGCCAGGTGCCGAGCTGGCCGGGCCGGAGCAGGGTGATGAGGTTGTAGAGCTCGCGCAGGTCGTTCTGGAGCGGCGTCGCCGTGAGCAGCAGGATGAAGTCGCGCTCGATCTTCTCGATGAACTGGTAGGTGGCGCCGCGCTGGCTCTTCACCTTGTGCGCCTCGTCCACGATCACGAGGTCCCAGCGGTGCCGCAGGATCTCCTCGGCGTGGCGGCGCGAGCGCGCGCGGTCGTGCGACACGATCGCCTTGGTGACGCGGGGCCAGTCGTCGGGGTCGGTCGGGGTGTCGAAGCGCTCGAAGAACTTCTCCTCGAGCTCCCCCTGCCACTGGCCCACGAGCGAAGCGGGCGTCAGGATCAGCACGCGGCGGGCGAGCCCGCGGATCGCGAGCTCCTTGTAGATGATGCTCGCCTCGATCGTCTTGCCCAAGCCCACCTCGTCGGCGAGGATGGCGCGGCCGCCCATGTCGCGCAGCACCCGCTGGGCCACGTCGATCTGGTGGGGCAGCTCCTTGATGGCGTTGGCATCGAGCGTGATCAGGCGGTCGAAGCCCGGGACCAGGGCGATGCGTTCCGCCTCGCGCCGCAGCTCGTACCAGGCGCGTTCGGCCGGGGGTTCCTTGAGCTTGTCGGCGAAAGCCTTGAGGGCGTGCTCGTCGACGACCCAGGAATCGGCGGGCAGTGGCTGGGGGTCGGGCAGCGTCACGCGATGCCTTGAGAGGGGGGTCGCAATATAGGGAATTGGGGGCGCAGGAGGCGCCCCCCGGAGGGTGATCCCCGGGCTTGCGCCCGGGGTCAGACGGAGCTTGACCGGCTATTTCGTCGCAGCGCCGTCGTACACGCGCCGAAACTCGATCGAGCGACCGCGCCCGCCCTCGGACTTGACGATCACGAAGAGGTGCTTGCCGTCCTCAGATCGGAGGTAGTCTTCGGTCACCTTACCGCCGCCCGATACTTTGCGCTCCACGACGAAATCGTTTCCCTGCCAGTGGCCCTTTATCTCGACATCTCCGGCCCCCTCGACCTTCTGGGTGACCTTCCGGCCGTCGCCGTAGAGCTCCAGCGCTCCGCCGCTGTCGGACGCAAACGTGACGCTCGAATCGCTCTGCGCGATCGTGAATGCGAGGGGCGCCTGGAACACGAGCTGCATCGTCTGGCGCATCCGCTGGCGCTGCTCGTCGCTCATCCCTCCCCCTCCCCCTCCCCCTCCCCACGCTTCGCCACCACGCCCGCGGCGTCCACCAAAACCGCCACGACCTCCAGCCATTCCAGGGTACCCGCCGCCGGACCGGGCCCCGCGGGGCGCTTCGCCGGTGCTGTCGCGCCCCTGGAGCATGTCCCGAGGGTTGTCGCTTTGCGCGGCGTCGAACGTCCACTGGCCGGAGAGATCCGGGTGCTGGGCCCACAACGGGGTGGTGGCGGCGCTGCCGAGGGCGACAACGCCGATCACCACGACTGTCGTCAATCTCATGGAGAAAACTCCTTTCGGCACCGATGCGCTCATGAGTGATATACGGGCGAGATTCGGCGGAGGTTGAGCGGCGGCATGCGCGGTCCCGCCGGTGCTCACGACGCCGTATGCCGCGGTGGTCACGCATCCCCCTGAGTAGCCCGCAGGTTCCCTAAACCCCAGGCTTGCGCCCGGGGTCAGTGACACATGATTGCGCTCCTCCCGAGCGCCACACCGCCGGGCTAGCCGTTTTTTGTTGAAGCGGTTACTGTCTCCTCGGCGAGATGTCCCCCGCAACCCGCTACATCATCCAGGTGGACCGACCCGGCGAACGGGTCGACATGGCGACGATCCGCTCCTTGCTCGACGGCGTTGGGGTCACCGTGGACCCGGATTACGGCCCAGTCCCGATCAACCGCCAGCTCGGTCGCTACGTGGTCCGGGGCGTCGCCTCGCCCGACGCGCGCGAGCGGGCGGAGCGGATTCCCGGCGTGCGCTTCTTCGCCGACGCAATCCAAGAGCCTACCTCTTGACGGCGCGCTAGGCCCTCGCTTTCGGGCGTTTCTTCGCGCGCGGCTTGACACCCAGCGCCTTGACCGCCGCCGCGGCGTCGATCACCCCGTAGCCCAGGTCGTAGTCCCAGCCGTCGCCCCCCAGATCGCGAGCGGTCCGCTGCAGCAGGCCCTTGAGCTGCGCCGGCGCCAGCCGGTCCGTGGCGAATCGCTGGCGCAGCGCGGCCGCGACTCCGGCGGCAACCGGACTCGCGGCCGAGGTGCCCCCGTCGGCGGGGTAAATGCCCGACCCCGCGAAGTGACTGAAGCCTGCCAGATCGGGTTTACGCGAGTGCAGCGCGCCGGGCCCCTGTGACGAATAGCCCAGGCGCCGGTCCGTGACCGTGACGGCGGCCACGGTGAAGACGTCGGGATGGGAGTTGGCGCCGTGGATCGAGGCCCCGGGGCCCGTATCGCCCTTGCCGCACCGCGGGTCGGGGCAGTCGGCCCCGCAGTTCCCCGCCGCGAAGAACACGTCGGCGCCCGCCGCGACGAGGGCGCCGGTGATCTGGTTGAACGGATGGTCGGGGTTGGCGCTGTAGTTCTCCGGTGAGCCGACCGGTGCGTCGCTCGCACGGTCGAACAGCCCCCAGCTGTTGTTGACCACCCACCGCCCGGGCGCGGCGTTCACGCGCTCCACGAGGTCTGCGAACGCGGCGATGCCGTCCGAGAGAAACGCGGCCCAGGTCCCCGCCTGGGACTTGAGGAGCGCGTAGTCGAGGATGCGCGCGTCGGGGGCCGCGATCCGGACGTCGTACGCCACCATGGTGCCGTGGTCGGGCGCGCTCGAGCCCGGCACGTAGCCGGGGGTCGGCGCCCAGCCGCCAGCGACCGGAATGCGCGACCCGTCGATCCCCGTGTCCACGACCGCGACCGAGACGCCAGCGCCCGTCAGCCCGGCGCGCCGGAGCGCCGGGACGCCCAGCCGCCGCGCCACGTCCCGCGTGGCACCGATCGGGGCCGCGCCGCAGTAGGCGGAGGGGAAGGGGGACACGGCGGGGTCGGCGAATACCCCGACGATTTCGGCGCCGCGGTCGCGCCGCAACCGTGCGATGGCGTCTTGGTCGGCGAAATCCGCCCGCAGAGCATAGTTGTCGCCCGGCCCGACGCCGCCGTAGCGGAAGCTCGCGACGGGAGGGTCGTTCCCGCCACCGATGCGACGCAACACGCGGACCGGGTGATACGTCTCGTCGAACCGCACGCCCCCGACCTTGACCCTCTCCTCGACGAGCCGCCCGGCCGGGCCGAACGAGCGCTTGCGCCACCCCTCTTGCAGGGGCTCGTGGCTACGGATCAACACGAGGCAACGCGTCATGGGCGCCTCTCATCCTTCTTTCGGATTGATCAGCCCACGGCAGCGTGCGCCCTGGGGGGGAGTGCGAGAACTCGACGGCTCATGGGGTCTCCTGAGTCGAAGTCCGGGCGCACCCGTATATACCCCGGGGGCCGTCGCCGAGCCCTTTGAGCACGGGTTGTAGAGGGTAGAGGACGTCCCGCTGGCTAGGCTCGAGGCAGCTCGAGCAGCCGCCGCACCTGCGCGAGCAGCTCGCTCGCGGTCCAAGGCTTGGTCACGAACGCCACACCGGGATCTTCGCCGACGGTCTTCCGGAAGTTCGGCGCGGGAAATCCGCTCATGAACAGCACCCGCACGCCGCGCGACTCGGCGCGGATGACCTCGTACATGTCGAACCCGCTGAGCTTCGGCATCACGACGTCGGTGATCACGAGCTCGAGGTCGGCGCGGTGGGCGCGGAAGGCGTCGAGTCCCTGCTGGCCGTCGACGGCGGTGACGACCCGGTAGCCGACCTTGGACAGGAGCTGCTGCGCGGCCACGCGTATCGTTTGATCGTCCTCGACCAGCAGAATCTTTTCCGTCCCGCCGGGCAGGTCTTCGTCGGTTGCGGCCTCGGCCTCC
>QHUL01000073.1 GCA_003222115.1 Gemmatimonadota bacterium | reverse complement strand
GTCGTGTCCTTACAGCCGTTGGAAGAAGCCCGTGCACGTGCCGAGCGCGCCGCCAAAGATAAGCCCACAAAAGTAGTTAGCGAGTCGCCCGAATCACAGTGGGGGTTACATTGCCTGTATGGGACAGCAAACCAGCGCGCCACCGGCTCACCCCACTTCCTCTCCGGCGCCGGCCGGCGGGGGTGGGGTCGCCGCCGTGAGCCCCGCCTGGTCGCGGCCCGACGACGCCTCGCGGCAAGCCCAGCTCGACGCCATGAAGCGGCGGGCGACGGGTCTCCTGGCGCTCGCGGTCGTCGTGTTCGTGGCCGCCCGCATCTTTGAGGCGCAGTATCCCTGGCTCGGCTGGGTGCGAGCGACGGCCGAGGCGTCTCTCGTGGGGGGGCTCGCCGACTGGTTCGCCGTCACGGCGCTGTTCCGGCACCCCCTCGGCCTGCCGATCCCGCACACCGCGATCGTCGCCACGCGGAAGGAGCGGATCGGCCGCATCCTCGGCAACTTCGTCCAGAATCACTTCCTGTCTCGCGACGTGATCGCCGCGAATCTCCGGGCGGTCCACCCCGCCGATCGCGCCGCCCGCTGGCTCGCCGATCCCGAAAACAGCCGCCGCATCGCGCGGCAGGTCGCGAGCGGGCTCGCGAAGACGCTCGAAACGCTGCCCGACGAAGACGTGCAGGCGCTCGTGCGCCAGGTGGTGAGCGCCCGGCTCCGCGCAACGCGAGTGGCGCCGGCACTCGGCAAGACTCTCGCGGTGGTGCTCGCGGGCAACCGCCAGGAGGAGCTGCTGAACGTGGCCGCGCGGTTCGCCGCCGAAGCCGTCCTCGACAACCGCGAGCTGATCCGGGAGCGGGTACGGGCGGAGAGCCCCTGGTGGGTGCCGGGCGTCGTGGACGACGAGATCTACCGGCGGATCATCGATGCCGTCGAGCGCCTGCTGCGCGACATGGGCACCGATCCCACGCACCCTTTGCGCGCGGCGTTCGACGACGCCGTTCGGGATTTCATCGAGCGCCTGCAGCACTCGCCGGAGGTCATCGCCCGGGCGGAGGCGATGAAGGAGGAATGGCTGGCTGACGCGTCGGTCACCGAGCTGTCGGCGCGGCTGTGGGAAACCATCCGGCACGCCATCGTGAGCTACGCGACGCGGGCAGACGCCGCCGCGCCCGGGCCGCTCGAGCGCGGCCTCAGCGAGTTCGGCAAGGCGCTGCTCGCCAACCCCAGCTTGCTCGCCGAGATGGACGACCTCGTCATCGACCTCACGGCGTCGGTGGTGGAGAAGTACCGGCACGAGATCGGCGATTTGATCGCGCACACGGTGGCCGGCTGGGACCCCGAGGCGACGTCGCGCCGGTTCGAGCTGGCGGTGGGACGGGACCTGCAGTTCGTGCGGATCAACGGGACGATCGTGGGCGGCCTCGTCGGCCTGGCGATCTACGCGATCACTCGCTTCTGGCCGTAACCGCCACCTGCGGCAGGCTGTTCCACCCGCGCCACCCCGCCGGCGCATCCACCAACCGCACCGCCGGCCGGCCGCCGATCACCAGCCGCTTGATTTCCGACCGCCTGCCGTCGGGGAGTCCTTTGGGGGCCGTCCGCCTGCGCCACGCCCGCTCTAGCCCCTTCGCGAACCGGTCGGCCGCGACCCGGTCATCCCACACCGTGTACCACACCAGCACGTCGGCCGCGCGCCCGAGCACCTGATAGCGGTCTCCACCCCAGCCGCTGGCCAGCAACCCCGCCTCCGTCTCGTCCCCCAGGAACTGGGTCAAGAGCAGCCGAGTCTCGAACTCGCCGAGGTCGTCCTCGTAGCGCACCGTGTCGGACGGCGGCCTCGCGAACGCCAGCTCGGTGGGTGCGTCCCCCTTCGCGTATCGGGACGGGTGCAGGATTTGCTCGGTCGAGACCGGCATGCGCCTGCCGTAGGGCTGCTCGCCCGGGTGCTCCCGCTCGAACCAGCGCACGAACTCGGCTCCGCCGAGATAGGGGAAGAGCAGGCTCTCGCGCAGCCACAGCGGCGCCTGCGCGAAGATCTTCATCTGCTCCTGCTGCTGGCCGAGCGCGCGCCGTAGCTGCCAGAAATCCGGGAGGCTCTCGAGCTTCTGCTCCGGCATCAAGACAAGGATCTGCGACAGCGTCGCCTGACCCTCAAGCACGGACTGCGCCGCCGTGCGGCGGTCGTTCTGCCGCTTGAGCTGGATGAGGGAGTCGAGGTCGAGGTACTGGTCCTGGAGCGCGTGCACCAGCTCGTGCGAGATGATCAACCGGACCTGCACGGGATCGATGTCGGCAGGGAGATAGAGCGCGTTCGAATCGGGATCGAAATAACCGGCGATCTGCTCGGTCAAGAGGTCCACCATCGTGCGCCGCAGGTCGAGCGTATCCGGGATGAGGCCGAACAGCCGGTAGGCGGCCTGGGCGCCGGCGAGCTCGGCGGGCGGGAGGTCGCTGTCGAACTTGTGGATGACGTAGTCGCGCACCTGGGTGCGGGTGCGGCGCAACACGAGCGGATGGCGCCGGAACTTGAGCCCGGTGGCCCGCTCGACCGCCGGCATCATCTGATCCACTGCCTGCTTGAGCTCCGCCTCGCTCCGGACTTCCCGCGCCCGCTCCTGGCAGGCCACGCCCGCGGCGAGGAGCGCCACGAGGCGCCACCCGGTCATCCCGCCCACTCCAGTCCCTTCCCGACGGCGGTGCTGACGACCCGGGCGATGTCCTTGCCGGTGACGACGATGCCCTGCCGCTCGAGTTCTTCGCGCAGCAGGCGGTCGAGCTCGTTTCTACGGTCGGACAGGGACGGACTGGGGCGGACAGAGGCGGACTGGGGCTGGCCGGCCCCTACGGCCGCATGCTCACCCTGTCCGCCCCTGTCCGTCTCGGCCCGTCGCGGTCCGCCCAGCATCTTCTCAATCTCTTCACCGATGCGCTCGAGGATGGGGAACACCTCGACCAGCAGGTCCTCGGGCGGCGTCGGGGCCGCCGCCTCGTGCGTGAGGCCGCGCCGGATCATCGCGTCCACCTTGCGGCGCTCCCGGATCAGGCGGTCGAGCTCGGGCGACACCCGGGCCGTCGCCTGCGCGTGGGCGCACGCTTCGTCCAGGACGTCGATCGCCTTGTCCGGCCGCGCGCGCTCCGGCACGAAGCGGTCCGTCAGCACGATCGCCGCCTTGAGGGCATCGTCGGTGATGGCCACGGCGTGATGGCGCTCGAGGCGCGGCCGCCGGGCGACGAGCACCTCCCACGTCTGGATCTCGTCCAGCTCCTCGACCGTGACGGGCTGGAAGCGACGCTCCAGCGCCGGGTCACCCCGAATCCACTTGTCGTACTCGCCGCCCGTCGTGGCCCCGATCACCCGGATGTCCCCCCGCACCAGCGCCGGCTTGAGCATGTTGGCCGCATCCATCGCCGCGCCGAGGGCGGTGCCCTGCCCGATGAGGTTGTGCAGCTCGTCCACGAACAGGATCATGTCCGGGTCGGCCGCCAGCTCGCGCACCAGGCGCCGGATCCGCTCCTCGTATTGCCCGCGGAACGCCGTGCCGGCGAGCAGCGCCACATGGTCGAGCGCGACGACGCGAGTGTCCTTGAGCGCGGGCGGGACATCGCTGGCCGCGATCCGCTGGGCCAGGCCTTCCACGATCGCCGTCTTGCCGACGCCCGCCTTGCCGATGAGGGCGGGGTTGTTCTTGTTGTGTCGCAGCAGGATGTCGACCACGCGGGCGATCTCGGCGTCGCGGCAGCGCACCGGCTCGAGGTCGCCCCGCCGCGCCTGGGCCGTGAGCTCCACGCCCATGCGCTCGAGCACGCGCCCCGAGTCGAATAGTCCTTCAAAAGGGTCGCCCATCCGGTCAACCGCCCCGCACGAACTGCAGGTACCAGGAGATGAGGCCGTCGCCGGCCACGAAGGTGATCGCGGCTCCCACCGCCAGGAATACCCCGAACGGTAGCTCATGTCTCCGCATCCGCCGCAGGTCGGCGACCAGAAGCGGTAGATAGAACACGGTCCCCACGATCGCACCGAGGAACACGGTGAGCAGCACGTTCCGCCATCCCACGAAGGCCCCGACCATGGCCATCATCTTGATGTCTCCCCAACCCATCGCTTCCTGCTTGAGGACCCACGCCCCCACGACCCGCACGACCCACAACACCCCCCACCCCACCGCCGCCCCGAGCACGGCTCCTATCAAGCCGCCGTGCCCCCCCGCGAGCGACAACGCGAGGCCGAGCACGAGCCCACCGTAGTTCAACTCGTCGGGAATCACCTTGTGACGAAGATCGATGATCGCGATCCCGAGCAGGACGGTGCCGAGGACACCGGCCCGCACGGCCTGCGCACCCGGTCCGTAGGCCAGCACGGCGGCGATCCACAAGAGGGCCACGACCGCTTCCACGATCGGATATTGCCGCGAAATAGCCGTCCCACACGAGCGACACTTGCCACGAAGCACCAGCCAGGAGACCAGGGGGATGTTGTCCCGCCATGCGATGCGGTGCTTGCACTTCGGGCAGGACGATGGGGGGCGGAACAGCGATCGGGCCTTGGGAGACTCGTTCGGCAGCCGTACGATGCACACATTGAGGAAGCTGCCAAGACACAGTCCCAGGACTCCAGCGGCGAACACCAGGATCGGGTCAGCGGCCACGCAGCACCTCGTACAGGAGGATCCCCGCCGCGACGGCGACGTTGAGCGACTCCGCGCCGTGCGCGAGCGGAATCGCCACCCGCTTCGCGGCGACGGCGTTGAGCTGCGGGCGGATGCCCGCCCCTTCATTACCCACGATCACCGCGATCGGGCCTTCATCCGCCCTTCCCGCTTCCCCCTTCCCGGCCCCCGCGAGCGGTAGGGCACGGTGCAGGGGAATGCCGTCCGCCGCGGCCGCCCACAGGGTGACGCCGTGCTGGCGCGTCCAGGCGATGAACCGGGGGTCGTCGAGCGGGACGACCGGATGGCGGAACGTCGCCCCCATCGCGGCCCGCAGCGCCTTGGGGCTCAACGGGTCGGCCGTGCCGCGCAGCGCGATCGTGCCCGCGGCGCCCAGAGCGTGCGCCGTGCGGATCAACGTGCCCACATTCCCCGGGTCCTGCACCGCGTCGATCACCAGCGCGGCCCCGGCCCCGCCCCCGCCCCCCCCGCTCCAGGCGATGTCGGCGAGCGTCCACGCCCGCGGCTCGACCACCGCGATGATCCCCTGCGGCGTCTCGGTGTCGGCGAGCGACGCGAACACGCGCGCCGTAGCCTGCTCCACCGGCACGGCATGCCGCCCCAGCTCGGCGACGAGCGCCGTGCCGCGCGCCGTCCGCTCGAGGTCGGGCGCGACGACGGCTCCACGGAACCGCAGGCCCGCCGCGAGGGCGTCCTCGACCAACCGCACGCCTTCCATCAGCGCGAGGCCGCGCCGGCCGCGCGCCTTGCGGCGTTGGAGATCCCGCACGGTCGACTGCAGATTACTGGCCATGCCCACCCTCGGCCTCACCGCCTTAGCCGGACGCGCCGTCACGGTACAAGAAGAGCTGCAGCTCGGCAACCCCGCAGGGCCGACGTGAAGATCGCCCTCACCATCGCGGGCTCCGATTCGGGCGGCGGCGCGGGGGTCCAGGCCGATCTCAAGACGTTCCACCAGTTCGGCGTCTTCGGCACGAGCGTCATCACGGCGGTGACGGCGCAAAACACCGTCGGCGTGCGTGCGTGGGAGCCGCTCCCGGCGACGCTCGTGACGCAGCAGCTCGACGCGCTCGCCGACGACCTGCCCCCACAGGCCGTGAAGTCGGGGATGCTCGGGTCGGCGGAGCTCGTCGCAGCCGTCGCGGACGGCATCGCCCGGTGGCGGTTGCGCAACTACGTCCTCGATCCCGTGATGGTGGCGACATCCGGCGACCGGCTGCTGCACCGCGACGCCGAGCAGCTCATCGTCCGGCGCCTCGTGCCGCTCGCCACGCTCGTCACGCCCAACCTCGACGAAGCGGGCATCCTCGTGGGCGAGCCGGTGCGCGACCCCGCGGCGATGGAGCGCGCCGGCCGCGCCCTGCTCGCGCTCGGAGCGCAGGCCGCGCTCGTGAAAGGCGGCCACCTGCCGGGAGACGAAGTCGTCGACGTCCTGGTGCGGGACGGCGCCGTGCGGCGCTTCGCCCGCCCCCGGCTCGACACCACCTCCACCCACGGCACCGGGTGCACGCTCTCGGCCGCGATCGCGGCGGGGCTCGCGCACGGCCGGCCGCTCGAGCAGGCGGTGGCCGATGGACTCGACTTCGTGGCGCGAGCGCTGGCGGCGGCACCGGGACTCGGCAAGGGGCACGGGCCGCTCAATCACTTCGTCCCCGCCCCGCCCCGACCTCCCGCGGACGGCCTCTAGCGGAGCTCCCGCAGCACGCCCTTGATCAGCGAGCCGAGCTGCCCGGCCACCCGCGTCCCGACCTCCAGGACCTCGGCGTGCGAGAGCGGCTGCGCCGATAAGCCGGCCGCCAGGTTCGTGATGGTCGAGAACCCGAGGCAGCGCATGCCGCGCGCGCGCGCCGCGATCACTTCGGGGACCGTGGACATCCCCACGGCGTCCGCACCGATCCGCTGCAGCATCCGGACCTCGGCCGGCGTCTCGTAGGAGGGACCGAGCAGACCCGCGTACACGCCTTCCTCGAGCGGGATCCTGGCGTCCCGCGCGACTGCGCGGGCGATCTTGCGCAAACCGCCGTCGTACGGGTCGCTCATGTCGGGAAAGCGCGCGTCACCGGGCGCCACCGGTCCGATGAGCGGGTTCTTCCACATCAGATTGATGTGGTCGGCGATCAGCATCAGCGTGCCCGGGCGGAACGTCGGCCGGATCCCGCCCGCGGCGTTGGTGAGGATCAGCGTCGCGACGCCGAGCGCGTGGAACACGCGCGCCGGGAGCGCGGCCACTTCCGGCGGATGCCCCTCATAGAGATGAAAGCGACCGCTCTGCACCACGACCGCCACGCCGTCGAGCGTGCCGGCCACGAGCTCCCCTTTGTGCCCGGCGACTCCGGGCTCGGGGAATCCGGGGATATCCTTGTACGGCATGCGGGTCGCCCGCCCGACCTCGTCCGCGAGGAATCCGAGCCCCGAGCCCAGCACGATGGCCACGCGCGGCTTGAGCGAACCCAGGCCGCGAGAAACGGCGTTGGCGGCGCTCTCGATCGCCCCACGCCCCACGCCCAACGTCCGTTCTCCTGCCGTCACAACAGGATTCCGGCCAGCGTGGCGGACAGGAAGTTCGCGAGGGTCCCCGCGATCATGGCCCGGAACCCGAGCCGGGCGAGGTCGTGCTTGCGATCGGGCGCGAGCGCCCCGATGCCACCGATCTGGATGCCCACCGAGCTGAGGTTGGCGAAGCCGCACAGGGCGAACGTGGCGATCGTGAACGACACCGGGTCGAGCGCGGCCTTGAGCGGGCCGAGCTGCGCGTAGGCGATGAACTCGTTGAGCACCATACGCGTGCCGAGCAGGCCTCCGATCGTGCCGCTGTCGTGCCACGGCACGCCCATCACCCAGGCGATCGGGCTGAAGACCCAGCCCAGCACGGTCTGGATGTTGGCCGGGAACCAGCCGATGAAACCGTGGATCCACCCGAACAGCCCGTTGGCGAGCGCGATGAGGGCGATGAACGACACCAGCATCGCGATCACGTTGAGCATCAGGTGCAGGCCGTCGGTCGTGCCTCGGGCGGCGGCATCCACCACGTTCACGTCGGTGCGGGGGATCTCCACCCTGACGCCGCCGAGGGTCTGCGGCGTGGCCGTCTCGGGCTCGAGGATCTTCGCCATCATGATCGTGCCGGGCGCCGTCATGATGACCGCCGTGAGCAGGTGCCGCGCCTCGATGCCGAACGCGATGTAGGCGGCCATGATGGAGCCGGACACGTGGGCCATGCCGGCCGTCATCACCGTCATCAGCTCCGATTGCGTCATCGCCGGCAGGAAGGGACGGATCGTGAGCGGCGCTTCGGTCTGACCCATGAAGATCGACGCCGCGACGTTCAGGCTCTCCGCGCCGCTTGCCCCCATGACCTTGTTCATGACGATCGCGAAGGCCTTCACGACGAGCTGCATGACCCCCAGGTAGTACAGGATGGCGAACAGCGCGGAGACGAAGATGATGGCGGGGAGGACCTGGAACGCGAAGATGAGACCGAGGCTCGAGTGCTGCTTTCCGATTTCGCCAAAGACGAACTCCGACCCGACGTAGGAGAACCCCAGGATCCTCGTCACGACGGCGCCGAGGGCGCGGAACAGCGTCTGGCCGAGGGGCACGCGCAGCACGAAGATCGCGAAGCCGAGCTGCAGCCCGACTCCCCACGCGACGACGCGCCAGCTGATGGCGCGGCGGTTGCGGGACAGCGCTATCCCGATCCCGAGGATGAGGAGGATACCGAAGAGCCCCGTCAGCCGCTGCGGCAGCGAGCGAGGCGCCGCCTGGGGCGCCGGCGCCGACGCGGTGGCCGTGGTCTCCGCCGCCTGTGGCTGCTGGCGCACGGCGCCGTGCAGCGTGTTCCAGGCGAACCGGGGCAGCGTGAACACCGCGAGCGCGCACACGAAGGTGACGGCGAAGGCGAGCACGGTCCGACGCACGGGCATCAGAGAGCCTCCAGTTCGCTCTGCACGCGTGAGATCAACGCGACCTTCTCGTACTCCGGGAGAAACGCGCTCTCGCAAGCGGCGAGCACCACCCGCGCGAGCTCCTGTCGGCTGAGTCCCAACACGGCCTGGGCGAGGTAATACTCGTCCGTGAGGGAGATGCCGTCCATCAGCCGGCCGTCGGTGTTGAGGGTGACGACGACCCCCTGCTCGAGGTAGCGCTTGAACGGGTGCTCGGCGAGCGCCGCCACGGTGCGGGTGTGGACGTTCGAGGTGAGGCACATCTCGAGCGGGATCCTGTGCTCCACCACGTAGGCGAGCAGGGCGGGGTCCTCACCCAGTCGCGTCCCGTGCCCGATGCGCCGAGCCCCGCAGGCATGCAGCGCCTCGTGGATCGAGTGCGGCCCGTCTCCTTCTCCCGCGTGGCAGGTGCAGGCGAGCCCATGCCGCGCCGCGTGCTCGAACGCGGCGCGGTGGTCCCCGGCGGGATGCCCCCGCTCCGCCCCCGCCAGGTCGAACGCCACCACCCCCGCGGAGCGGTAGTCGGCGGCCGCCTGCGCCAGTTCGAGCGAGACGGCAGGCGACAGCGTGCGGATCCCGCTGATGATGAGCCCGACCTTGGTCCCCGTCTCCGCCTCCGCCCGCTTGATCCCGGCGAGCGGCGCCTCGATCGCCTCCGTGAGCGTGAGCGCCGGCCGGTGCAGCGCGGGCGAGTAGCGGACTTCCACGTACCGCACGTGCTCGGCAGCGACGTCCCGGACGAACTCGTAGGCGATCCGCTCCAACGCCTGCGCCGTTTGCATCACGGACAGCGTGATCTCGTACTTCGAGAGGTAGTCCTCGAGACTGCGCGAGCCCTTCACCGAGAGGGCCTGTTTCAGGGCGTCCGGCGTGTCCGCGGGAAGGCGAACGCCCTGGGCCCGCGCCAGCTCGAGCATCGTCTCGGGACGGAGGCACCCGTCCAGGTGGACGTGCAGCTCCGCCTTGGGCCAGCGGCGCAGCACCTCCTTCGACATGCGTGGCGGCCCGCGGCGCGCCGTGACCACGACGCGGAAGATCCCCCCGCCCTCGCCCACCGGGCCGCCGGCGTCCACCGGGCGCCCCACGCCGTCCGTCACGTAGGCGGCGTCGCTCGCCAGCAGCGCGGCGAGATCGCGGTCGAGCGCCGCCACCGCGTCCTGCACCGTGGCCCCTCGCGCCACGCGCACCGCCCGCTCGTTCACGAACACGCGCAGCTCCTCGACCATCATCCGCCACCGCCCTTCTTGTGCCACCGTGCGTCGTCCGGGGCGGCGATCGGTTGCCGCAGCACGGCGAGGTACTGGATGAAGGCGTCGAGGTCGACCACGTCCAGGTCCGCGGCGGGGCTGCCAACGAGCATTGTGTAGCCGCTACCGCCCGTCGCCAGGAAATCGCTCACGGCGAGCGTGTAGCTCCGGCCCCCGTCGATCCCCTTGCCGTCCGCCAGTACGGCCTTCCCGATGCGCCGCCCGGGGCGCTGCTTCGAGTCATACCACAGCTCGACCCCCGACACGTGCCCGTCGGGGCGGTCCCCTGCGACCGCGTGCTCCAGCGCCTGGCGCAGCACGTCGCCCTTCACCGTGAGGCGCAGCATCCGGTTCTGAAACGGCATCACCCGGTAGAGGTCGCCGTAGGTGGCGGTACCCGCCGCGAGGTCGGCGCGGATGCCGCCGTTGTTCACGATCGCCACGTCGGCTTTGGCGACGTTGCGCATCGCGTCCGCGATCAGACGCCCCAGCCCGTACTCGTCGCCCCCTCGCCGCAGGTCGACCTTGATCCGCGTAATCGCCCGGCTGGTGAGGTTCTCGATGCCAACCTTGAAGAGGGCGATCAGGTTTTGGAGCTCGGGGTCGGGGCTCACGCGGTCGGTGTAGGGCGTCTCGACGCGCGCCAGCACCTCGCGCCGCCCACCGGGCCCGCGCACGAAGTCGACGACCGCGATCCCGGCGCCGCTCGAGCGCGCCTGCACGACGGGGATCCCGTTGACGACGGTGTTCACGAGCGAGTGGGTGTGGCCGCTCACGATCAGATCCACCGACCCCGAATCGAGACGGCGCGCGACGTCGAGGATCTCGCCGTGGCAGGCGGCGGCCGCGAGCGGCCCGGCGGCCGCATCACCGCCGGAGTCGCAAAAAGCTCCCTCGTGCGCCACGACGATCACGAAGCTCGCCGCCGCCCGCGCCTGCGGCAGCACCCGCTTCACCGCGGCGGCCCCGTCCCCGAAGGCAAGGCCGGTGACGTTGCGGGGCGCGGTGTTGGTCGGCGTCGCCCGCAGCGCCAGGCCGATCACGGCGATCTTCTGTCCCCCGCGCTCGAGCAGCGTCCACGGCTCCGCCCAGTCGGGGCGCGCCCGGCCCGTCGTGTCCGTGATGTTCGCGGCGAGGAAGCGGTAATGCGCCTCCGCCATGCGCGCGCGCAGCGTGTCCACCGACCAGTCGAACTCGTGGTTCCCGATCGCCGCCGCGTCGATCCCGAACGCGTTGAGGGCGGCGACAGCGGCGCGCCCATAGCCGACGTTCGACAACAGCGTGCCCTGCATCTCGTCGCCCCCGTCGAGCCGCACGGTCGTGCAGTGGCAGGCGCGGGACAGGGTGTCGAACCACGCCTTGAGGGCGGGCGCGCCCCCCACGGCACGTCCCCCGGACCACGGCCAGGTCTGGGGTTCCAGCGCGCCGTGCAGGTCGTTGATCGCGAGAACCCGAAGCAGGACGCCATCCTGCGTGCGGGTCGTATCCGAAACGCGGGAAGGGGGAACGGGAAACGGGGCAGCGCCGGCGAGGAGGAGCGCGAAGAGCCAATGCATGGTGCGCTGAAAATTGCGAGGGCGCCTGCGATTGCGCTACCTTGAGCGGCCGCATGCTTGCGCTGCTCCTCGTCGCCGCGCTGCTCGCGCCGCCTCAGGATTCCGCCGTCCTGCTGGTGCGCGTGCTCGACGTCAGCAGCGCCCGGATCGGCGGCGACGCGATTCTCGTCACGGACTCGGGCCCCGGCCGGGCGCGCCATGTGTTGATCGACGCGAGCGACCGCGGCGACGCGGTGGTCGCCCTGCTGCGGCGCTTCCGCGTCGATACCCTCGCCGCTGTCATCCTCTCGCATCCGCACGCGGACCATTACGGCGGGCTCCCGGACGTGCTGCGGCGCTTCCCGGTCCGCGCCTTCGCCTACGGCGGCACACCTCGCGCCGCCGCGAGCTACCGCGCGCTGCTGCGGGACCTCGCGTCCAGGAACATTCCCGTCGTCACCGTGGACACGGGAGTCCGCCGCCTCACGCTCGGCGCGGGGCCGGACAGCGTCACCCTGGTGCTGTTCGCGCCTCGGCCGTCCTGCCACTCGCTCCCCGGCGCGGCGCCCGGAGATGCCGTCAACAACTGCTCCGTGGGCGTGCGCATCGAGCGCCACGGCTTCGCCATGCTCCTGCCCGGCGACGCCCAGGAAGCGGAGCAGGGTTGGTGGATGATGGTGCATCCCGCGCTGCTGCGAGCGGACGTGCTCAAGGCGGGGCACCACGGCTCGAGCAACGGCACCAACCCCGCGCTGCTGGACGTCGTGCGGCCCCAGGCCGTCGTCATCAGCGCGAACGGCCGCCAGCACCCGTTCGCCGGCGTGCTCGCGCTGCTCGCGGCCCGCGGCATTCCCACGTACTGTACCGCCGATGCCGGCACGATTACCGTTCGCGTGCCGCGCGCCGGCGGCTGGACCATCAGCACGGAGCGCGCGGCGGTGTGCCACGCCCGGACGATGAGGTGACCCCATGCCCGAAACCCACCGGTTCATCATCGATCGTCACGAGGGAGACCTGGCCGTGGTCGAAGTCGACGGCGGGTCGTTGCTCGACGTTCCCCGCTGGCTGCTGCCGCACGCTGCGCGCGCGGACGACGTGCTCGGCGTGACGGTGGACGCGGGGCCCGAGCGCGCGGTCGTCACGATCGTCCGGGACGCCGCGGCGAGCGCGCGCGCCCGGGCCGAGGCGGAGGACGCGGTGGCGCGTCTCAAGCGCCGGGACCCGGGCGGGGACCTGAGGCTGTGACGGGGCCCGTCGCGCATCGCGTCCTGGTGGTGGACGACGAACCCGACATCACCGCGCTCGTCGCCTATCATCTCGCCAAAGCGGGCTACCGGGTCGCCACGTCCGGCAACGGCCGCGAGGCGCTGCGCGCGCGCGTTACCGAGACGTTACCCACCCCCTTCCGGCCGTGACGCCGGTGGGCTTGGTTTGCCGCGATGTAGCACGACCTCAACAACCGATTCCCCAAGGAGGGGAGACACCCAATGACGTGGTCCATTCGTCGGGCGCTCGCGGTGGCCGTCGTGGCCGCCGCGGGGGGGGTGGTCCCAGTGACCGCCCAACAGACCGCTCCACCGCCACCGCAGGTGACCGTGAGCGGCGTCGTGTATGGCCAGTACCTGTACCAGCTCAAGGACAGTTTGGGCGCGGGGGACCAGAACCAGTTCTCGATCCAGCGCGCCTACATCAACGTGCTCGGCAAGTTCTCGGGCGGCCTCCAGACGCGCGTGACGGGTGACCTCCAGCCGAGCGGCAGCGGGAACCAGATGTTGCGGCTCAAGTACGCGTTCGCGGCGTGGACCCCAACCGGCAGCGACCTCACCTACAAGCTCGGCCTACTGCACACGCCGTGGCTCGACTGGGAAGAGGCGCTGTGGGACTACCGCATGCAGGGGACCATGGCGCTCGACCGCAACGGCTACGCCACCGCCGCGGACTTCGGCGCCGGGATCGACGGCAAGTGGCAGGACGACCAGGTGAATGGCCAGCTCACGGTCGTGAACGGTGAAGGCTACAGCGGCGGCACGGGGGACAACCGAAAGGACGTGATGGCGCGCGTCTCCGTCCGCCTCGTCAAGACCGACGACAACAGCCGTGTGGGCGGCCTCCGGATCACGGGCTACGCAGGGGTCGGCAAGCCCACGAGCGGCGGCACTCGTAACCGCTTTCTCGGGATGCTGTCCTACCGGTCGAAGCAATTTACGCTCGCCGCTGAGTACGCGGCCACGAAAGACACGGTCACGGCACCGCCCGTTCCCGAGACCACCGGGCGCGTGATTAGTGCATTCGGCGTGTACCACGTCCAGAGCAGCGGCGTCACGTTGATCGCCCGCGTGGACGTCGTCGATCCCAACACAAGCGTGAGCGGAGACCGGCAGACGCGGGTCATCGGTGGCATCTCCTATCAGGTCACGCCCAACCTCCGCGTGCTCGCGGACGTCGACAACCTGTCGTATGAGACGACACCGACGGGTCTGCAGGACGCCACGCGGTCGCGCGGCCTGTTTCAGATGCAGTTCACGTTCTAACCCGGAGGAGCGACCATGACGAAATAATCTCTGCTCGCCCTCGCCGCCGCCCTCGTGAGCCGCAACCTGGAGCGGGTGGCGGACCTGGCGACCAACATCGCGGAGGACGTCGTCTTCCTGGTCGAGGGGAAGGACGATCAAGCATCACGCGGAAGAGTAACCTGCCGCTGCTCCATCAGCTCGCGGCTCGCGAACAGCTTGATCAGCACGAGCCCGGCCACGAAGCCGCCCACGTGGGCCCAGAACGCGACGCCGCCCTGCGCCTGCGACAGCGCGCCCACCGTTCCCATCAGGAGCTGCAGCAGAAACCAGTAGCCGAGGATGACGTAGGCGGGGAGCGCCACCGTGGTGATGAAAAAGCCGAGCGTGATCAGCGTGTGCACCCGTACCCGCGGGTAGAGCAGCAGGTAGCCGCCCAGAACGCCGCTGATCGCCCCCGATGCCCCGACCATCGGGACCGCCGAGCGCGGATCGGCCAACGCCTGTGCCGCCGCGGCCGCCGCACCGCACACGAGATAGAACACGACGAAGCGCCCATGCCCCATCGAGTCCTCGATGTTGTTCCCGAACACCCACAGGAACCACATGTTGCCGAGTACGTGGAACCAGCCGCCGTGCATGAACATGGAGGTGAGCACGGTCCACCAGTGGGGCTCGGCCGTGGTCACGCATTGCATCCCGGGACCGAGCGGGACCGCGGTGCCCGCGGGCACCGTCCTGAGCACCTCGCCGGGTATGAGGCCCAGCTCGCACACCGAGCGGGCCAGGGGGCCCTCTGCCCCGGCGCCTTGCAGGAAAATCCAGGCTGCCAGGTTGAGGGCGATGATCCCCACCGTGACGACGGGCGTGAGGATAGTGGGATTGTCATCCTTGTAGGGGAACACGCGGGAAAGATAGACCCCTGTTCAACGCTCTGCCATCTTGGCACCTTTCCCCGGCACGGGGCTTGCTTTCGCGACCATCGGTAGCGTGCGCGCATCAACGGTTCTTGATCGAAGGAGTGCCTCGTATGCCTGAGAAGATCATCGGCATAGACCTCGGGACGACCAACTCGGTGGTGGCGGTGATGGAGGGCGGCGATCCGGTCGTCATTCCTAACGCCGAGGGTGGTCGCACGACCCCATCCGTGGTGGCGTTCACCAAGGACGGTGAGCGGCTCGTGGGCCAGGTGGCCAAGCGGCAGGCCGTCACCAACCCGACGAACACGGTGTTCTCGATCAAGCGCTTCATGGGCCGGCGCATGGGCGAGGTCACCGAGGAGATCAAGCGGGTTCCCTACAAGGTCATCGCGGGCACGAACGGACTGGCGTCGGTCGAGATCCAGGGCAAGACATACACGCCGCCCGAGATCTCCGCGATGATCCTCCAGAAGATGAAGCAGACGGCGGAGGACTATCTCGGCCACAAGGTCGAGAAGGCCGTGATCACCGTTCCCGCGTACTTCAACGACTCGCAGCGGCAGGCCACCAAGGACGCCGGCAAGATCGCCGGGCTGGACGTGGTGCGCATCATCAACGAGCCGACGGCGTCGGCGCTCGCCTACGGGCTCGACAAGAAGAAGGAAGAGAAGATCGCCGTCTACGACCTGGGCGGCGGGACCTACGACATCTCCATTCTGGAGCTCGCCGAAGGCGTGTTCGAGGTGAAGGCGACGAATGGCGACACGCACCTGGGCGGGGACGACTTCGACGCGCGCGTCATCCAGTGGCTGGTGGACGAGTTCAAGCGCGACCAGGGAATCGACCTGTCCAAGGATCCGATGGCGCTGCAGCGGCTCAAGGAGGCCGCCGAGAAGGCGAAGATGGAGCTGTCCACGGTGATGCAGACGGAGATCAACCTTCCCTTCATCACGGCGGACCAGTCCGGGCCGAAGCACCTCAACCTCACGCTCACGCGGGCGAAGCTCGAGCAGCTCGTGGACGACCTGGTGCGGCGCACCATCCCGCCGATGCAGCAGGCCCTCAAGGACGCGGCGCTCAAGCCCTCGGACATCGACGAGGTGATCCTCGTCGGCGGCCAGACCCGGATGCCGAAGGTGCAGGAGATCGTGAAGGAGTTCTTCGGCAAGGAGCCCCACAAGGGCGTCAATCCGGACGAGGTGGTGGCGATCGGCGCCGCGATTCAGGGCGGGGTGCTCGCGGGCGAGGTGAAGGACGTGCTGCTGCTCGACGTGACGCCGCTGTCGCTCGGCATCGAGACGCTGGGCGGGGTCACGACCGTGCTGATCCAGCGGAACACGACGATCCCGACCCGCAAGTCGGAGACCTTCTCGACCGCCGAGGACAACCAGACGACGGTGGAGATCCACGTACTCCAGGGCGAGCGCCAGATGGCGGCGGACAACCGTACCATCGGCAAGTTCCAGCTCACCGGGATTCCCCCGGCGCCTCGGGGCGTTCCTCAGGTCGAGGTGACGTTCGACATCGATGCGAACGGCATCCTGCACGTGTCCGCGAAGGACAAGGCCACCGGCAAGGAACAGAAGATCCGGATCGAGGCGTCCTCCGGGCTCGGCGACAAGGACATCGACAAGATGGTCAAGGAGGCGGAGGCGCACGCCGCCGACGACCGGAAGCGGCGCGACGAGATCGAGCGGCGCAACCGGCTCGACGCGATGGTGTATGAAGTCGAGAAGAACTCGAAAGAGTGGGCGGACAAGCTGGACGCGTCGGCGAAATCGCGCCTCGACGGCGCGGTGGACGGCGCGAAGAAGGCCCTCCGGAGCGGCAACCCCGACGAAATCAGCCGGGCGCTGGACGAGCTGCAGCAGGCCTACTCGGCCGCCGGCGCATCGCTCTACGCCGCCACGCGGGGCGCGAGCGGGGCGGGGGCAGGGGGCGGGCCGGGAGCGCCCGAGGGAGAGCCCGCAGCGGGCGCCCAGCCGGGCGGCGCGGCCGGAGGCCAGAAGGAGAACGTGGTCGAGGCCGATTACGAGATCGTGGACGACGACAAGAGCAAGAAGACGTAAGGGGGAACGATGACGGTACGGACGCGGGACTGGTTGCAGTTCGGGTCACTGGTGGCGATCGCCTTCGTGCTGGGGCTGGCGTTCGCGTCGTCACTCGACCTGCCCAAGAAGGGCGGCGCGGCGGAGCCGCTGGTCGCCACCCAGCAAACCACCGCCCCACCCAGGAGCCCGCTCCCCGCAGCCAAGCCCATCGCCGATCTGAGCGAGGCGTTCGTGGCCGTGGCCGAGCACGTCAAGCCGGCCGTGGTGTTCATCCGGTCCGAGAAGCGCGAGCGGGCGAGCGACACGCGGCTGCCGCCGGGGTTCGACGACTTCTTTCCGCAGCTCCGCCGCCGGCCGCAGATCGAGCAGGGCTCGGGCTCGGGCTTCATCGTCTCGACGGACGGCTACATCCTGACCAACAACCACGTGGTGGCGGGCGCGGATCGCGTCACGGTGAAGCTCTTCGACAAGCGGGAGTTCACGGCGCGGGTCGTGGGGACCGACCCGAGCACCGACGTCGCCGTCATCAAGATCGACACGAACGGCCTGCCCACCGCGCAGTTCGGGAACTCCGACTCCGTACGCATCGGGGAGTGGGTGCTCGCGATCGGCAATCCGCTCGGTGAGAACTTCACCTTCACGGTCACGGCCGGGATCGTGAGCGCCAAGGGACGGCTGCTGGGCGGGTTGCAGCAGTCGCGCTACTCCATTCAGGACTTCATCCAGACCGACGCGGCCATCAACCCCGGCAACTCGGGGGGACCGCTCGTGAACGTGCATGGCGAGGTGATCGGCATCAACTCGGCGATCGCGAGCGAGACCGGGTTCTACACGGGCTACGGCTTCGCCATTCCCATCAACCTCGCCCGCACGGTGATGCAGCAGCTGATCAAGAGCGGGCACGTGGAGCGAGCCGTGATGGGCGTCGCCATCCGGGCGGTCGACCCCGAAGACGCGGACCTGGTGGGCCTGAAGGAGGCGAAGGGCGTCGTGGTGAACGACTACTCTCCCGACGCGACCCACTCGCCCGCCAAGGACGCGGGGATCAAGCCCGGCGACGTGATCGTCGCGCTCGACGGCGAGCCGGTCGAGGACGTCCCGCAGCTGCAGCAGCGGGTCGGGTTCAAGCGGCCCGGCGAGACGGTCCAGGTCACCATCGTGCGCAAGGGCGGCGAGCGCAAGACGGTCCCGGTCAAGCTCAGCCGCGCGCCCGCCGAGGACGAAGCGCGGGTCGCCTCGAATACGCGGACACGCTTGGGCGGCGAGCCGGGCGCCAAGGAAGAGATCCTGGGCATCTCGGTCCAGCCGCTCACCCAGGAGGACGCCCGCGATCCGCGGCTGCGGCCGGTCCTGCGGGACGGTGGCGGACTGATCGTCAGCGAAGTCTCGCCCGACGGCCCGGCGTACCGGCGCCTGCTGTCCGCGGACGATGACGGCGGACCTGACATCATCGTGGCGGTGAACGGCAAGCCCACACGCGCGCGCCAAGAGCTGCGCGACGCGTTGAAGGACGTGAAGTCCGGGGACATCGTCACCCTGCAGGTGCTGACCCGCAGCGGCGACACTTCAGACGGCTGGGCCGGGCGCGTCGTCCGCCTGCGGGCGCGCTGAGTCCTGCGACGAGCCGATGAGTGGCCGGCGCCGTACGGCGCCGGCCACTGGTTTTTCACGTCACGCGGGCGCGCGCGCGTCCCGGAGCATCAGCGCTCCCACCACGGCGAACCACACGACCACGAGCGCCTGGGCGTAGAACATGTTGAGGGAGAACTCGGTGAAGACCACCGCCACCGCGGCGGCGGTCGCGCCGATCGCAATGCCGAGCCAACCCAGCCAGCGCGGATACACCTGGCCGTTACGAATGCCCCAACCGTAGGCGTAGAGCGCGAATCCCACCGTGAACGTCGCGACCCGCTCCGCCGCCAGGCCGAACGGATGCAGCATGTCGTACACGAAGATCGCCTGCGTCGCGGTGAGCCCCGGGTCCGCCGTCGCGTAGGCCCGCGCCAGCTGCCCGCCGGCGCCGACCATGAACAGCACGTTCAGCATCCAGCCCCCGAACCCGAGCGTCGCGAGCAGCGCCCCGGCGCGAGCCGCCACGTCCCCCGGCGTCCCCGCGTGGCGCAGCGCGAGTCCAATCAGCCCGGCGAACATCAGCGGCAAGCCGAACAGCAGCGCCCAGTGAATCGTGCGCCACGCCGGCGTCCCGGCGATGACGGCGAGCTGCGTCGGGCCGTCGCCGGTGAGCAACGGATGCGCGAGCCCGGCGCTCCCGAACAGCAGCGCGCCGACGAGGAGGCACAGCGGATAGACGGGCGAGCGGCGCCAGACAGTCATCGGTCGTGCTCCGAGCGGTGGACCCTAATCTAGCAGGCGTTGTGCCGAGGGATATATTGACGCAACCGACTTCGGGAGAGCGCATGCAGCTGACGCGGATCTTGCGCGAAGGATTCGTCGCGGGCTGTCTCGGGGCGGCCGCCGTGGCCCTCTGGTTCCTGATCGTGGACACGATCAACGGCCGCCCCTTCTTCACGCCGGCGATGCTCGGGTCCGCTGTCTTCTGGGGTGCGCACGACCCCTCGCAGGTGGTGATCGAGTACTCCCGCATCATCGGTTACACCATGATTCACGTCAGCGCCTTCATCGTGGTGGGCGTGGTCGCGGCCGCGCTCGCGGCCGAGGTCGAGGTGGCGCCGCCGACGCTGTATCTCCTCGTGGTGTTCTTCGCGGTTTTCGAGTTCGGCTTCTACGTGACCGTCGCGATCCTCGCCCAACCGCTCCTGGGCGCGCTCGCCTGGTGGAACGTGGCGATCGGGAACGCGATCGCGGCGCTGGGGATGGGGTACTACCTCTGGCGCGAGCACCCCAAGATCGGAGAAGAGCTCAGGAAGCACCCCCTGGGGGAGACGGAGGAAGGGGAATAGGCTCGGCCTCCTCTTCCGGCTCGCTCGCCGACCAGCGGAACCACACCACCGTCATCGCCAGCCAGAAGACCAGCCCCCCGGGCACCCACATCATCAGCCCGCCGATCTGCTGGTCGGCGAGCGGCGGCAGCCCGAAGACGCGGGGGGCCGCGGCGTAGAAGGGGTAGAGCACCTGGTCGGCCAGGGTAATGAGCGCGCCCACCACCGACATCGGGATCCCCAACAGAAACAGGTACAGCATCTGCCCCGCGTAGTGAAGGCGCGGCAGCTCGGGGACCGGGGAGAGCACCGGGCACCACATCAGCACCGCCGTCGTGAGGAAGACGAGGTGCTGGACGATGTGCAGCGGGTGGTGGCGCAGCGCTGCCTCGTAGAGTACGGGGAGGTGCCACAGCGCGATCGGCGCCGTGAAGAGCGCCGCGGCGACGAGCGGCCGCGTGACGACCTCGGCCACCCGGCGCACCCACACGGGCCGGAGCAGCCGCCGCGCCACCCCCGCGGGCGTGCCGTACAGGAGCAGCGGCGGAAACAGCAGCGTGAGCACCAGATGCTGCGCCATGTGGGCGCTGAAGAGGTAGCCGTCCGAGAGGTTGTGCAGCGGGCCGTTCAAGGCGAAGAACAGCACGACGAGAGCACCCGCGAAGGCCGCCACCTGGCTGCGGCGCGCGGCGAGCCCCCCCCAAGACACGTAGAGCCCGCCCAGAAGGACGAGCCCTATCACGACGCTCGGATGCAGGTCCCAGGCCTGCCACGGCCGTGGCACGATCAGCCTCCCGCGCCCCCGCCCCCCGCCGCCCCACGCAGCGTGAAATGGCCGAAAAAGAGGAACAGTAGCGCCACCAACACCACGACAGCGAGTAGAAACGGCCCCCCGAACAGGAACGAGAAGAACCGGCTGTCCATCCGCAGGTGCATATAGAACAGCACCACGAGGGCGAACTTCACGGCCGAGAGCGCGAGCAGCGTCGGCACGAGCACCACGTGGAAGGCCGGCACGTAGAACACGCCGACCTCGAGCACGGTGAGGATCACGAGGATCGCCGCCACGCGCAGGTAGGTCCCCACGGTCGGATGGGCGTGTTCCCCGGCCTCCGGCATCGCTCGCTCCCCGCTCATTGGATCAGGTAGACCAGGGTGAAGATCACGATCCACACCACGTCCACGAAGTGCCAGTAGAGCCCTGAGATCTCGACGGTGAGCGCCTGGGCGGGGCCGAGCTTCCCCTGCAGCGCGCGCACCCACAGCGTCAAGAGCCACAGCACCCCGACCGTGACGTGGGCGCCGTGAGTTCCCGTCAGCACGAAGAACGTGCAGCCGAACAGGTTCGTCTGCAGGGTGAGTCCCTCGCGCACGAAGGAGGTGAACTCGTACACCTGCCCGCCCAGGAATAGGATCCCCAGGAACGCCGTCGCGAACAGCCAGATCTTCGCCCACTTGAGGTCGCCGCGCTGCACCGCCGCGAGCGCCAGCACCATCATCAGGCTCGACATCAGGAGGTCGAAGGTGCTGACCGAGGTGAACGGGATGTTGAGAATGTCATGCGGGTACGGCCCGACCACGCTCTTGCCCTTGTAGATCAGGTAGGTCGAGATGAGCGAGCCGAACAGCAGGCACTCCGACCCGATGAAGGCCCAGAACGCCATCTTGCGGCTGTCGAGCCCCATGCTGGTGTGGTGGGCGGCGGCGGCGTGCGTCATCTAGATCTCAAAGGGCTCGAACGCCCAGCGGTAGATGCCGTAGAGCATGATCGCAACGCCCAGGAACGCGAGCCACAGATGGTGCGTGAGCAAGGCGAGCGCGAGCACCGGGAGCCCCAGCGCCGCCACGGGCGGCCACCACGAGCCGCCCGGCACGTGGACCGGGGCCGGCGGCGCGGCCGGCGGGTCGGGCATCGGGTCGTGGTGCTCCGTCTTCCAGCGCGGTAGCCGGCTCGCGACCGTCGGGATCACGGAGAAATTGTAGGGCGGCGGCGGCGAGGGGATCGCCCACTCGAGCGTGGCGCCGCCCCAGGGATCGTTCGGCGCCGGAGCGCCGTGCGAGCGCGTGCGCCACAGGTTGACGACGAACACGAGCGTCGCGACCCCGATCAAGAGCGCGCCGATCGTGGAGACGAGGTTGAGGCTGGAGACGCCCAGGTCCGGCGCGTACGTGTAGATGCGCCGCGGCATACCGAGCAGCCCGATCAGGTGCATCGGGAAGAACGCGAGGTTCATCCCGATGAAGGTGAGCCAGAAGTGGAGCTTGCCGAGCGCCTCGGAGAGCAGCCGGCCGGTCATCTTGGGCCACCAGTAGTAGATCCCGGCGAACAGTCCGAAGATGGTTCCCCCGAACAGCACGTAGTGGATGTGCGCCACCACGTAGTAGGTGTCGGTCTGCTGCAGGTCGGCGGGGGGCGAGGCGTGCGTGACGCCCGAGAGCCCGCCGATGATGAACATCGCGATGAAGCCGACGGCGAAGTGCAGCGCCGTCGTGCCGCGGATCGTGCCGCCCCACAACGTGGCGATCCAGTTGAAGATCTTCACCCCGGTCGGCACCGCGATCAGCATCGTGGTGGCCGAGAAGACGGAGTCCGCGATCGGCCCGAGCCCCACGGAGAACATGTGATGACTCCACACACCCCATCCCATGAACCCGATAAGCACGCCGGAATAGACCACGACCGTGTAGCCGAACAGGGGCTTGCGGGAGAAGGTGGGCAGCACCTCGGAGACGATCCCCATCGCCGGGAGGATGAGTATGTAGACCTCCGGGTGACCGAACAGCCAAAACAGGTGCTGCCACAGGAGCGGCGTGGCGCCGGCCTGCGGCACGTAGAAGTGCGCGCCGAAGAAGCGGTCGAACATGAGGAAGACGAGCGCGACGGTGATCACCGGGAACGCCGTGATCACGAGGAATTGCGTGACAAGCGTCATCCAGGTGAACGTCGGCAGGCGCATCATCTTCATCCCCGGCGCCCGCAGATTCAAGATCGTGACGATGAAGTTGAATCCCGCGGCGAGCGAGGAGACACCGAGGATCTGGAGGCCGAGCATCCAGAAGTCCACGTTCGGACCGGGGGAGTATTGCCGCTCGGTGAGGTTCGCGTAGCCGAACCAGCCGGCGTCCGGCGCGACGTTCAGCACCCCCGCCCGGAACACGGGGCCGGCGATCCAGCTCGCGTTCAGGAACAGGCCGCCGAGCAGGAAGACCCAATAGCTGAACGCGTTGAGGCGCGGGAACGCGACGTCGCGGGCCCCGATCTGGAGCGGCACGATGTAGTTGAAGAACGCCGCCGACAACGGCATCAGCGCGAGGAACACCATCGTCGTGCCGTGCATCGTGAACAGCTGGTTGTACGTCTCGGCGCCGACGACGGTGCCGTTGGGCCGGGCCAGCTGGGCGCGGATCAGCAGCGCCTCGAGCCCGCCGACCAGGAAGAACGCGAACGCCGTGTAGAAGTACAGCAGGCCGATCCGCTTGTGATCGGTCGTCGTGAGCCAGCTCCGCAGCCCCCGGGATCCCGTCATTTGAGGCTCTGCAGGTAGGCGATCACGGCCGTGAGATCCGCCCCCGCGACCGGCATCTGCATCATCAGCGCTCCCGGCTTCAGCGAGGGCGCGTTCGCGATCCACCGCGCCAGGTGCGGCGAGTCGTTGGGGAACAGCCCGGCCGCGATCGTCGCACGGCCGCCCACGTGGCTCAGGGTCGGCCCGATGATCCCCTTCGACACGCCGTCGATCGTGTGGCAGCCGATGCAGGCGCTCTTCGCGAACACGTCACGCCCCCGCGCCTCGAGGCTGCCTCGCGGCGGCGCGGCCGCCGGCGCCTGCTGGCGGCGGACCCACGCCTGGAACGCCGAGTCGCGCAGCACCAGCACCCGGAGCCGCATGTTCGCGTGGGACGCCCCGCAGAACTCGGCGCACTGGCCCGAGTAGACGCCCACCGAGTCGGGGCGGAACGCAATGCGCGTCACGTACCCCGGGGTCGCGTCGCGCTTGCCCCCCAGGGCGGGCGCCCAAAAGCTGTGGATCACGTCGGCGGAGGTGATCGAGACCTGCACCGGCCGGCCCACCGGCAAGGACAGCTCGTTCGCCGTCACGATACGCAGGTCGGGGTAGCGGTACTCCCACCACCATTGGTGTCCGATCACCTCTACCTTGAGGGCGGTCGGCGGCGCCTCCCCGGCCGTGGCGAAAATCGTGCGCATCGTGGGTACGGCGATGAACACCAGGATGACCGCCGGAGCGAGCGTCCAGGCGATCTCGAGCGCCGTGTGGCCGTGGACGGGCCGCGGCGCCGGACGCCCCTCCCGGTGCCGGTATCGGATGACGGCGTAGCACAGCAGGCCCTCCACCACGACGAACACGATGATCGCCCACCAGAAGATGCTCGTGAAGAGCTGATCGACTGCCCCTGCGAAATCGGAACGGGGGCGCAGCGTGCTTTGGGGAAAGGGGCCGCCGCACGCCACGACGGCCAGGGCGAGCGGGAGCAGCGGGGAGAGCCAGGGTCTGAATCGCGGCACGGCGTCGAGTGTCCCCGGTGTCGGTCACGAAACGGAAAAGCACAGGAAGCTAGACCCCGCCACCCGCGACGTCAACGAAGCGGCGCCCAAGAGACGTGGTAAGTTTGAGGCGACGTTCCTCGGGTCGATCCCAATGGCCGAGAAGTCGCAGCGTCGTGGCAAGAAGAAGAAGACCGCGGAACCGGAATCGCGCGGCCTCACGGCCAAGCAGGTGGCCGCCGGATCTGCTCCGGCGGCGGTGGAGCACCTCCGCGAAACGATCGCCGCGGACGGCGGCACGGTGCTGGGCGCGTACCGCGACCCGCTGGGCGGGAACTGGCAGATCCTCGCCGCGCTGCCGCTCGACCGGGTCGAGCCCACCCCCTACCAGCGCGATCTGTCCGAGGCGCACGTCGCCCGCCTCGCCGCTGCGATCGACAAGCTGGACCGCTTCCTCGACCCCGTGATCGCCGTACGCGCCGCGGACGGCAAGTACTGGACGCCGAACGGCTACCACCGGCTGGGTGCGCTGCGGCAGCTCGGCGCGCGCTCGATCGTGGCCCTCGTCGTGCCGGAGCCGTCCGTGGCGCACCGCATCCTCGCGCTCAACACCGAGAAGGCACACAACCTGCGCGAGAAAGCGCTCGAGGTCATCCGCCTCGCACAGGGTCTCGCCTCGCTCGACGACCGACCCGAAAAGGAGTTCGCGACGGAATTCGAGGAGCCGGCCCTGCTCACGTTGGGCCTGTGCTACCAGGAGAACGGCCGCTTCGCGGGGGGGGTCTACAATCCCGTGCTGAAGCGGATCGAGAGCTTCCTCCCCACCAAGCTGTCCCGAGCGCTCGAGACCCGAAACGAGCGCGCCCGGAAGCTCCTCGCCCTCGACGCCGCCGTGAGTCAGGCAGTGGCGTCGCTGAAAGCGCGGGGCTTCCAGAGCCCCTATCTCAAGGCGTTTGTGGTGGCGCGCATCAACCCGCTGCGCTTCAAGCGCGGCGCCAAGGCGGAGTACGACGAGACGATCGACAAGATGCTCGCCGCGGCGCAGAAGTTCGACCCGGGGAAGGTCAAGGCTGACCAGCTGGCGACCGCGGGCGGGCCGCCGGAGGAGTAGGGGCGCAGCATGCTGCGCCCCTACTGGCGCGCCGCGATCCAGTCCCGCATGTGCGCCTCGAGCACGTCGAGTGGCAGCGCGCCGTTCGTCAGGACCTCGTCGTGGAAGGCGCGGATGTCGAACTTCGGCCCGAGGCGGGCCGCCGCGTCGTCGCGCAGCTGCTTGATCTTCAGCTGGCCGATCTTGTACGCCAGCGCCTGGCCTGGCCACACGATGTAGCGGTCCACCTCGACCGTGATGTCCTGCTCCGTCTTGGGGGCGTTGTCCTTGAAGAAGTCGATCGCCTGCTGGCGCGTCCACCCCATCGTGTGGATCCCCGTGTCGAGCACGAGCCGGACGGCGCGCCACATCTCGTAGGTGAGCTGTCCGAACTTCGCGTAGGGGTCCTGGTACATCCCGAGCTCGGGGCCGAGCCCTTCGGCGTAGAGCCCCCAGCCCTCGACGAAGGCGGTATAGGAGTCGTAGCGGCGGAAGTCGGGCAGGCCTTCCAGCTCCTGCGCCAGGGCGATCTGCAGATGATGGCCCGGCACTGACTCGTGCAGGGAGAGCGCTTCCATCTCCCACTTGGGCCGCGCCTTCAGGTCGAAGGTGTTGACGAAGAAGTAGCCCGGCCGCCCTGCCCGGAGCGAGCCGCCCTGGTAGTAGGCCGTGGTCTGCGATTTCGCCATGTAGGACGGAATCGTCGTGACGCCGTACGGCAGGCGCGGCAGCCGGCCGAACAGCTTGACCAGGCCCGGATCGATCCGCTTCGCGATGTCGCGGTAGCCGCGGACGAGGCCGGCCGAGTCGTCGTAAAAGAACTGCGGGTCGGTGCGCAGGAAGCGCGCGAAGTCGGCGAAGCTGCCCTTGAACCCGGTGCTCGCGATGACGCTGTCCATCTGCGCCCGGATGCGCTTCACTTCGCGCAGGCCGAGCTCGTGGATCTGCTCGGGTGTGAGCGACGTGGTGGTGAACTGGCGGACTCGATAGGCGTACCAGGCCGCGCCGTCCGGCAGCGCGCTCATCCCGATGGACTCGCGCGTCTTCGGGAGGTAGGTGCCGACGAAGTAGTCGTACAGCTTGCGGTAGGCCGGCGCCAGACGCTGCGAGTACGCCTCCGCCGCCGCCCGCCTGAGCCGCTCCCGCTCGCTCGCCGGGATGGCCTGAGGAAACTCCGTGAACGGCCGCAGCAGCGGGCTCGCGAAGGGATCGTCGGGGGTGAGCGCACGGATCTGGTCGGCCACGTCGCGCAGCGTCACCCGGGGCGGCGTGATCCCCTCGTCCAGCCCCTTCCCGAGCAGCACGATCGTCTGGTCAACGAGCGCGGGGACGCCGTTCAGGCGCGCCAGGATGTTCTCGTAGTCCGGAACGCTCGCGGCAGGCATCAGGACCACGAACTGGGCCACGTCCTGCTGGACGCCGTCCCGCTGGGTGATCGCGAAGTCCTCGTCCTTGAAGCGGTTCCCCTCGATCTCCCGCTCGAGCCGGCGGCGGAACAAGTCGTAGTTGAGCCGGTCCGGTGCCGAGAGCCGCTCGCGCCGGATCGCCTTGACCACCGCGAGCGGCTCGTCGAGCTCCCGCTTGCGCCGCTCGATCGCCGCGAGCGAGTTATCGGTCCAGCGGTCGTTCTGGCCGGGGTAGCCGACGTAGGTGGCGAACTCGGGAAACTCCGTCATCCGGTACTCCCAGTTCACCCGGAACAGCTCGTGCAGGCGGGCGCTGTCGCTCAGGCGCCGCCCGTTTGCGACCAGCTCCGCGTAACGCTCGTGGAACGAGCGCGCGGGGGCGGGCCGCTGGGCGGCGGCGCGCGGCGCGGCGACGCCCCCACCGAGCAGCAGCGCCGCCGCCGCGACCGCGGCGGGGGCCAGGCGCCTCGCCCGGGGCACCTTACGGACGCTCCGGCGCGGGCGGCCGCAGCTCGGCCGCTCGCGGCACGATCGCCGCCACGCTCGCCGAGCGCAGGCCTCTGTTGAGCGACGGCAGGTCGCGACCGAGCACCTCGCGCAAGGCTAGCAGCTGCTTCTGGAGGTCCGCGGCGAACATCTGGAATACGGCGTAGGTCTGCGCGGTGGGTCGGGCGTCTGCACCCCCCGCCAGGCCGATCAGACCGCTGATCCGCTCGACGAGCTTGGGGGGGAAGTTGAGCGGGTCCTGGAACGAGCGGTTGCGCACCTGGTAGAGCTCTTCCTCGATCGCGCTCAGCCGCTGGCCCAGAGCGCGGGCGGACGGGCTCAGGCGCGCCGTGTCGGATGCGCCGGCGAGCTCGTCCTCGAGCCGCTGCCGCACGTTCCGGATCGTGGCGATCGCCGTCGTCGCCGCGTTGACCGTGTCGCGGAGCCGTTTCAGGAACGTGAACTGGTCCCGCAGATCGGCGGGTGTCACTTTCGCCCGGGGATCCACCCTGAGGGCGAAGCTCGCCGTATAGACGTGACCGCCGACACGCAAGCGCGCGCGGTAGGTCCCGGGCAGCGCCATCGGCCCGTCGGTCTGGACGCCGACCATCCCCCAGAACGCCGCCGCGTCCGGATAGCGTGCGTTCCACGTGAACAGGTTCAGGCCGGCCTTGTTCAGCGCGCGCGGCAGCGGCGGCGGCCGGCGCGGCCACGGCTTGTCCCGGTCCTTGAGCGTGTCGGAGACGATGCTGTCGATCTTCACGCTGTCCGTGACGCCCGCCTGCTTGAGGCTGTCGGTGCGCGCGCGCTTCACGCCGTCGGCCCGCAGGCTGTCGGCGGCGGTGATCGAGTCCTGCTTGCTCGTGAAGGTCTGGATGACGCGGCCCGCCGCGTCGAGGATGTCCAGCTTCACGTCGCGATCCTTGTCCTTGAGCCAGTAGTAGATCATCGCCCCGCTGGGCGGGTTCTTCCCGACCGGGTGCGCGTCGGTGCCGCCGCCGAAGAAGCCACCGCCCCAGTCCACCCGGTACGCGTCGCGCGGCTTGAACAGGTACGCCGCCGCTTTCGGAGTCGCGCGCGACAGCTGTCGCAGCGGCGAGATGTCGTCCAGGATCCAGAACGAGCGCCCGTGGGTCGCCGCCACGAGGTCGCCCTCCTTGATCACGAGGTCGTGGATCGGCACGAGGGGCAGGTTGCGCCGCAGGGACTGCCAGCTCGCGCCGTCGTCGAACGACACCCACACGCCGCGCTCCGTTCCGGCGAACAGGAGCCCCCGCCGCACCGGGTCTTCGCGCACCACGCGCACGAACTCCGTCGCGGGTATCCCGTTCACGATCTTCCGCCAGGTGCGCCCGTAATCGGTCGTCCTGTAGATGTAGGGCGCCATGTCCTCGAGCTGGTAGCGATTCACGGCCATGTACGCGGTGCCCGGCGCGAAATGGGACGGCTCGATGATCGAGATGCGGGTGAACGGGGCGACATCGGCCGGCGTGACGTCTTTCCACGTCTTGCCGCCGTCGCGCGTGAGGTGCACCAGCCCGTCGTCCGACCCGGTCCAGATGAGCCCCTTCACGCGCGGCGATTCGGCCAGCGCGAAGATCGTGGCGTAGTACTCCGCCGTCGTCTGGTCCGAGGTGATCGGGCCGCCCGAGACGCCGATGGTCGCGGGGTCGTGCCGGCTGAGGTCGGGCGAGACCGCCGTCCAGCTCTGGCCCTCGTTCAGCGACTTGAACAGCACGTTCCCGCCGATGTAGAGCACCCGCGGATCGTGCGGCGAGATGAGGAGCGGCGCGGTCCACTGGAAGCGGTACTTCCCCGCCCCCGCGGGAAGGCCGTCCGGGCTGTCGGGCCACGGGTCGATCTGACGGGCCAGCTCCGTCCTGTGGTCCACCCGTATGAGGAACCCCGAGTTGTCTCCGCCGAACGTGACGTCGGGGTTGTCGGGGCGCGCCTGGATGTGACCCGACTCCCCGGCGACGTCGTACCACTGTGCGCGGTCGATGCCACCCGCGTAGCGGCTGGGCCCGCACACGCCCGAGTTGTCCTGCTGGGCGCCGCACACCCGATACGGGAAATGGTTGGTGGTGGTCACGTGGTAGAACTGTGCGGTCGCGAAGTCCTGGTCGGTCCAGGTCTTGCCGCCGTTGTACGATACGCTCGCGCCGCCGTCGTTCCCTTCGATCATGCGCTGCGGGTCGTTCGGCGCGATCCACATGTCGTGGTTGTCCCCGTGGAGTTCGGGCACGTGCTTGAACGTCGCGCCTCCGTCGGACGACTTGTACAGGAGGACGTTGAGCGCGTACACGGTGTTCGTGTCCTTGGAGTCGGCGAAGATGCGCGAGTAATACCACGGCCGCTGCCGCAGCTTCCGCTCGTTGTTGATGTAGCGCCACGTCGCGCCGCCGTCCTCCGAGCGGTACACACCGCCCGCGTCCGCCTCGATCAGCGCCCATACCCGCGTCGGCTTCGCGGGTGAGATGGCGAGCCCGATGTTGCCGAGCAGGCCCGGCGGCAGCCCCGGATTGTGCGTCAGCTCGGTCCAGTGCTCCCCCCCGTCCGTGGACTTGAAGATCCCGCCCCCCGGTCCGCCCGACAGCAGCTGCCACGGCTTGCGCTGCGCCTGCCAGAAGGCCGCGTACAGCACGTCGGGATTGGACGGGTCGAGGACGAGGTCCGAGATCCCCGTCGAGTCGTTGCGGAACAGCACCTTGTTCCACGTCTTGCCGCCGTCGGTCGTCTTGTACACGCCGCGCTCGGCGTTCGGCCCGAAGGCATGTCCCTGGGCGCCCACCCATGCGATGTCCGGATTGGCAGGGTGCACGCGCACACGCGAGATCTGCTGCGTCTCGGCGAGCCCGACGAAGGTCCAGGTCTTGCCGGCGTCCGTGGTCTTGAACACGCCGTCGCCGTGCGAGACGTTGCCGCGGATCGGATACTCGCCGGTGCCGACGTAGACGATGTCGGGATTCGACTCGCTCACGCCGAACGCCCCGATCGTGCCGCCGAAGTACTTGTCCGTCACCGGCAGCCAGGTGTCGCCGCCATCCGTCGTCTTGAAGACGCCGCCGCCCGTGGTCCCCATCCAGAATTCGTTGGGGCGGGAGGCCGAGCCGGCCACCGCGACCGAGCGCCCGCCCCGAAAGATCCCGATCTCCCGCCACTTGAGGCCGGCGAACACGGTCGAGTCGTAGGGGGCGGCCTGGGCGGTCGCGTTGCGCGGCGCGCCGCCAAGCAGGAGACAGAGGAGCGCGACGCCGAGCGGCAACGGACGAGGGGACACGGGACTAGCCTCCAGAAAGGGGGGGACGGAGAAAAAGCATCCCCGCGGCACGGGACGCAAGCCCGGCCGCCCGGGGTGTACATTCTTGAAGCGTTCCCGTGCACGCGCTCTCCGCCCTCGTGGCCGTCCTGCTCGCGCAATCGGCGACGTCCCCCACGCCGCTCCTCCTGCCGCGCGACTCCCAGGCCCTGCTTCGGGCCGCGCGCCGGGCGCAGGAGGAGTTCGAGCTGACCCGGCGCTGGCACCTCCCCGCCGCCCCGTCCGCGAGCCGCTGCGACGAGCTGGTTGGGCGCTTCTGCTATTGGCACGGCGATGACCGCGACCAGCCACCGCCCGAGCCGGAGCGGACCGGCCGCGCGCGCGACGCCCTGCTCGACAAGCTCGACAGTCTCGCAGCGCTCCTCCCCGGCGACGCATGGATCGCGGGACAGCGCGTGCGCTATCTCGTGGAGAGCGGCCGGACCGCGGACGCGGTGCGCGCGGCGGAAGCGTGCCGTACCGCCGGCTGGTGGTGCTGGGCGCTGGGCGGGCTCGCGCTGCACGCGGCGGGGGAATACGCGGCCGCCGACAGCGCGTTCGACGCCGCCCTCGCGCTCATGCCGGCGGAGGAGCGCTGCCAGTGGAGCGATCTGTCCTCGCTCCTGGACGGCGACCTCCGAAAGCGCTACCGCGCGTTGCCGTGCGCGGAACGGGACCGGCTCGGGGCGCGGCTCTGGTGGCTCGCGCGCCCGCTCTTGTCGCAGACAGGTAACGACCGACGCTCCGAGCATTTCGCCCGGCTCACGGTGGTGCGGCTGATGCGCGAAGCGCGCACGGCGTACGGGTTGTCGTGGGGCGGCGATCTCACGGAGATCACGCTGCGCTATGGCTGGCCCCGCTGGTGGACCCAGGCGCCCCCCCGCGCCACGGGCCTGCTCGTCGACCCGATCATCGCGGGTCACGAGACGACTCCCGGCTTTCATTTCCTCCCTGCGGCGCGCGCCGTGCTTGATCCGGCGGCCGCGCGCGAAGCGGACTTCGCACCGCAAGCGCCGCACCCCCGGGAGCTCTACGCCCCGCGCTACGCGACCGCCTTCATCACGCCGCCGCACCAGTCCGCCGTGTTCCGCCGCGGCGACACCGCCCTCGTCGTGGCGGCCTACGATCTCGCCGCGGACACGCTGTTCGTGGGGGGGTCGCTCGCCGCCGCGCTGGTGCTCGCGCGGGACGAGCGGAGCCCGGCCCTCGTCGCGCGCCGCGATGACGCGCCCGCGCGCGGCGTGCTCCTCGCCGCGGCCCCGTGGGGACCGCTCGTCCTCTCGCTCGAGGTGACGACGGCGAACCCCCGCCACGTGGCACGCGCACGCTACGGCTGGCGGCCGGCCCCGGTCGGAAGCCGGGTCTCGCTGTCCGACCTGCTGCTGTTCGACCCCCCTCCCGACTCGCTGCCCGCCACGCTCGAGAGCGCCGCGCTGCGCGCGCGCGGCTCGGGCATCGTGCCCTCCGACCGGCCGCTCGGCCTGTATTGGGAGCTGTACGGCCTCACCGCGGGCGGCGAAATGGTGACGACCGCGGTCAGCGTGATTCCCCTGAAGAAGAGCTTCCTGGGCCTCGGCCGCAGCAAG
>QHUL01000051.1 GCA_003222115.1 Gemmatimonadota bacterium | reverse complement strand
CGCGAACAGCGAGGCATCGGGCAGCGGCAGGGGCTCGAGGAGATGGAGCCCAACCGCAGCCGCCGCCACCACCAGGGCGGCGTAGCTGAGGCGGCGCATGGTGCGCTCGAACCCCGACGGACCCTCCCCGTAGAGGAACGCCAGCTCCTCGCGTCGCCGGGCCAGCGCCGCCTCGAGCACCTCCACGAGGTCCTCTTGTTCGTAGCCCGCTGCGAAGAGGCGACGCACCCGCCTGACCATGTACCCGAGCGGAAAGAGCAGCACCCATGCCACGCCACCGGCCGCGAGGAGCTTCGTCGCGAGCGTCTCACCGGACCAGAACGATCCGGTGAGCAGCGGCACGGCGAGGCCGGCCAGCGTCGCGTAGACGAGCGCGGGGCCGGAGAGGTGCCGGCTTTCGACGAGAAAGGCGCGCACCGCGATCGGCGACGCGGCCTGGAGCGGGGCGGCATGGTCGATCGCCTCCGCCAGCTCCGAGCCGCCGGCGAACCGGGCCCACGGCTCCTTGGCGAGACAGCGGTCGACGATGCGCGCCAGCGGACGGGGCACCGCCGGGGCGACCGAGGCGAGCGGCGGCGCGGGCTCGGTTGCGTGCCGCGCCATGAGCGCGTACGCGTCGCGCTCCTCGAACGGCAGCCGGCCCGAGAGCACGTAGTAGGCGACCACGCCGAGGGAATAGAGATCGCTGCGACCGTCCACCACGGCGGCGCTCGCCTGTTCGGGGCTCATGAACTCGGCCGTCCCCATCACTTCGCGCGGACCCGTGTTGCCGCCTCCCGCGCCGACGCGAGCGATGCCGAAATCCGTGACCAACACCCGCCCGGTGGGATTCTCGAGCAGGATGTTGTCCGGTTTCACGTCGCGGTGGACCACGCCGTGGTCGTGAGCGTACGCCAGGGCGCGGGCGACCTGCTTCAGCACGCGCGCGACCTCGGCCGGCGGCAACGGGCCGCGCGTCCGGATGCGCTGACCGAGGCTCTCGCCGTCCACGTAGGCCATGACGAAGAAGACGAAGTCGTCCACCTCGTCGACGGCGAAGATCGGCACGATGTTCGGGTGAGAAAGGCCGGCCGCCGTCCGGGCCTCGCGGAGGAACCGCTCGCGCGCCGCCGGCTGCATGGCCCGGTCCGGCGGCAACACCTTGATCGCGACGCGCCGGGCGAGGCGCGGCTCGCGAGCGAGGTAGACATCCCCCATCCCGCCGCGACCGAGCCTGCGCTCCAGCACGTACCGCCCACCGAGGGCGTGCTGGAGCGCGCGCGGTATCGGTTCCCGCTCGCGCGTCGTCTCCATAGGCGTGCGTCTCTACCCCGGGCCGCGAGCGAGGTGCCACGAGTGGAACGGCGGCTTTTTACCGCGGAGCCGCGGCGGCGGGATACCGCCGGTCGAACAGCACGAACAGCACCGCGATCACGGGGAAGACGAGCAGGCTCGCCTCGATCCCGCGCGGCCCGCCCGTCAGCCAATCCGGCCCGGTGAACGTCGTGGCCAGCAGGTGGTCGCCGACGGGCCGGCCTCCGTTGCCCGTGTTGGGCGCGCCGACGACCGTGAGCGCGGCGTAGTCGAACCCCGCGTGGAATCCGACGGCGAACCACAGGCTGCCGGTGCGCCGCAACGTCAGGCACAGAAACAGACCGATCAGCCCGACGCTCGCGAAGTCCGCCAGGTTCTCCATCGGCTTGAGGAAGTAGTGCAGCCCGCCGAACACGAGCGAGAGCAGCGCGGCCGCCCGCCAGAAGCCGATCCCCGACGCCAGCGTGAACTGCGGGTAGCCGCGGAACGCGAACTCCTCGGCGAGCCCGATGAGCGTCATCGCGATCGCCCACAGCACCGCCGCGCGCGCGAGTGCGGCGCCCGACAGGGCCCATCCGGCCACCCGTAGCCCGCCCAACGCCGCGATCAGCGCCGCCAGCGCGGCCACACCGCCGAGCCCCCAGCCCCAGCCGGCCCAGAACTGGCGCCCGAACGCTCCACGCCACGGCAGCCCGTAGGCACCGAATGGCCGGCGCTCGATGCGCGACATGAGCCAGGCCGCGGCGAAGGTCGGAACGATGCCCAGGCCGCCCACCGTCTCGGCGAGCATGAACCCGGGCGCCGTCCACTCACCGCCGTCGCCCAGCCCGAGCACGCGGACCACGAACCATTGCAGGGGCAGGCCGATCACGCCTTGGGCGAGCACCACGAACAGCAGCAAGCGCCAGCCGGCGCGAATCCCCTGCGGGCCGACGAACGTGCGGCGCAACGGGGCGGGAGCGGTCATGCGCCCAAGCTAACCCCGTCTAGACACGCACGCCGCTCGGACGTCACATTGTCCGCTCATCCCGACCACCCGCATCCAGGGAACCGCATGCCCGACCACCAGCCGTACGTTCCCGCCGCGCAGTCGCCGGCCGAGCTCACGGGGCGCGCCCTCGTCCTGGGCTCGATCCTGGGACTGATCTTCGGCGCCTCCAACGTCTACCTCGCCCTGAAGATCGGCCTCACGGTCTCGGCTTCGATCCCGATCGCCGTCCTCTCGATCACGATCTTCCGCGCCATCGGCCGGGCCACGATTCTCGAGAACAACATCGTCCAGACTACCGGGTCGGCCGCGGACTCGGTGTCGGCCGGCGTGGTGTTCACGATCCCCGCGATCCTCCTGATGGGCTACGACCTCGACATCGGGCGCGTCGCGATCCTGGCGATGGCGGGCGGGCTCATGGGTATCCTGATGATGATCCCGCTGCGCCGCGCGCTCATCGTGAAGGAGCACGGCAACCTGCCCTACCCGGAGGGCACGGCGTGCGCCGAGGTGCTGATCGCGGGCGAGGAGGGCGGCGTCCACGCGAAGACCGTGTTCCAGGCGTTCGGGCTCGCCTTCGTCTACAAGTTCCTGATGACGGCGCTCAAGCTGTGGCAGGAATATCCGGGCCGCGTGCTGCGCTGGTTCCAGGGCGCCGAGGTGCGGCTGGAGGCGGCGCCCGAGCTCATGGGGGTGGGGTACATCATCGGGCCGCGCATCGCGGGGTATCTGTTCGCGGGGGGCTGCCTCGCCTACCTGGTGCTGATGCCGGCCATCAAGCTCTTCGGCGCAGCGATGACGACGCCGATGTACCCCGCCACCAAGCTCATCGCCGAGATGTCGGCCGGCGAGGTCCGCGCGGCGTTCGTCTTCTACATCGGCGCGGGGGCCGTGGCGACCGCGGGGATCATCGCGCTCGTGCGGTCGCTCCCGACGATCGCGAGCGCCTTCAAGGCGGGGTTCGCGGACCTGAAGGCGAGCCGCGTGGGCCAGGCGGTCGTCGCGAAGCTCCGCACCGACGACGACCTCCCGATCACGGTGACCGTGTTCGGCTCGCTGCTGCTGGCCCTCGTGCTCGCGTTCCTGCCATCCATCGGCGTCAACCTGCTGGGCGGACTGCTCATCATCGTGTTCGGCTTCTTCTTCACGACCGTCTCTTCCCGCATCTGCGGGCAGATCGGCAGCTCCGCGAACCCGATCTCCGGGATGACCATCGCCTCGTTGATCGCGATCTCGCTCATCTTCCTGCTGCTCGGCTGGACCCAGATCGACGATCGGGTGCGCGCCATCTCGATCGCGTGCGTGATCGCCGTGGCGGTCGCGAACGGCGGCAATACCTCGCAGGACCTGAAGACGGGCTTCCTCGTGGGCGCCACGCCGCGGCGCCAGCAGATCGCGATCCTCGTGGGCGCGATCGCCGCAGCGCTGGCCGTGGGCTGGACGCTCACGTTCCTGAACAGCTCCTATCGCTACGAGGTCCCGGAGACGCACGCCGGCTTCCTGGCGCCCGCGGGCGGCAAGAGCGCCGACGGCAACGTCGTCGTCATGCCCGAGACGATGTCCGGCTTCACCGTCGGCGGCAGCGACTCGGTGGACACGCGGAGTTATCAGGTCGTCCGCGTCTACGTCGAGACGCAAGCCGTGCCGCCGGGCAAGTACCTCGTGGACCCCGCCTCCCACGAGATCCGGTACGTTGTCGATCCCGGGATCGGCGGCCGCGTCCGCGAATACCGCGGGCGCGAGCTCAAGCGGCTCGATTCCCCGAAGGCTACCCTGATGGCGCTGATCACCGACGGGATTCTCACGCACCGCCTGCCGTGGGCCCTCGTGCTGATCGGGGTGTTCCTGTCCATCGCCCTAGAGCTCGCCGGCATCCAGGCGCTCCCGGTGGCGGTGGGTGTCTACCTGCCGATCACCACGTCCGCGGGGATGTTCACGGGCGGCGTCATCCGGTGGCTCGTCGAGCAGCGTGTGAAGTCGGAGAATCGGTCGCTCGCCGAAGTTGAGTCGGGGCCGGGCGTCCTGTTCTCGAGCGGGATGATCGCCGGCGGTGCCATTGCGGGCATCGTCGTGGCCGCGATCGCCGGCGCCGGCAGCGCGCGAGGACGGGCCGCTGACTGGCTCGCCGAATCGGTCGGGTGGTACCACCATCTGGGCGTGTTCGCGACGGCGAACACCCCGGCGCTCATCCTGTTCGGCCTGTTCGGCGCCCTGCTGTTTCGCATCGGCCTGCGCAAGCAGTGACGCCGCGCACGGTCTAGGGACAGAGCATGCGGGTCGTCTCCCTCCTCCCGGCGGCCACCGAGATGGTCGCGGCCCTGGGGGCGCTGCCCCGGCTGGTCGGGGTCTCCCACGAGTGCGATTACCCGCCGGAGGCCCGCGCCCTCCCCCACGTCACCCGCACGCGGCTGGACCCGTCGCTGCCCTCCGCCGAGATCGACCGCGCCATGGCGGCGGCGCGGCGGACCGGTACACCGTCCGTCGAGGTGGACGTGAAGCTGATCGCCCAGCTGCGCCCGGATGTGATCCTGGGGCAGTCGCTGTGCGAGGTCTGTGCGGTGGGCGAGAGCGGGCTGGGACAGCTCGTCGCCGCCCTCAACCCGACGCCGTGGGTCGTGATGCTGCACGCCCACACCCTCGACGGCGTGCTCGCCGACATCCGCAAGGTCGGCGCGGCGCTCAACCTGGAGGACGAGGCGGACGAGGTCGTCGCGGGGCTGCGCTATCGGCTACGGCGCATCCGGCAGGCCCACGCCCCGCGACCGTCAGGGAGTCCTTTAGGACGGCCCACGCCCCCAAGTGTCCTGGTTCTGGAGTGGCTCGACCCGCCCTACGTGGCGGGCCACTGGGTGCCCGAGCTGGTCGAGATCGCCGGCGGCCGCGATGCGGCCGGCCGTCCGGGGGAGCGCTCCGCTGGGCGCTCCTGGCGCGAGCTGTCCGCGCTCGCGCCGGACCTCGTGGTCGTCGCGCTGTGCGGCTTCGACGTCGCCCGCGCCCAGCAGGAGCTCGCCGCCGTCACGGACCGGGACGCGCGGGTGCTGCTCGGCCGGCGCGTCGAATTCATGGACGGGAATGCGTATACCTCGCGTCCGGGCCCGCGCCTCGTGGATGCGGCCGAAATCCTGGCGCGGTTGATCGCGGGTTGACGCGGCTCGCAATTCTCCTCGGCTAACTCCATCTTCCCCGAGCGCGGCCGCGTGCCGCCTCTCGACCACGGACCCGGTGCGATGACCAAACCCACGTTGGACTTTCTCAAGCGGCTGCTCGACACGCCGGGGCCATCCGGCTTCGAGACGGGGCCGGCGCGGGTGTGGCGCGAGGAGGTGAAGACATTCGCCGACGAGGTGACGGCCGACGTCCACGGCAACTCGGTCGCGGCGCTCAACGCCAAGGGCCGGCCGCGGCTGATGCTGGCGGGTCACATCGACGAGATCGGGCTCCAGGTAACGCACATCGACGACGAGGGGTACCTCTACTTCGCCGCGATCGGCGGCTGGGACCCGCAGGTGCTCGTGGGCCAGCGCGTCGTGATCCTCGGGCCGAAGGAGTCCGTGTGCGGCGTGATCGGCAAGCAGGCCGTGCATCTGATGAAGAAGGAGGAGATGGACAAGGTGTCGAAGATCTCCGACCTCTGGATCGACGTCGGCGCCGCGACCAAGGCCGAGGCGCTCGCGCGGGTCCGGGTAGGGGACGCGGGCGTGCTCGACGCCGCGGTGCGGGAATTCCCCAACGGGCGTATCGTGTCGCGCAGCATCGACAACCGCATCGGTGCCTACCTGGTCGCCGAGGCCACCCGCCTTCTCGCCAAGGACCGTCCCAAGCACGCGGCCGTATTCGCGGTGGCGACGACGCGGGAAGAGATCGCCTGGATGGGCGGCGGTGCGCGCACCAGCGCGGTGGGCATCGATCCCCAGGTGGCGCTCGTGGTGGACGTCACGCACGCGACCGATTATCCGGGCGCCGAGAAGAAGCGCGCCGGGGAGCACAAGCTCGGCGGGGGGCCCGTGCTGTCACGCGGCTCGGCCGTGAGCCCGGTCGTCTTCGAGATGCTGGTGCAGTGCGCGGAGCGCGAGCAGCTGCCCTACAGCGTCCAGGCGGCGCCCCACGATACCGGCACCGACGCCGACGCCATTTACAACGCGCTGCGGGGCATCCCGACCGGCCTGGTGAGCGTCCCCAACCGCTACATGCACAGCCCGAACGAGATGGTCGCGGTCGAGGACCTGGAGCGCACGGCCCGCTTGATCGCCGCGTTCGCCAAGAGCCTCACTCCAGAGACGAACTTCATTCCTCGCTGAGCCGCCGCTATCTCCGCTTCTTGAGGTCCAGGAGGGCCGCCTGGGCGGCTTCCTTCACCTCGGCGTCCGAGTCGGCCACCAGGCCTTCGATCGTGCCGATGGCGGCGGCAGTGCCGGCGAGCCGCAGCGCCTCCACGGCGGCCATGCGCAGCACCGTGGGCTTGCGCCCGAAGAACCGCCCCGCCGGCTGAACGACCTTGATGAGCGCCAGCACGGCGTCGGGACTCGCGATGCGGCCGAGAGCCAGGATCAGCTCGCGCTCCACCGCCTCGTCCTGCTCTTCCTCCATCGCGACGACGAGCGGCATCGCGAGGGCGCCGGCCTTGAGTCCCCCGATCCCGAGCGCCACCTGCATCCGCACCTCGGGAGACCTGTCGCGCAGCGCGTGCAGCAGCGGCTCTGCGGCGCTGCCGCTCCCGATCTTCGCGAGGGCGAGCGCCACTGCCTTGCGGACCCGGTCGTCCGGGTGCTCGAGCTGCCGCGCGAGCGCTGGCACCGCGTCCTCGAGGCCCAGCTCCCCCACGAGCTCGGCGCCGTTGCGGACGACGAACCACTGTCGATGATCGAGCATCTGCACCAGCTGGCCGGTGCCTTCCTTCATCTGGCTGAGCGCGTCGAACAGGACGCGCCGCTCGGACATCGTGGGCGCGGCGACGAGCAGGTCGATCAGCACCTTCACGCCGCCCGCACCCGCCCGTTGCAGGGCGAGGATCGCGTCGCTCCGGTGCTTGGGTACGCTCACGAGATGGGCCAGCCGGTCTAGCATCGCCTTCGTATAGACGCGCTTGAACGCGATTCCGTAGTGACGCCGCGCGTCGCTACCGCGCGGCACCGCTTGGTGGCCCCGCGAGATGCCGGCGATCAGCGTCAGCACCTCCTCGAACCGGCCGGCCTTGAACGCGGTCTCGACCTGACGAACCAGTGCGTCGAGCAGCCGGCTGACGTCCGGTGCCTGGGGGTTGCGCTCGAGGTCGCCCAGCACGTCGTCGCTCTCGGACGCCGCGCGCGACGTCGGGCCGGAGACGCGGGCCGGCGGCGCGAAGTCGGCAATGGCCACCGTGACCTGGTTGACACCCGCCTGGCGGAGCCGGGTCGGAATGTCCTCCGTACCGAGGGCCGGCTGGTCCGATAGGGCCCGGAGCAGCTCGAACACGTCGCTGGGCGGCGCGTGCGGTTGGATCGTGATCTCGCCGACGTTGTGCAGCCCGATCCGCTGGACCAGCGAGCCGACCTTGCCCTGGACGGCGACGCCGTTGACGACCAGCTGGCCGGCCGATTCCGTGATGACGACGGTCTGGTCCTTGAGCAGCCCCAGGAGGGTGCGGAACTCCGCCTTCTGAACCTGCTTCGCGTCGGGGTCGCGAAACAGCTCCACACAGCGCGCCAATCGTTGGGCGATGAGCTCCGGATCCGGCATGGGTCAGGCGTGGGAATCTAGACCCGGCCCCTGGCCGCTGCAACGCGCGCGAGCGTGTGCGCCACGTCACGCTCGCGCACCGGCCGGCCGGGCAGATCGAGCGCCGCGGACAGCGCCGCGCCGACGGGCGGCGCGAGGCCGAGCGGCGTGAGCCGCTCCGACGACGTGAGCAACGCGGCGAGCGGCGCGTCCCACGCGAGCCGGCCCCGGTCGAGCACGAGGCCACGCTCGAGGACCTCCGCGGCGAATGCCAGATCGTGCGTGGCGACGAGCACGACGACCCCCGCGGCGGCGCGCTCCGAGAGCGCACGCGCAACGCGCGCGCGCAGCGGGCGATCGAGGCCGGCGGTCGGCTCATCGAGCACGAGCACCGCGGGCTCGAGCGCGAACGCCCCCGCGAGCGCGGCGAGCTTGCGGAACGCCGGCGGCAGATCGTAGGGATGCTCGGCGGCGTGGGCGGAGAGCTCGAGCGCCGCCAGCGCGCCGTCCACGCGCCGCGCGACCTCCGCCGCCGCGAGCCCCAACGCGCGCGGCCCGAACGCAACGTCGTCCCGCAGCGAGCGCGCAAACAGCTGCTGGTCGGCGTGCTGAAACACCGAGCCGACGCGCCGGGCCAGGGACTCGGGCGCCCGGCCGCGCGTGTCCCAGTCGCCCACCGAGACCTTGCCCGCCGCGGGATGGAGCAGGCCCGTCACCAGGCGCAGCAGCGTGGATTTCCCCGCCCCGTTGCGACCGAGCAGCGCCGCGCGCTCGCCCGGCGCGAGCGCGAACGACACGTCCCGCAGCGCGGGCACCGTTCCATAGGAAAAGGAGACCTGCCCGAAGCGGAGCTCGGCGCTCACTGCCGCCACCGCTCCTCCGCCTGCGCGACGGTCAACGGGTAGGGCGCGCCCAGTCGCGCCGTGCGCCACACGTCCGCGACCGTGGTCGCGAGGCCTGCCTCGCACAGCGCGTTCTCCGCCAGGAGCGCCGGATCGCCGATCCGCCGCACGGCGCCGTCCTCCATCCAGACGATCCGGTGGGCCACTTCCGGCAGCGCGTTCAGGTCACTCGTCGCCACGACGACGGAGCACCCGTCCCCGGCGAGCGCCCGCACCAACCGCCACACCAGTCCCGCTCCTTCGGGATCGAGCTCGGCTGTGGGCTCGTCGAGCAGCACCAGGGCAGGCTCCATGGCGACGATCCCCGCGATGACGACGCGCTGCAGCTCGCCACCCGAGAGCGTCGCGGGATCGCGCGCCGCGAGGGCGCCGATGCCGAGCGCGTCGAGCGCGCGATCGACCGCCCCGGCGATCCGTTCCCTGGGCCAGCCGAGGTTCGCGGGACCGAACGCCACTTCATCCCGGACCGTGAACGCCATCCCCGAGAGCTGCGTCCAGGGGGTCGGCAGCACGATCCCTCGCCCCCCCTCCCCGTTCCCCCTTCCCCGGAAGTCTACCGTGCCTTTGATCATCCCCCCGACGACGCGCGGCGCCAGATCGGCGGCCACGAGCAGCAACGTGGAAGCGCCGGCGCCGACGTTGCCCACGAGCGCAACTACCTCGCCCGGCGCCACGGCGAGCGACGCGTCTCGCAACGCGGGTCGCTCCGTGGCGGGATACCAGAAGCTCACGCGCTCGAGCGTTAGCCGCGCCACGCGATCCTCCAGGCGAGGGCGGCGCCGCACGCGACGAGCAACAGCCACCGCGCCGCCCGCTCGCCTGTGCCGTCCCGCGGTGGCGCGAGCGGCGTGCGCCGGGCGCCCGGGACGAACCCCCTCGTCTCGAGAGCCAGGGCTCGCTCGTCCACCTCGTGCAGCACTGAGAGTACCAGCGGCAGCGCGAGTGCCCGCAGCGCGCGCAGGCGGCGGCCGAGACCACCGCGCGGCGACAGGCCACGACACCGCTGGGCGTCGACGATTCGCTGGGCCCGTGCCTTGAGCAGCGGGACCGCGGACAGCGCGGCCGCGAAGAGATAGGCTGCGGTGACGCCCCACCCTGCCGCGACCATCGCCTCCACCAGCCGTCCCGGGGGCAGCAGCGCGCCGACCCACACCACGCTCGCGATCATGGTCGTGAGGCGCAGCCCGATGGCGATCGTCGAGGGAACATCGTGCAGCAGGAGCAGGAACAGCCAGAACGGCGCCGCCGTGACGAGCGCGGGGACGAGCACGCGGCGCGGGCCGGCCGCCGCCGCGAGGGCGAGCGCCGCGGCGGCCGTGCCCAGACCGCCCGCGGGAGCGGGCAGGATCCAGGCGAGCGCGGTCAGGGCGGCCACGAGCGCGAGCAGCGTGAAGGGGTGCCGGCGGCTCACGCGGGGCCGGCGGACCCGGCGATGCCGACGGCGCGCAAGGCCCAGGGGAAGCGGGCCGCCGTGCGCCGCGGTAGGGCGTGCAGCACCGAGGTGACGAGCGCGAAGGTGACCGCCTTGTCCCCGAAGTCGGCTACGAAGCTCCCGAAGAAACAGGCGCCGAGCGGCGGCAGCCCGAGTGCGCGGCCGAGCGCCGTGGTCAGCGCGATTCCGCCCGTGGTGGTGCAGCCGAACACGACGTACGAGATGGGCGTCGAGGTCGCCGCCGCGAGCACGCCCAGACCGAGTCCCGCGGGGACCGCGGTCTTGAGGCTCCGGAACAACCCGGCGCGGGCCGCGAGCCAGGCGTAGAGCGCCACGATGATTTGCACGACGACGAAGGGCCAGAAGGTGGGATTGCGCAGCGTGTTCACCGCGGATGTCACGACGCCGGTGGCGATCCCCGCGCCGGGGCCGGCGAGGGCGGTGGCGAGAACGGTACCCGTCGTGTCGAGGAACAGCGGCAGGGCGACCGCGTCCACCGCGGCGGAGAGGGCAAGGCTGATCGCCGCGGCCGCGGGGATCAGGACCAGCAGGCGAACGGACACCGCGCGCGCTTCCGAGAGAGTCGCGCCAAAGATAGATATAGGGCTATGACGACCGCCACGACCGCGAGCGGCATCGTGCGCGCGCTGCGCGCCGCCCACCTGCATGACGCGACCCGATCGGAGCTGCTGCGGCTGGCCTGCGACAGGATCCGCGCCCTGGGCGCGCCGTACACGTCCGTCTACGCCTACATGCTGCACGGCGACGAGCTCGTGCTGGAGGCGTACGCGGGGCGCGACACCCCGCACACGCGCATTCCCATCGGGCGGGGCGTGTGCGGCACGGCGGTCGCGACGGGCCGGGATCAAAACGTCCCCGACGTCACCGCCGCCGGGAACTATCTCGCGTGCAACCTCGAGACGAAGTCGGAGCTCGTGGTCCTGATCCGGCGCGGCAATACCATCCTCGGCCAGATCGACGTCGATTCGGACGTGCGCGCCGGGTTCACCGACGTCCATCACGCCGAGGTCAAGGCGGTGGCGGACGCGCTGGCGGTGCTGCTGTAGCCCCCCGTCACCCCCCGAGCAGCCTGAGTCGCCCGGCCGCCGCGTCGTGGTCCAACAGCTCGGCGTAGCGGCCCCACTCAATGATCGTCGCGAACAGCGAGTCCGCCGGAATGAAGGGGAAGTAGATGGTGAGGTCGGCGAGCAGCTCTTCGTCCGCGACGTCGGCCTTGCCCGCGCCCTCCTCGATTTCTTCGGTCTCCTCCTGCAGCATCGTGATCACGCGCGCGAACAGCGGGTGGTGCTTGAGCCGTGCCCGCGTCGCCGCCTTGCGCGCCGCGTCGTCCCCCGCGAGTACGTCCCGCCCCGCCGGCGTGAGCTGCACCATCTCGCCGGGCGTCGCCACCCAGCCGAGCTGCTCGGCGCCGCGCACGACGGCGGTCATCCGGTCGTAGTCCACGCCCAGGTCCTCGGCCAGCTCGAACACGGGCCCCCTCCCGTCCGGTCGCGTCGCCAGGTGGTCGAGGAGACCGGCCACCTCGGCCACGTGCACCCGCGGGAACGGGACGAGCCGCTGCGGAGCCGGCAACGCCTCCGGCTCCGGCAACAGGGTCGCCGTGAGAATCGCATGCAGGCGGTCCACCATCGTCTCGAACTCCGGGCTGCGCTCCCGGCGCGGATAAGGGAGCGAGTTCTTCAGCTCTTCGCGTACGTGCCCCGGGTTCGAGCCGAACACGACGATCCGTCCGGCGAGGAACACGGCCTCCTCCACGCTGTGCGTGACCACGACGAGCGTATTCACTCCGGTCGCGGGGTCGCGCCACAGGTCCACGACCTGGCTCCGCAGGTTCTCCGCGGTGAGGGGGTCGAGCGCGCCGAATGGCTCGTCCATCAGGAGGATCTCGGGCGCGACGGCGAGGGCTCGCGCGAAGCCGACCCGCTGCTTCATGCCGCCCGACAGCTCCTTGGGGTAGGCCTGCTCGAACCCGTCGAGCCCGACGAGGTTGATGGCGCGGGCGACGGCGTCGCGCTGGGCGGGGCCGTGCACCCCACGCGCCTCGAGGCCCATCGCCACGTTCTGCGCCACCGTGAGCCAGGGCAGCAGCGCGAACGACTGGAACACCATCGCCGCGGCGCCGAGCACGCCGTCGAGCGTGTGCCCGCGGTACAGCACGGTGCCGTCCGCCGGCCGCGCGAGCCCGGCGAACAGCCGCAGCAGCGTGCTCTTGCCGCACCCGGACGGGCCCACCAGCGCCACGACCTCGTGCTCGCGCACCGCGAGGGACACGTCGCGCAACGCCTCCAGGACCTGCCCGTTGGGGAGGCGGAAGCGCTGGGTCACGTGGCGCGCTTCGAGCAGCAGCGTATCGGCCGTCACGTGCCGTACCCGAAGCGGGTCTGGGCCCACACCATCAGCGACCGCCACACGACGCGGTTCCAGCCCACGACGACCAGGCTCATCAGCGCGATCCCGCCCGCGAGCAGCGGGAAGTTGGCGTGCGCGGTGGCTTCGCTGATCAGGCTGCCCAGGCCCTTGGTCTCGCGCAGCCCGCCACCGGCCTCGATGTATTCGGCGACGATCGAGCCGTTCCACGCACCGCCCGCCGCCGTCACCCACCCCGTCACGAGCGCCGGGAACGCGGCCGGCAGATACAGCGTGCGCCACCGGGCGACGGTCGGCAGCCGGAACACCGTGGCCGCGTCCTTGAGCTGCTCGGGAATCGCGGCCACCGCCGAGATGACGTTGAACAGGACGTACCACTGGCCTGCGAGGACCATCAGCGCGACCGCGCCCAGGCCGAGCCCGACCCCGATGCGCTCGAACAGCAGGACCACGACGGGGAAGAGCATCGGCGCGGGGAACGACGCGACGACCTGGATGACGGGCTGCAGTGCCCGCGCCAGCCGCGGCGAGCGCCCGATCACGACTCCCGCCGGCAGGGCCCAGGCCGTGGCGAGGAGCACCGCCCCCATCACTCGGAAGAACGTGAGCGCGGCGGAGGACACGAGCTGGCGCCACTCCGCCCAGCCCAGCTGCCCGAGCAACCGCCCGATCTGCCACAGGCCCGCGGCCGCTCCCGCCGCGATCGCCGCGACGAGCAACGCTCTGGCCAGCCTGCGCGCCACGGGGTGCTCGAACGCGACGCGCGGCCCTCGCAGGATCACCGGCGTGGCGGCCCGCAGCGGGCCCTCCAACGAACGCGTCGCCCGCCGCGCGGTGCGATAGGCGCGCCGCCGAAATACGGCGACGCGCCGTGGCAGCCGCGCCCGCCGCAGAAAGTCGAGCACCCACGATGACGCCGCGCTGTCACCGCCCGTGGTCTCGTCCAACCGGAACTTCTCAACCCACACGACGAGCGGGCGCCACAACAGCTGGTCCACGCACACGATCATCACCGTCATCGCGACGATCGCGAGCACCATCGCGGACACGTTCCCCTGGTCCAGCGCGACGCTCATGTACGACCCCACCCCCGGGAGTCGGTAATCGCGGTCTCCCAGGCGGAACGCCTCGTTCACCATCAAGAAGAACCAGCCACCCGCCATGGAAAGCATCCCGTTCCACACCAGGCCCTGGGCCGCGGCCGGGAGCTCGCACTGCCGGAACGTGCGCGCGGGCCCCCACCCGGCGATCCGGCAGGCGTCGCGCAGCGGCTCGGGGATGCTCTTGAGCGAATTGTAGAAGCTCAAGGCGAGGTTCCAGGCCTGGGCCGTGAAGATCATCAGGATGGCGGCCAGCTCGAGCCCGACGTTGCGCGTGGGAAAGAGCGCCATGAGGCCGAGCACGAAGCCGGGCAGAAACCCGAGCACGGGGATGCTCTGCAGGATGTCGAGCAGCGGGAGCAGCAGCCGCTCCGCGGCACGCGAGCGGGCGGCCGTCCATCCGAACACGAGCGCGAACCCATACGAGACGAGGAGCGCGAGCACCCCGCGGGTGAGCGAATACAGCGTATAGCGCACCAGCGCCGTGGGCCGCAGGTCGATCTGGACTGCCTGACGCAGCGGTGCCTCGAACTCGCGCAGGAACGCGACCACCGTCGCGATCACGCCGCCCATGAGGCAGAGAATCGCCACGTCCGGCAGGCCGAGCCGCCGCAGCGGCGCGGGCTGAAAGGACGCTAGCAGGAAGCGCAGCGGCTTCGTCACGAGCCGTCAACCCCTCGCGAAGCGTGTAACTTGAGTGCCCATGAGTGCGGCCGAACCGACGCCGGCGGTCGCGGCGACCGTCGAGCTCGACGGCGTGCGCCTCTTCACCCGCCGCGCGGGCGACGGGCCACCGGTGGTCGTGCTGCACGGCGGCCCCGGAGCGCACCACGATTACCTGCTTCCCCAATACGATCTGCTCGCCCGCGGGCGCACGCTCCTCTACTACGACCAGCGCGGCGGCGGGCGGTCACCCGTCGGGCGCGACACCCCGGTCGGGTGGCGAGAGCACGTCGCCGACCTCGAGGCGCTGCGCCGCCACTGGAGTATCGACCGGCTGACGCTCCTTGGCTACTCCTGGGGCGGCCTGCTCGCGGTGCTGTACTGGCTCGAGCACCCGCAGCGGGTGGAGCGCCTCGCCCTCGTCTCCCCGGCGCCCGCCCGCGCGGCGTGGCGGGCCGAATTCGAGCGCCGCTTCGCGGCGCGCATGGCCGACCCCAAGATCGCCCGGGCGCGGGGCGATCTGGCGGCCTCGGGCCTCAGTCGCACGGACCCGGAAAAATATCGCCGGCTCGCCTTCGCGCTGGCGGTCGCCCCGTACTTCCGGGACCCGAACCTCGCCAAGCAGATGACGCCGTTCCGCGTCACGGCGCGGACCCAGGACGCGGTGTGGGCGAGCCTCGGGGATTACGACCTCCGGCCGCGCCTCGCGGAGACGGGCGCCCGCTCCCCGGTTCCTCGCTCCCTGGTCGTGCACGGGATCTACGACCCGATGCCCCTCGACGGCGCCCGGGAGCTGGCGGCGCTGCTCCGCACCGGCGTCCTGGAGCTCGCCACCGGGCACGCGCCGCACGTCGAGGCGACCCAAGACTTCGTGCGGGCGCTCGACAGGTTCCTGCCCCGCGCGTAGCGGGTTAGGTTCAAGCCGCTCCCCATGGACAAGACGGTCAAGCGAGCGGCCCGCGCGCCGAAGCGGAGCCGGCGACGGGAGTCGCCGGCCGAGCTCCGGGCCCGTGCCCGGAAGATCGTCGCGCGCCTGGAGCGCGCCTACCCCGATGCCAGATGCGCCCTCAACCACACCAACGCGCTCGAGCTGCTCGTGGCAACGATCCTCTCCGCCCAGTGCACCGACGCGCGGGTGAACATGGTGACGCCCCACCTGTTCGCGAAGTACCAGAGCGCCGCAGCCTACGCCGCCGCGGACCCGAAGGTGTTCGAGCAGGAGATCCAGAGCACCGGCTTCTTCCGCAACAAGACCAAGTCCATCGTCGGCATGGCCCAGGCGCTGGTGGAGCGGCACGGCGGCCAGGTGCCCGACACGATGGAAGATCTCATCCGGCTTCCCGGCGTCGGGCGCAAGACCGCGAACGTCGTCCTGGGCAGCTGGTTCGGGAAGAACGAGGGCGTGGTCGTGGACACGCACGTGCACCGCATCAGCCGGCTGCTGCGGCTGACGCGCCAGGACACGCCCGAGAAGATCGAGCGGGACCTGATGCAGCTCCTGCCGCGCGACAAGTGGACCGTGTTCTCGCACCTGCTGATCCTGCACGGCCGTAAGGTCTGCATCGCGCGGCGGCCGAAGTGCGAGGAGTGCGTCGTGAGCGACTTGTGCCCCAGCTCGCGGGTGTGATCGGGAGGTCCACCTGACAACGACGCTACCCGCCCTGGACCGGGAGTCGCTCATCGCCACGCGACGCGACCTGCACCAGCACCCCGAGCTCGGCTTCGAGGAGCGGCGCACCAGCACGCTCGTGGCCGACCGATTGCGCGCGCTGGGCTACGACGTGCGGACGGGCGTCGGGAAGACCGGAGTCGTCGCGCTCAAGGGAGGGACTGGCCGCTGCGTGATGCTGCGCGCCGATATGGACGCGCTGCCGATCGAGGAAGCGAACGACGTCGCCTATCGCTCGCAGCACGCCGGGAAGATGCACGCCTGCGGCCACGACGGACACGTCGCGATGGGGCTCGAGGTGGCTCGGCGGCTCGCCGGGGTCGACCTCCCCGGCGCCGTGAAGCTCGCGTTTCAACCGGCCGAGGAGATCTCGTTCGGCGCGGACGCCATGATCCGGGACGGCGTGCTCGATCGGCCGAGCGTCGACGCGGCGTTCGGGATCCATCTCTGGAACGACCTGCCCACGGGCCGGATCGGCCTGATGCCCGGACCGGTGATGGCCTCCGTGGACGAGTTCGAGATCGCGATCCTGGGCACGGGCGGGCACGCCGCGGCGCCGCACCAGACAACCGATCCCGTGCTCGCCGCGGCGCACGTCGTGACGGGACTCCAGAGCCTCGTCAGCCGGCGTCGCAATCCGTTCGAGGAGGGCGTCGTCTCGGTGACCCAGGTGACGGCGGGGCACGCGTTCAACGTCATTCCCGGCCGGGCGGACCTGCGCGGCACGGTGCGTAGCTTCGGCGGCAAGTTCTACGAACAGGCGCCGGCGCTCGTGGAGGAGACGGCGCAGGGAATCGCGGGCGCCTTCGGCGCCCGGGCCGAGGTGCGCTATCGGCGGCTGTGCCAGCCGACGGTGAACGACGAACGGATGACCGACCTCATGAAAGGCGTAGCGGAGGAGATCGTAGGCAAGGAGCGTGTGGTTCACGGCGTGCGGACGATGGGCGGCGAGGACATGTCCCTGTTCCTGGCGCGCATCCCGGGCGCGTTCGCCTTCGTGGGCTCGGCGCCGCCGGGCGCGAAGGCCTCGCCGCACCACAGCCCGACATTCGACATCGACGAGGAAGCGCTCGTGATCGGGGCGGACCTGCTGGCGCGGACGGCAGTGCGATATCTGCAGAGCGGCTGAAGCGACCCTCCCAGCTACATTTCCCCTCATGGCGAACTTGCTCGCCTCCGAACCCTCCGCCTACCTCAAGTCCGCCGCGCACCAGCCGGTGCACTGGCACCCCTGGGGCGATGCGGCGTTCGACACCGCCCGCACGCTGGACAAGCCGATCCTGCTCGACATCGGCGCGGTGTGGTGCCACTGGTGTCACGTGATGGACGGCGAGTCCTACGAGGACCCCGACATCGCACGGCTCCTCAACGACGAGTTCGTCTGCATCAAGGTGGATCGCGACGAGCGGCCCGACGTGGACGCACGCTACCAGCGCGCGGTGCAGGCGCTCACCGGCCAGGGCGGCTGGCCGCTCACGGCGTTTCTCAATCCGTCGGGCGAGGTGTTCTTCGGGGGCACCTACTTCCCCCCCGAGCCGAACCCCTTCGGGCGGCCCGGGTTCGCGTCGGTGCTGCGGCAGGTAGCGAGGCTGTACCGCGAGCAACGCGACAAAGTCGCGCAGAACGCCCAGGCGATACGTCAGCACGTGACCGAGGCGCTGAACGAGGCGAAGCGCGGCACGCCGGCCCCGCGGCTGCTCGAGGACGCCGCGAACCACATGGCCCGCCTCTTCGACATCCGGTACGGCGGCTTCGGCACGGCGCCCAAGTTCCCCCACCCCGCCGCGTGCGAGTTCCTGCTGGCCCGCTGGCACGACACGCGCGAGGACTGGATCCGCGAGGTCGTCGAGAAGACCCTCACAGCGATGGCGCGCGGGGGGATCCGCGACCACGTGGGCGGGGGGTTCCACCGCTACGCCGTGGACGAGCGCTGGATCGTGCCGCACTTCGAGAAGATGGCTTACGACAACGCCGAGCTGCTGCACGTCTACTTGAGCGGCTACGCGGCGCTGGGCACGCCGCTCTTCAAGGAGGTGGCGCAGGGGATCGTGGACTGGGTGCTCGCGGTGCTGGCGGACCGCGAGCGCGGCGCCTTCTACACGTCGCAGGACGCCGACACGGGCTTCGGCGACGACGGCGACTACTGGACGTGGACTCCCGATGAAGTACGAGACGCGTTGCAAGACGAGAAGGCGTATCAAGTGGTACGTCACGTGTACGACGTCGAGACGGAAGGGGAAATGCACCACAACCCCAGGAAGAACGTGCTGTGGTGGAGGGAGAGCCCGGCCGGGGACGACGAGTGGCCGATCCTGCACGACGCGCTGCGGAAGCTGCGGGCGGCGCGGGCTCGGCGCCCCGCGCCCGCGGTCGACACGACCGCCTACGTGACCTGGAACGCGCTCCTCGCCTCCGCCTTCCTGCACGCTGGGGCCGTGCTCGACCGGCCGGAGTGCAACGGCCTCGCCCTCAAGGTCCTGGAACGGATCTGGAGCGAATCCTGGAACGAGAGCCGTGGGATGGGCCACGTCCTGGGGCGCCCGGAGCCGCGCGGCCTGCTCGACGACAACGTGCACGCGGCCGCCGCGCTGCTCGATGCCTACGAAGCGACCGGCGACGACCAGTGGCTGCGGCGCGCGGTGGCCATCATGCACCACTGCGGCCGCGCTCACTGGGACGACGCAGCGGGCGGCTTCTTCGACATCGCACGGGACCAGGGGGGGCCGGCGTACCTCGCCACGCCGGCCAAGCCCGTGCAGGACTCCCCGACCCCGTCGGGGAACGGCGCCGCGGCGCTGGTGCTGGCCCGGCTGTGGGCGCTGACCGACGATGCCGAGTGGCGGCGGCTGCTCGACCGGCAGCTGGAATCCTTCGCGGGCGCGGCGGCCGAGCTCTCGCTCCATGGGGCCACGCTGCTGCGCGCCATCGATTGGGCGCTCAACCCCGTCACGCGCATCGAGGTAGCGGGCCCGCGCGGAGCGGGAGCGGCGTGCACGATGCACCTCGTCGGCCTGCAGGCGTACCGGCCGCGCACGGTCGTGCTGCGCAAGACGGCCGATCGGCCGACCGCCACTGTCTGCGTCGGCACCACCTGCTCGCTGCCCGTCGCGACTCCCGAGGCGCTTCGAGATCTGCTGCGGTGAGGGCGCGTGTCCTGGGTCGCACCGGCCTGCGCGTCGGCGAGCTGGGCTTCGGCGCGTGGGCCATCGGCGGCAATCAGTACGGCAACTCCTACGGCCCCACCGACGACGCCGAGGCGAAGCGCGCGATCCGCCGGGCCTACGAGCTGGGGTGCAACTTCTTCGATACCGCCGACGTGTACGGCCACGGGCACAGCGAGGAGCTGCTGGGGGAGGCGCTCGCGGACGTGCGGCGCGACGTGATCCTCGCGACCAAGGTGGGCGGCAACTTCTACAATCGCGACGTGCACTCCCTGGTGCGCGACCGCCTGGCGCAGGTCGTCGGCTCGCCGCTCGACCGGATCCCCGAGGGCGCGCCGCTCCCCGTCACGCACGACTCCAACTTCAGCGGCGCCTACGTGCGCTTCGCCCTGGAGCAGTCCCTCCGGCGCCTGCGCACCGACTGCATCGATCTGCTCCAGCTCCACAATCCCCCGCTCAACCTCATCTCGCGGCTGGAGACCTACGAGGCGCTGGAAGACCTGAAGCGCGAGGGGAAGATCCGGTTCCACGGCGTGTCGGTGCATCCACCCGAGGAAGGGCTGGCGGCGATCCACGCGACGCTGCCCGACACCGTGCAGATCGTGTACAATCTCGCGCGGCGCGAGGCCGAGGAGGAGTTCCTGCCGGCAGCCCGCGCCGCCAACGTCGGCGTGATCGCGCGCGAGCCGCTCGCCAACGGGTTCCTCGCCGGGCAGTACGCCGCCGAGGCGGCCTGGTCGAAGGGGGACATCCGCGGCCGCATGCCGCGGTCCCACGTCGCGCAGCTGGCGGCGCTGGGCCAGCGGGTGCGCGAGCTGGCGCAGCAGGCGGGCGTGACGGCGGCCCAGCTCGCCCTCAAGTTCGTGCTGGACAACGAGACGGTCTCGGTGGTGATTGTAGGGATGAAGACCGTCGCGCAAGTCGAGGAAAACCTTTCCGCGGGGAGCTGATGCCGAACAAGCAGGGGGTGATGGAGACCGTGCGGGGCACGATCGTGCTGGACCTGTTCAGCGACGAAGCCCCCGCCACCGTGGCCAACTTCGAGAAGCTCGCCAATTCCGGGTTCTATGACGGGACGAAGTTCCACCGCGTGATTCCCAACTTCATGGTCCAGGGCGGCGACCCCTATTCCAAGAGCGGCAAGGGCCGCGTCGGCACGGGCGGGCCGGGCTACACGATCAAGTGCGAGACGCAGCGCAACGTGCACAAGCACGTCGCGGGCACGCTCTCCATGGCCCACGCCGGGAAGGACACGGGAGGCAGCCAGTTCTTCATCTGCCACGCGCCCCAGCCCCACCTGGACGGCGTCCACACCGTGTTCGGTCAGGTCGCCGAGGGAATGGACGTGGTGAACGCGATCCAGCAGAACGACGAGGTCACATCGGTCCGGGTGAAGTAGTCCACTGTACCTCGACTTCGCCGTCGTCGCCGACTACGCGCTCGTCGACCAAGCCGGAAAGCTCTCCGTGCTCGGCGTGTTTCAGCACATCTGGGTGCAGCAGTTCCCCGCGATGCACCCTCGGCTCCACCTCGTCCTGCGCCTCAAGGGGAAGCGCACGGAGATCGGCGAGCATTCGGTCCAGATTCGTCTCGTGGACGAGCAGGGAACGGAGATCCTGGGCGGCAACGGCAGCGTGACCTTCGCGGAGCCGCCCGCGGGGGTCACCGAGATCGAGGCGGGGGCGATCCTCGTGTTCGACGTGCCGTTCCCGCGCGGCGGCACGTACCGTTTCGAGATCACGATCGACGGCGAGCAGAAGGCCGCAGTGCCGGTCACGGTGGCGCAGCTGCCGCCCGGATCGGGGCCTCCGGAGCGGTGAGGCGCGCCGCCCTCCCGTTGCTCGTTCTAGCGGCGGCCGTCGCGCTCGGTTGGAACCTGAACGGCTACCGCCTGCTCGACCCCGACGAGGGGCGGAACGCCGAGGTGGCGCGCGAGATGGCGGAGACGAACGACTACCTCGTCCCGCACCTCGACGGCCTCCCCTACCTCGATAAGCCCATCCTCTACTTCGCTGCCGCGGCCGCCCTGATGGAGCTGCTCGGGCCGACCGAGACGGCCGCGCGGCTGCCCGCCTACGTCTTCGCGCTCGGGACGCTCGCGCTCGTCGGCTGGTACGCGGGGAGGCGCTGGGGGCGGGATGCCGGCTGGCTCGCGGCGCTCGCATGCGCCACGCTGCCGCTCACCCTCGCCTACGCGCACACGGCCATCTTCGACGGCGCGCTCGCCTTCTTCACGACCGCGGCCATCCTCTGCTTCCACGACGACCGTCCGGTGCTCGCCTGGGCCGCCATGGCGCTCGGCGCGCTCACGAAGGGCCCGGTCGCCGTGGCCGTGCCGCTGTGCGCGATCGTCCCCTGGGCGCTCGTCACCGGGGTCGCAGTGCGCCGGTTCGCTCCTCCGCGGGCCCTCGCGGCGTTCGCGCTGCTCGCACTACCATGGTTCGTGGCGGTCTCGCTGCGACACCCCGAGTTCCCCCACTACGCGTTCGTGCGCGAGACGCTCGATCGCTTCACGACGGCGAGCTTCCGTCGCACGGCCCCGTTCTGGTATTACTTCCCCATCGTCCCCCTGGCCGCCTTTCCCTGGATCGTGCCCGCCCTAGCCGGGCTTCCGAGCTGGCGGTGGGGCTGGCTCGCGCGCCGCGTGAACGAGCACGCGCGGGAGGCGTGGTTCCTGACCTGCTGGGTGCTCGGGCCGCTGGCCCTCTTCTCCTTGAACCAGTCGAAGCTGCCGCAGTACATGTTGCCGCTGATGCCGGCGATCGCCCTCGCCGCCGCCCGCGTGCTCGCCCGCGACGGGATCGACGCGGCTGGGCGCGTGGCCGCCGGGCTGCTGGCGTTGGTGGGCGCGTCGCTCATCCTCGGACCCCGGCTGCTCACGCAGTCGCTGCCGCTCGCGCCGTCCGTCGCGGCCGCGATCCCCGCGGCTTCGTTCGCAGTCGGGATCGCGCTCGTGGCCGCCGCCGCGCTTGTGGCGCTCGCCGCCCGCTCCGGCACGCCCGCGCTCGGGCTTGCGGGCTACGCGCTGCCGGTGATCGCCCTCCCGTTCGTCACGGCCCCGCTGCTCCGCGCCGTGGGCGACGACCGCTCCGCCGCCGCCATCGCGCGAGGCGTCGCCGGGCGGGGAGCAGTGCTCGCCGTTGAGGCCTACCCGCCGAGCCTGCCGTTCTATCTCCGGCGCACGATCCCCGTCTCCACGACCGGCGCGGAGGAGCTGACGAGCAACTACATCGCGGCCTACCACCTCCGGCTACGGGCCCTCCCCGGCTCGCCGCTCCTGCCGCCGCATTTCTGGCTGGAGGTGTTGGCGCGCTGCGCCGCGCCGACCGTCTTCGTGACGCACGACGGCCTGCCCGGCCCGCGCACGTGGCTGCAAGCGGCGCTGCCGCTCCTCGCCGACAACGGTCACTACTCCGCCTACGGCCCCTGCCGTCCTCACCCCCCGTCCCCCTCTCCACGTCGTGGAGAGGGGGAACGAAGACGAAGCGGAGAAGGGGTCAAGGGGTGAGGTAATGTGCGGGATCTACGGCGCGGTGTCGCTCACGAGCGCGCCGCTGCGACACCGCGACCGCCTTCCCGCCATGGCGGCGGCGCTCGCGCATCGCGGTCCCGACGGCGAGCGCGTCGTGGGGCACGAGCGGGCGAGTCTGGGCGCGCGGCGGCTCGCCATCATGGACCTCACGACCGGCGATCAGCCGTTCCAGAGCCCCGACGGATCCGTGTGGATGGTCTGCAACGGCGAGATCTACAACGCGCCGGCGTTGCGCCGCGAGTACGCGGCGGCCGGCTATCCGTTCCGCTCGACCGGTGACATTGAGACGATCGTCCCCCTGTACGAGCGCTTCGGACCGGAAGGCGTGGGGCGGCTGGAGGGGATGTTCGGCCTCGCCGTCTGGGACGACCGGCGCCGCGTGCTGGTGCTCGCCCGCGACCGCGCCGGCGAGAAGCCGCTCTTTTGGACACGGACCGACGGCGAGCTGCGGTTCGCGTCCGAGATCCAGGCCCTGCTCGCCTACCCCGACCAGGCGCGGCGGCTCGACCCGGGGGCGGCCGCGCTCTACGCCGCCCTGGGCTACGTCCCGGCGCCCCACACGATGTTCGCGGGCATCCATAAGCTCGCGCCGGCCCACCTCCTCGTGGCGAGCGCGGCGGGCGTCACGATCCATCCGTACTGGGATGCCGCCGCGGTGGCGGCCCGGCCCTCGCAGCTCGAATCCCCGGCGCAGCTCCGCGGTGTGCTGCTCGCCGCGGTCGAGCGGGAGCTCATGTCGGATGTGCCGGTCGGGGTGTTCACGAGCGGCGGGCTCGATTCGTCGCTGCTCGCGGCCGCAGCGGCCCGGGTGCTCGCGGGCGAGAAGATCCACACCTATGCGGTGAAGTTCGTCGAGCCCGGGTACGACGAGAGCGCAGACGCCCTGGCCGTCACCCGCCACATCCGCACGACGCATCACGTCGTCACGGCTGACGACGCCGCCCTGGAGCGGGCCTTCGAGCTGGTGACCCGCTCGCTCGCCGAGCCGGTGGGGGATCCGGCGATCCTGCCCACGTATCTGCTCGCGGAGGCGGCGCGGGAGCACGTGAAGGTCGTGCTCTCGGGCGAGGGCGCAGACGAGCTGTTCGGCGGTTACCCGACCTACCTCGGCCATCGCGCGACGCTGCTCTATCTGCGGCTGCCTCGCGCCGTGCGTCGCGCGTTCCGCCGGGCCGTCGACGCCTGGCCGAGCTCCACGGGCAAGGTGACCCTCGAGTTTTTGCTCAAGCAATTCGTCGGCGCGGCCGAGCTGCCGTCGCTCGAGCGGCACCTCACGTGGTTCGGCGCGCTCGGGCCGGACGACGACACCGTGCCCGCGATGGCGTGCAACCTGACCGCGTTCCCCAAGGCGGATCCGCTCAACCGCATCCTGTGGCTCGACTTCCTGTCCTACCTTCCGGACAACCTCTTGGTGAAGGTAGACCGCGGTACCATGCTCGCATCGATCGAGGCGCGCGCGCCGTACCTAGACCGGGAGGTGATGGAGCTCGTGCTGCCGGCCCCGTCGGCCCTCAAGGTGCGTGGCTTCACCACCAAGGTGATATTAAAGGAAGCGGCACGCGGCCTCGTGCCGGACTGGGTGATTCGCCGCCGCAAGCGCGGGCTCTCCGTGCCCGTGGCGCGGTGGCTCAACACCGGGCTCGCCGCTCTGGCCGATCGCGTGCTCGCGCGCCCGCGGCTCTTCCCCGGCGCCCCGACCGCGCAGTTGCTCGCCGAGCACCGCGCCCTGCACCGCAACAATGCTCGCAAGCTCTGGCCCGTGCTGATGGCGGAGCTGTGGGCGGAACGATGGAACGTGGAGTCATGACCCGCGACGAAGCCCTGGCATTGATGCACGAACACACGCAGTCCCCGTCCCTGCGCCAGCATATGCTGGCCGTGGAGGCGGCGATGCGCGCCTACGCCGAGAAGTACGCCGAGGACGCGGAGCCCTGGGGGATCGTGGGTCTGCTGCACGACTTCGACTACGAGCGCTATCCCAACGACGCGCATTCGGCCACCGAGGAGCACCCGAGCTGGGGCGTGCGGCTGTTGCGGGGCAAGGGGCTCCCCGATGCGCTGTGCCGGGCCATCCTGGGGCACGCGAGCTACTGCGGCGTGCCGCGCGACACGCCGCTGGCGAAGGCGTTGTTCGCCGTCGACGAGCTGTGCGGCTTCCTCGTCGCCTGCGCGCTGGTGCGCCCGTCCAAGAGTCTGGGCGACCTCGAGGTCTCCTCCGTGAAGAAGAAGCTCAAGGACAAGGCGTTCGCCCGCGGCGTGAACCGGGAGGAGGTGCGCCAGGGAGCCGAGGAGCTGGGCGTGCCGCTGGACGAGCACATCGCCTTCGTGATTCGAGCGCTGCGCCCGATCGAGCGCACGCTGGGGCTCGGCGTGGGGTGAGCCTCCCCGCCGCGCGGGGCCCCGCGCTCGTCGCCGAGCGGGACGAGCTCGCGCTCGCCATGGACCGCGCCTGCGGCGCGCGGCCCATCGAGGGCAACAGCATCGAGCTGTATTCCGAGAGCCCCCGCGCCTTGGACGCGATGCTGGAGCTGATTGCGCGGGCGGAGCGCTGGGTCCACTTCGAGAACTACATCATCCGCGGGGACCGCACCGGCCGGCGGTTCGCCGATGCCCTCGAGGCCCGCGCACGCGCCGGCGTGCCGGTGCGCGTGCTGTACGACGCGCTCGGCTCGCTCGGGACGCCTCGTCGTTTCTGGCGGCGGCTGAGGCAGGCGGGCGTCGAGGTGCGCGCCTTCCACCCGCTCCTGTCGCTGCGTCCCTTCGAGCTGCTTTCCCGCGATCACCGGAAGCTCGTCGTCGCGGACGGTACGCACGCCATGACCGGCGGGTTGTGCGTCGGCGACGAATGGGCGGGCGACCCCGCGCGGCGGCGGCTGCCGTGGCGGGACACAATGCTCGCCATGCGCGGTTCGGCGGTGCCGGCATTGGATCGCGCGTTCGGTCGCGTGTGGCGGCGCGCCGGCGCGCCGCTGCCCCCCGACGAGCTCGCGGCATCCGTCGACGGCGCGGGCGGCTGCACGGCGCGCGTGGTGGAAGGGGTGCCCGGCGGGGCCCGGGTCTACCGGGCCGTGCAACTGCTCGCCGCCGGCGCCGCGCAGCGCCTGTGGATCACCGACGCCTATCTCATTCCGCCGGCCCCGCTGTACGCCAGCCTGCTCGACGCGGCGCGCGACGGCGTGGACGTGCGCCTGCTCGTCCCCGGTACGAGCGACGTGCCGGTGGTACGCAACTTCACGCGCGTCGGCTATCGCGAACTGCTGCGCGCCGGCGTGCGCGTGTTCGAATACCAGGGCCCAATGCTGCACGCCAAGACGCTCGTCGCCGACCGGCGCTGGGCGCGGGTCGGCTCGAGCAACCTCAACGTCTCGAGCCTGCTCACGAACTACGAGCTCGACGTGGTGGTGGAATCGGAGCCGCTCACCGACGCGCTCGCCGGGCAGTTCGAGCGCGACCTGGCCGCCGGCCGCGAGATCGCGCTCGTGGCACGGCGCGGCGGCCGGCTCCCCCCGCGCCTCATGGGAACGGCCGCGACCGCGGGCGACGCGCTCACGACGACCGGCGAGCACAAGCGCTCCGGCTACGAGCTCGGCGCGGTCGCCGTCGTGGCGCTGCGGCGCGTGGCCGGCGGCCTGCGACGGGCCATCGCTTGGACCGCCGCGCTGACGTGCGCCGGCGTCGGGGGTCTGCTACTGTTGTTTCCCCGCGTGACGAGCATCGTGCTCGCGGCCGGGACGTTCTGGCTCGCCGCGACCTTCGGCCTCTACGCCCTCGAGCGGCGCCGCGCCCGCGACTATGACGACGATGGCCTCTGAGCCCCAACCGCCGGGGGGGGCTCCGCGTATTGAGCACGGGGACGAAGCCGCGCTGGTCGCGCGCGCCCTCGCGGGCGACCGGGCGGCGTTCGGCGTGCTGGCGGAGCGCTACGCCGCGCCGGCGCGGCGCGTCGCGCGGGCGGTGCTGGACGATCCCGACGACGCGGACGACGCGGCGCAGGACGCCCTGCTGGCGGCGCTCGTGAAGCTGCAGCAGTACGACCCCCGGCGGCCCTTCGGCCCGTGGCTGATGCGGATCGTCGCCAACGCCGCCACCGACCGGCGGCGGCGCCGCACGGTGCGGCGGGCGGAGCCGCTCGACCCGAACGCCACCGCCGGCGGCCCCCGGCCCGACGTGCGGACGGAGCAGCGGGCCCTCGCCCAACGGTTGCGCGAGGCCCTGGCCGAGCTGCCCGAGCGACGCCGTGTCGCGGTCGTGCTGTTCGACGTGGAGGGCTACTCGCACGCCGAGATCGCCGAGATCCTCGGAGTGGCCGAAGGGACCGTGCGATCCGAGGTGTTCCACGCGCGCCGACGGCTGCGAGTGTTGCTGGCGGACTGGAAGGAGGAGGACGCATGACGCCCGAACTCACGCCGTTTGACCACCGTCCGGATGCGGCGCTCGGGGCCGCGCTGCGGCGCGCGCTGGCGCCGGGCGATGACGCGGCGTTCGTGGCCCGCGTGCTGGCGCGTTTCGAGCAGGCGCGCGGCCCGACGTGGCACGGCGTGCTCGCGCGCTGGGCTCGGGCGGGCGTCGCCGCGGCCGCGCTCATCGCGCTGGTCGCTGGCTACCTGGTCGGGCGGGCCCCACGGGCGAGCGCGCCGACGGTCGCCGACGCGTTGATCGCGCCGCCGGCGCAGGCGCCCGTCGTGGAGGTCGTGCTCGCCTCGGTGATCGGTAACGAGAGGTGATTGGCAGCGAGAAAGGCGGAATAGGCCGTATGCTGAACCGTTCCAAAACCTGGGCCGTCGCGCTGCTCGTGGCGGCGTTCGTCGTGGGAGTCGTGGTCGGCGCGGGCGGCGAGGCCGCCTGGGCCCGCGGCGCGCACGGCGCCGATCCGGGCCGCGGCCGCGGCCTCGAGCGGATGAAGGCGAACCTGGACCGGGAGCTCGGGCTCACCGGCGTGCAGCGGGATTCCGTGCACGCCGTGCTGGACCGGCACTGGACGAGGATGACCGCGGCGTGGGAGACGGTCCGCCCCCGGTTCGACTCGATGCGGGCCCAGATGGACTCTGACGTCGCGCGGCAGCTCAGCTCGGAGCAGCAGGCACGCTACCGCGACCATGTGGCCCGGTACCGGCATCATACCGAGAAGACCGACAGCGGCGGGAAGACGCGATGACGGCGGTGACGGCGATGCTCGTGCTCGCCGCGCAGCAGCCCCCGCAACACGTGACGCTGGCGGAGGCCGTGCGGCGGGCGCTCGAGGTGCAACCGGCCGTCATCCAGGCGCGGGGCGACGTGCGCAACGCTTCGGCCGGGGAGCGGGCGGCCTGGGGCGCCTTCCTCCCGACCATCACGAGCTCGAGCTCCGCCGCGCGCAGCAACGTCGGCCGCATCGACCAGACCACCGGCCGGGCCGTGCCCCCCGAGTACACCTACACCGTCGGCCTGAACGCGAGCCTCGATCTCTTCAACGGCTTCCACCGCGAAGCCAATCAGCGCGCCGCGGCCGCCACGTCAGACGCCGCGGACGCCGGGTTCGTGACCACGCGCTACGAGACGATCTTCGGGACCCAGCAGCTGTTCTACAACGCGTTGGCCGACGCCGACCTCGTGCGCGTGGCCGACGCGCAGCTCAAGCGGGCGCAGCAGCAGCTCCAGGTCGTGACCGACAAGCTCCGCGCCGGGTCCGCCACGCGCTCGGACTCGCTGCGGGCCGCGGTGGACGTGGGGAACGCGCAGCTGTCGCTGCTGCAGGCGCAGGCGAACCTCGCCACCGCCCAGGCGGGCCTGGGCCGCCAGATCGGCGTCGAGGCCCAGGTGCAGGCAGTGCCGGACTCGGTGTTTCCGGCGCCTCCCGACACCACCGGCCTGCGGGCGGAGGCGCTCGCCCGCGCCCCTCAGGTCGAGCAGGCGAACGCGCAGGCCAAAGCGGCGCGCGCGCAAATCTGGATGAGCCGGTCCCAGTACTGGCCCACGCTCACGCTGTCCTACTCCGATAACCGGCAGGGGCCGGGCTCGCCGTTCAACTACCTGTCCAACTACCCCGAGACGTTCACCTGGCGCTTCGGCCTGTCGTGGACGCTGTTCAACGGCTTTACGCGCGAGGCGAACCAGGTGGCCGCATCGGTGGACCGGGACGTCGCCGAGGCGCACGCGGCCGACCTGCGGCGGCAGACGAACGCCCAGCTGACGCAACAGCTCGCCGCCCTCACCACCGCCGCCGCGCAGATCGACATCTCCCGCGCCAACGCGGCCGCGGCGACCGAGGACCTGCGGGTGCAGCAGCAGCGCTACCGCGTGGGCGTCGCGACGATCCTCGACCTGCTCACCTCCGAAGCCAACCTGACGCAGGCCGAAGTGAGCCTCGTACAGGCGCGCTACACCTATCTCACCGCCCGGGCCCAGCTCGAGGCGCTCGTGGGACGCTCGCTATGACCACCGCGCAGCCAATGACCTTCCGCACCGGCGACACGCCGCTGCCGGACATCGTGATCCTCACGCACAAGCTCGCCCGCGACTACGACATGGGCGGCGAGGTCGTGCGCGCGCTGCGCGGCATCGACATCCAGATCCGACGCAACGAGTTCGTGGCCATCATGGGGCCCTCGGGGTCAGGGAAGTCCACGCTCATGAACCTCATCGGCTGCCTCGACACGCCCACCGCGGGCGAGTACTGGCTCAACGGCCAGAAGGTGAGCGACCTGTCCGACGACGAGCTGGCGCGCATCCGCAACAAGGAGATCGGATTCGTCTTCCAGACCTTCAACCTGCTGCCGCGCGCCACCTCGCTGCACAACGTGGAGCTGCCGCTGATCTACGCGGGCATGCCGGCGCAGGCACGCCGCCAGCAGGCGTCGCGGGCGCTCGAGCGCGTGGGGCTGGGCGACCGCATGGCGCACAAGCCGAACGAGCTGTCGGGGGGGCAGCGGCAGCGGGTGGCGATCGCCCGGGCGCTCGTGAACGAGCCGAGCATCCTGCTCGCCGACGAGCCCACCGGGAATCTCGACTCGGCGACGGGCGAGGAGATCATGCGCCTGTTCGAGGAGCTGCACGACCAGGGCCAGACGATCCTCCTGGTCACCCACGAGCACGACATCGCGGCGCACGCCCGCCGCCAGATCCACCTGCGCGACGGCAAGATCGAGCGCGACGAGAGAACGGAAGGCTGACCGTGAAGCGACACCTATTGACCCTGGCGCTGGCCGGCGCCTTCGCCGCCTGCAAGAAGGCCGAGCCCGCCCCCCTTTACGAGAAGATCGCGGTGGAGCGGCGCGACATCGTCGTGTCGGCGTCCGCCGCCGGCTCGATTCAGCCGATCCTCACCGTGGACGTGAAGTCCAAGGCGTCGGGGGAGATCATCGAGATGCGCGTCCAGACCGGCGACGAGGTCCGCCCCGGCCAGCTGCTCGCGAAGATCGACCCGCGCATCCCCCAGGCGAACCTCGAGCAGGCGCAGGCGGGGCTGGAGGTCGCCGACGCGCAGCTCGCCAACGCCAAGGCCCAGCTCGCCCGTTCCGACACGCTGTTCAAGGCCCAGGCGATCACCGAGACCGACTACGAGGCCGCGAAGCTCGCCTACGCCCAGGCCAACGCCCAGCTCGTGAACGCCCGGACCAACCTCCAGACGGCGAAGGACGCCATGGAGGACACGCAGGTCCGCGCCCCACTCAAGGGCACGATCATCCAGAAGAACGTGGAGCTCGGCACCGTGATCTCGAGCCCCACGAAGGACGTAGGCGGCGGGACCGTGCTGCTCCGGATGGCGAACCTCGACACCGTGCAGGTCTCGGCGCTCGTGGACGAAACGGACGTGGGCAAAGTGCAGCCCGGCATCCCGGTGACCATCACCGTGGACGCCTATCCCACCCGCCAGTTCGACGGGCAGGTGCTGAAGATCGAGCCGCAGGCGCAGGTGAACCAGAACGTCACGATGTTCCCGGTGCTCGTGAACATCCTGAACCCGGGGCACCTCCTGAAGCCCGGCATGAACACCGAGGTCGAGATCCACATCGGCCAGCGCCAGGGCGTGCTCGCGATTCCCAATGCCGCGCTGCGCACCCAGCGTGACGTGGCGTCCGCCGCCCAGGTACTCGGGCTCGACCCGGAGCAGGTCCAGCAGCAGCTCGCGGCGGCGCAGATGGGCGGCGGAGGTCGGCCCAGCCGGGGCGACTCTACCGCACCCGCGGGCGACGGCACCAAGCTCCACGCCGCCGAAGCTCCGAAGCCGGGAGCTAGGGACTCCGCGGCCACGTTCACGACACCGAGCGGCCGCAAGATCACGCTGCCCCAGGGCGTCACGCCCGAGCAGGTGCGGGCGGCGTTCCAGAAGCGCATGAGCGGGGGGGAGCTGACTCCCGCCGAGCAGGCGCTGCTGGCGCAGCTGCGCAGCCAGTTCCAGCGGCCGGAAGGCGCAGGGGGCGCCAGGGGCGCCGTGCGGTCGAGAGCGTTCGAAAGCAACTACATCGTGTTCGCGCTGCGCGGCGGCAACCCGGTTCCCGTGGCAATCCGGACCGGTCTCACGGACCAGGACTACATCGAAGTGACGGCCGGACTGAACGAGCAGGACACGGTCCTCGTGCTGCCGAGCGCCTCGCTCGTGCAGGCGCAGCAGGACATGCGGCGGCGATTCCAGAACGTGACGGGCGGCGGGCTGCCCGGGCTGCGGCAACAGTCGCAGAGCACCACTACGCCGCGGTAACGATGCTCCTGGGCGAGATCATCCGGGTCGCGCTCGAGGCGCTGCGGGCCAACAAGCTCCGCTCGCTCCTCACGATGCTGGGGATCATCATCGGCGTGGGCGCCGTGATCACGATGGTGGCCCTCGGCTCGGGCGCGCAGAAATCGGTGCAGGACCGCATTCAGGCGCTCGGGCCCACGCTCCTGAGCCTCTATCCAGGGCAGAGCTTCATGCGCGGCGTCGCGAGCGACGTGCGGGTCAGCCTCACCATGGACGACGACACCGCCCTCGCCAACAACGCCCGCTACGTCACCGACGTCGTGCCCGAGCTCTCCCGCAACCTCCAGGTGCAGAAGGGCACGCAGAACATCAACGTGAACATCGTGGGCACGACGCCGAACTACGTGCCCGTGAAGAACTACACCATCACGGCGGGCCGCATGTTCACGGCCGGGGACGACGCCGCGCGCCGGCGCTTCGCCGTCCTGGGCTCCGCCGTCCCCACCATGCTCAACGCAAACGCCGCGGCGATGATCGGGCAGGAGCTCCTGATCCGGGGCATCCCGTTCGAGATCATCGGCATCCTGTCGGAGAAAGGGTCACAGGGGTCGTTCTTCAACCCCGACGAGCAGATTCTCATCCCGCTGCAGACGGCCCGCTACCGGATCCTGGGGACCGATCGGCTGCGGTCGATCACGGTGAAGGTTCAGGACATGAGCGTGATGAACCTCGCGATGATCGATCTCGAGCGGGTGCTGCGGCGGCAGCACAAGATCCGGCCCGGCCAGGACAACGACTTCCAGATCCGCAACCAGACGGACATTCTCGCCACCCTGCAGCAGACGACCGAGACCTTCAAGTACCTGCTGGCGGGGATCGCCGCCGTGAGCCTGCTCGTGGGCGGCATCGGGATCATGAACATCATGCTGGTGTCGGTCACCGAGCGCACGCGCGAGATCGGCGTGCGCAAGGCGCTCGGCGCCACGCGGTTCAACGTCATGTTCCAGTTCCTGGTCGAGGCGCTGGTGCTGTGCCTGGTCGGCGGGATGATCGGAGTCGTGTTCGGCACGATCGGCGCGGTCGTGCTGTCCAAGCTGGCGCACTGGAACACGCTGATCTCCCCGTTCGCCATCCTGCTCGCGTTCGTGTTCAGCGCGGCGGTCGGCCTGTTCTTCGGGATCTGGCCGGCGAAGCGCGCGGCGAGCCTCGATCCCATCGTGGCGCTCCGATACGAATAAGACGGGGGGAGCAGTATCTTCCCCCCATGTCCGGCCCCACCGCTCTCGAACAGCAGCTGACGCAGGAAACCCTCGCCAAACAGCGCCAGTACGTCCTCTCGAACACCCGTGCCCGCTGGAGCGTCGTGGGGATCGCCGTGGCGCTGCTCGTCACAGCGCGCGTGGCGGCCCTGGTCCCGATCTCGTGGAGCTTCATCGCCGGCTTCGCCGCCGCGTTCGCGGCGGCGAACTATGGGATGCAGCAGCTGGCGCGCGACACGGCCTTCCAGGTCTGGTACGCCCACCTCAACGTGGCGCTCGGAACGGCCCTCATCACCGCCGTGGCCTACGCGGTCGGGGAGACGGGTCACCTCCTCTACGCCGCCTACCTCATCGCGCCCCTCCAGGCCGCCTACTACCTCGGTCGCGAGGAAGCGTGGCAGGCGCTCGTCCTGAACCTCGCCGGCTTCGCCCTGCTCACCGCGCTGCGCCTGGGGGGCGGCGGGTGGACCTGGACGCTCTACCTGGAGGAGTCGCTCGTCCTCGTCTTCTGCTGCGCCGCCCTCGTGCCCATGCTGACGAAGATCGTGCGCCGCCTGCGGGCAACCCGCGAGGTGCTGGCGCAGATCGAGCGGGGGGATCTCACCGTCGGGCTGCAGGACCCCGAGTGCGACGAGCTGGGCTACCTGGGCGTGAGCGTCAACCGCACCACCGAGGCGATCGCGGTGACGGTGCGTCAGGTTCAGCGGCAGGCCCACGACCTCGCCGCCATGGCTCAGCAGCTCGCGGCGTCGGCTCAGGAGCTGCAGGCCGCGGCGCAGCAGATCTCGGCGACCGCCCAGCAGCTCTCCACCGGCACCGAGCGCCAGCGGCAACTCATCGGCCACGGCCGTGAGGATTCGGAGGAGGCGGCGCGGGTCGCATCGCAGCTGCACCTCCGCGCTCAGGAAGCGGAGCGGCAGGTCAACGCCGTCGCCCAGCAGGCGCGCCGCCACGGCGAGGAGATCGCCCGCGCGGGCGAGCTGCTCGTGACGCTCGTGGCAGATCTCGATCAGGTATCGCGGGCGGCCGGCACGCTGGAACAGAGGTCGCGCGAGATCGGCAAGCTCGTGGACGCGATCACGCGCATCGCGAGCCAGACCGACCTGCTCGCGCTCAACGCGGCCATCGAGGCGGCGCGGGCCGGAGCGCACGGGCTCGGGTTCCGCGTCGTGGCGGACGAGGTGCGCAAGCTGTCGGAGCAGAGCACGCGCTCGGCGGGCGAGGTGCGCGCCCGCGTCAAGCTCACCCAGGAGGAGATCGGCCAGGTGCTGCAAGCGATGGAGCAGGGCCGGCGCACGGCCGAGGGCGTCGGCACGGTGTCCGCGGCCGCGCGGGAGGCGCTCGACGCGATCTTCGCGGATCTCCACGCCACGGTGCAGTTCGCGAGCACGTTCGCCGGCGAAACGGAAGGGCAGGCCCGGCGCATCCGGGAGGTCGTGGGGCGGATGGAGCAGGCCGCGGGAATCGCCGCGTCCGCCGCCCAAGGGGCCGAGCAGGCGTCGGCCGCGACCGCACAGCAAATCGCCGCGCTCGCCGAGCTCACCACGACCTCACAGCACCTGTCGGCCGCGGCCGCCAAGCTCACCGAGACGATTCAGCAGTTCGTCGTGAACGGGAAGGCCTGAGGGCGATCACCACCCCCGGAACAGCGGTGCGTCGCCGTAGTCCCACAGCACGAACGCGATGAGCCGCGGGTGGCGCGGCTCGAGGCCCACCGCGGGCAGCTCCGCGCCGAGCGAGGCCGCGACGTGCCCGAGCCGCGACAGCTGGACCCAGCACTGGGGATAGAAGGACAGAGTGCGATCGCCGCCGACCGGGACCGCCCACTCCAGCTCGAGCATCGGCACCACGCGCCCGATCTGCCGCCCGGCGCCCACCCGATAGGACCAGGCGGTCAGGCCCTCGCCCTCCTCCAGCGAGGCGACGACCTGGCCCTGTATCACCACGACGTCTCCCGGAGCCCAGCCGAACGCGAAGAACGGCTCGATCTCCCAGCGGTCCGCCCGGCCCAGCGGCGGCGTCGCTTCGAGCCCCACGCTCGCGAGCGCACGGCGCTCCGCGTCGTACCAGGCGTTGTACTTTGCGGCGGCGGTGGAGCCGCCGAACGGCCGGTCGAGGGAATCCAGCACCGTGCGGAGGGCGGCCTCGAGCTGCCACCGCTTGCCCACGCGGCGCTCGTAGATCGCCTGTTGCTCGCGCCCGTGGCTCGTGAGCACGACCTCGTTCTCGGGATACGCCTTCTCGACGAGGAACGCCCGGGGGAGGTTCAGCTCACCTGGCGGCCAGCCGGTCTCCCCGCACAGCGAGCGCGCGTAGCTCACCACCGCGCGGATCTGCTGGGGCGTCGCGGCCTCGCCGAAGGCCGGCATGTCGAGCGAGAGACCGAACGCCGCCCCGCCCTGCGTGACGATTCCGATCCAGCGCTCCTCCGGCTCGGCCGTGCTCGTCTTGCAGTCGCGCAGGTCGGCCGGCGGGACCTCGAGCCGCGTGGATGCCGCCGGCACGCCGCGCCCATCGGCCCCGTGACAGGACTTGCACCAGGAGGTGTACAGCGCCGCGCCGTCGCCCGTCGGGGCCTGGAGCGCGAGCAGGGCGGCCAGTGCCGCGCCGCTCACGCGAGCCCCGCGCGTCGCCGCAGCTCGGCGGCGCAGCGCCCCGCCTCGCGCAGGATCTCGTCGAGGGACATCGTGAGCAGCTCGCCGTCGAGCACCACCGGGCGGCCGTCCACGAACACGTCGCGCACGTCACTCGCCTGGGCCGCGTACACGAGGTGCGACACCGGGTCCGGAGGCGTGGGCGCGAGATGCGGGCCGCGGAGGTCCAGCACCACGAGGTCGGCGCGCCGCCCCACCGCGATCGCGCCGAGCTCCTGCTCCAACCCCAGAGCGCGCGCGCCTCCCGCGGTCGCGAGTTCGAGCACCTGGCCCGCGGACAGGACATCCGCGCCGTGGCGCGGCTTTTGGATCAGCGCGGCGAGGCGCATCTCCGTGAACGCGTCGAGGCGGTTGTTGCACGCCGCCCCGTCCGACCCCAGCGCCACCCGGCAGCCGGCCTGGAGCATCTCCGGAATCCTCGCCACGCCGCTCCCGAGCTTGAGATTCGAAGAGGGGCAGTGCACGACGTTCGTGCCCTGCGCCGCGAGTCGAGCGATCTCGTGCTGGTCCACCCAGACGCAATGCGCCAGGGCGGCCCGGGGGCCCGCGATCCCCACCGAGTCGAGGTAGGCGATCTCCTCGAGTCCCGTGGTGCGGAGCACCGTCTCCCGCTCGACGATCGTTTCCGCGGCGTGGGTATGGAGCTGCGCGCCGTGACGCTCCGCGAGATCGCTCGCCGCGCGCAGCAGCGGGCCCGAGCAACTCGGCACGAAGCGGGGAGCGAAGCACCACCGCAGCCGCCCGCCCGCCGCCCCGTGCCAGCGCCGTGCCAGGCTCTCCGCCTCCGCGAGCGCCGCATCCGTCGACTCGGCGAGCTCGAGCGGGGCGCCCTCGGGGTGCGCGTCCATCAGACACTTCCCGGCGGTCGCCCGAATGCCGCTCCGCTCCAGGGCCTCGAACGCCGCGCCGGTGTGGTGCACCGTTTCCATGTCGAGGATGGCCGTGGTGCCGCCGAGCAGCAGCTCGGCCGCGCCGAGCAGGGCGGACCAATACACCGTCTCCTCGGTGTGCGCCGCCTCGAGCGGCCAGATGCGCCGCGCCAGCCAGTCCTCGAGCCGCAGGTCGTCTCCGAGGCCGCGGAACAACGTCTGGCAGAGATGCACGTGGGCCTGAATCAGCCCGGGCATGACGAGGCAGCCCGTGCAATCGCGCACCACGGTCTCCGCGCGCTTCCGTCCCGTCGGGCCGCGGGATCCTTTGGGGTCGAGCCACCCGACGGCAGCGATGCGGCCGTCCCGGACGACGACATCCCCCCGCTCCACGCGCCACTCGACGTCCTGCAGCAGCACGTCGCCGCCCCTCAAGATCAGCTCGGAGGGAGCGGGGCCCGAGGGGCCGGACGACCCGGGCCGCGCGCGGCTCAGGTCGTCACCCGCGGGGGTGGCGGGAGGGAGTCGTCCGCGAGGTCGAAGTAGGCCCGCAGCTCGTCCAAGAGCTCGGCGTCCTCGTAGACGCCGGTGAGGATCCGCTCGGGGCCCCCAGGATCGACCAGGAGGTAGCCGAAGGGGTAGTCGAGCCCGGACAAGAGGACCGTGCGACGCTGCTTGTTCGACAGCGGGACGTACACCGTGTCCGAGTTGGTCGAGAGCAGCTCGATGCCGTTGGCCGCGAGCGTGGGGGCGACCTGCTCGGTATAGTACTTGAGGTCGTCGAACGCCTGTGCCTGATCGGCGGCCGTCAGCGTGTCGGCGGCGGGCAGCCAGAACAGCACGACGCTCGGCCCCGTGACGACCCGCGGCACGAGCAACGCGCTGTCCCGAGCGTTCGGCGGCCCGAGCCGGCTGAGATCCAGCGTGTCCGCCGGGCGCGTACTCTTTGTCGCAGGACGCAACTGGCATGCGGCGACGAGCGCGAGCGTGATGACGTACTTCATCTCCGGAAATATATTCGACCTATGAGCGACGTCCCGGCCCCGGCCCCCGCCCCGGCCCCCGCCCTGGCCCCCACCCCCGGCCGCGTGCGGCGCCACCACTGGATCGTGCGGCTGACGCATTGGGCCACGGTCGTCCTGCTCGCCGGCATGATCGCGAGCGGGCTGCAGATCTACGAGGCATATGCCCGTTTCGGGAACCGCGGCGGCCCGTACTTCCCGAGCCCCTTCAACGACGCGCAGTTCCCCGCCTGGAGCCGGCTGGGCGGCTGGCTCGCCGGGGCCCTGAACTGGCACTTCGCGCTGATGTGGCCGCTCGTCGCCTGTGGGCTCTTGTATCTCTCCTACCTGGTCGCGAGCGGCGAGTGGCGCGGGCTCGTGTTCCGGCCGCGCGACCTGCGCGGGGCGATCGAGATGCAGAAGTACTATCTCGGTCTCCGCAAGGAGCATCCGCCGCAGGGCAAGCACAACCCCCTGCAGAAGCTCGCCTACACGTTCATCGTGCTGCTCGGCACGCTCTCCGTGCTGACCGGGCTCGCCATCTACAAGCCGGTGCAGTTCGGCTGGCTCACTTGGCTGTTCGGCGGCTTCCAGGCGGCGCGCTACTGGCACTTCTGGACGGTGTGGATCTTCATAGCGTTCACCGCGGTGCACGTGGCGCTCGTGTTCCTCGTGGACCCGCACTCGCTGGCGGCGATGATCACAGGCTGGTATCGCGGCCGCTTTCCCAGTCATGAATGAGACGCCAGTACGCTACGACGCTACGACGCCACGAGTCGACCGGCGGGCGTTCCTCAAGCTCGGCGTCGCCGGCGGCGCGGGGGCGCTCGTCGCGGCGTGCGGGTGGGACGGCGGCAACGCGATCCGCCCCAACCTGCTGGCCGTGAGCCGCCTCAATGACTGGGCCGGCGAGAAGATCCTGTTTTCCCCCACGCGCCTCGCTCGGACGTACAGTCCGGCCGAGCGCAGCCGCAGCCTGCCGAGCTACTTCATCTCGGCCACGACCCCGATGCTCAAGGACCCGCGCCTGTGGCGGCTGCGAGTGGACGGCCTGGTGGACCGGCCGCTCGAGCTCTCGATCGAGGACCTGATGCGGATGCCGCGCGTGACCTACACGGTGAAGCACCACTGCGTCGAGGGATGGAGCGGGGTCGCCACCTGGCACGGCGTCCCGGTCTCGGCCGTCGTGGAGCGCTGCGTGCCGCGCGCGACGGCGCGCTACATCGAGTTCGTGTCCTTCGACGCCGGTTACTCGAACGGGTGGGACTGGGCGAGCGCGCTGCACCCGCAGACGATCCTCGCGTACGGGATGAACGACAACCCGATCCCCGCCGCCCACGGCGCGCCGCTGCGGCTGTACTCACCGATCAAGCTCGGCTACAAGCTCACCAAGTATCTCGTGTCGATGAAATTCACCGACCGCCGCCCGGGCGGCTACTGGGAGGATCAGGGGTACCCGTGGTTCGCCGGTTTGTAGCGCTGGCCCTCGTCGCCGCGGCCTGCGGCAAGAACCGGCCGATGGCCGACAAAGCCGAGATGCCCTCTATGGACTCGACCGCGATGATGAGCCCCGCGCGCATGGACAGCATGCTCGATACGATGCCGGGGGGCGAGATGGTGAGGGGCAGCGATTCGGCGACGATGAAGCTGCTCAAGAAGAAGGCCGCCCGCCGCTAGCTACCCGATCGCCGCCAGCGCGTCGTGCAGCTCCCCGGCGCTCTGGTAGCGATGGGCCGGCTCTTTCGCCATCGCCTTGAGAATCACGCGCGCCAGGCTCTCCGGCACCGCTGCGTCGAGCGTGCGCGGATCCGGCGGCTCCTCCTCGACGTGCTTGGCGATCAGCGCGTACATGGTCTCCGCCTGGAACGGCGGCCGCCCCGTCACGCACTCGAACAGCACGACGCCGGCCGAGTAGAGGTCGCTCCTCGCGTCGAGCTCCATCCCCGAGAGCTGCTCGGGCGACATGTAGTCGGGCGTGCCGATCGAGGCGCCCTCCTCGGTGAGACCCTTGCCCTGCGGGCGGTTGGCGAGCCGCGCGATGCCGAAGTCCATCACCTTGAGGAAGCCGCTCGGATCCACGACGATGTTCTGCGGCTTGATGTCGCGGTGGATCACGCCCTGGTCGTGCGCCACCTCCAGCGCCCGACACAGCTGCTTGCCGATGGTGAGGGTGACGGGGACGGGGAGCCTGCCGCGCGAGCCGATGAGCTGCTTCAGCGACGTGCCCTCGACGTACTCCATCGTCAGGTAGTACACGCCGTTCACTTCGCCCAGGTCGTAGGTGCGCACGACGTTGCGGTGCGTGATCTTGCGCGCGAGACGGATCTCCTGCTTGAAGCGCTCCAGCGCCACGGCGTCGCCCCGCAGCGCCTCGGGGCGCAGGGTCTTGATCGCCACCGGCTCCTGCAGCTCGCGGTCGACGGCGCGGTACACGACCCCCATGCCGCCCGCGCCCAGCATCTCTTTGACCTCGTACCGGTTCGCGAACAGCGTGCCCGGGCGCACCAAGTCGCCGGTGCGCGCGGCCGTCAGCCGCTGGGTGGCGGCCGCGCCGGTGGCCGACATCATGTACTCGACGAGGGCGGCCTTTTCTTTCAGGTCCTCCACCAGGCTCTGGAACGCCTGCGACAGGATCCCGATCTCGTCGCCCGATCGCACGTCGATGTCCACGCCGTAGTCGCCGTCCTGGACGCGGCGCGTCGCGAGCGCGAGCCGCCGCACGGGCTCCGCCACGTGGCGGGCGAGCACGAACGCGAGCACCAGGGCGAGCGCGACCCCTAGGACGATCGCGAGCAGCATGGTGCGGCGCAGCGTCCGGAAGGCGGCCAGCTCGGCGTCGCGCGAGCGGAACGCCACGAAGCCTCCGTACATGTCACCGGCCGCGGAGCGAATCGGCGCGGCCAGGCCCACGAGGTGCTCGCCCGCCACGTGGGCCTCGAGGCGCACGGCGACGGTGTCCTGCGCCAGGGCCGCGAGCTGCGCGTTGTCGGGCAGGGCGGGGCTGACCTCCTCACGCGCCAGCGTACTGCCGACGACGTAGGGCCGGCCAATCGTGTCCAGCGCAAACAGGACGACATCGCTGGTCGTGGCCTGCTTGATCGCCTGTGCCACCGAGTCGTCCATCGCGTACGCCGCGACGAGGACGCCCTGCGGCGCGGCCTGGCGCGAGGGGGCGAGCGGGGTGGCCACCGCTTCGTAGAGCCGCCCCGTCACGTCGTCGAGCCAGGCGCCACTCGCCTGGTCGCCGGAGAGTGCCGCGGCGACGAGCGCGCCGGACGACAGGTCGCGGTCGAACTGGTCAGGGTAGTCGGTGCGCGCGAGCAGGATCCCCGCTTCGTTCGTCACGAGGACCCACGCGGCGCCGATGAGGTCGCGGTATTCCTGCGCCTGGTCGAGGATGTTGGCGCGCTCGCGGCTCGTGAGCAGGCGCTCGCGGAATTGGGGCACACCGGCGCTCACGGCGCTCAAGCCGGCGAGCGTGCGGGTGCGCGCGGCGAGGAGGTTGGCCACCGCGCTCCGCGTGCCGGCGAGCGCGCGCGCCACGCCCGCGTCCGCGGTGCGGGTGGCCGAGAGGGCCGTGATCCCGAAGCTCGCCCCGAGCACCGCCACCACCAGCAGCGTCGAGGCGAAGAAGATCTTCGCCGCGAGGCCGAACCGGACCGGCCTAGTAGCGCTCGAGCCCGGCATCCGTCGGGTAGTCTTTGCCCAACTTGTTCTTGTGCGGCACCCAGCGGAAGCCGCGCGCGTCGAGCTGGATCTCGAGCCTGGACACACCCGCCGGCCCGACGGCGAGCTCCTGCACCGCCTGCGGGCTCCGCTCGTGCCAGACGTGCAAGGTGTAGCGGCCGGGGGCGACGTCCTCGAGCGCGAAGCTCCCGTCCGCGGCCGGCTGGGTGAAGTAGCGCGTCGCCATCACCTGAACGAAGGCGACCATGCGCGGGTGGATGTTGCAGAACACCTGCACCAGCCCGGTGCTCGTGAGCGCGTATCCCTTCGCCTCTCCCCGACCGTACAACCCCAGGTCGAACCGGTTGCGTTCGCCGGCCGAGAATACGTTGTGGTTGAAGGGGTCGTGGTTCGGAAACCGCACGGTCGAGCCCTGCGGGACCACAACGACGCGCGGGACGAACTCCTTGTCGCTGATCGCGACGTCGACCGACATGGGCCGCGCCGCAGGGCCCGCGCCCTCGAGGTAGACCACGGCCGCGCCGAGGTCGCGCGGCGGCTTGCCGCCCTTCTCCCGCATGCTGATCCGTCCCGCCACCCCCACCCCCACCCCCACCCCCACGGCGCCACCGCGCGGCCCGGGTCGCCATGCCGCGATGCAGCTCGCCACGACGAAGAGGGCCATCCTGCGCATCGCTCGTCCGGTTCCTGTTTGCGTTCGAGGGAGTGCAGCTTACTGTAAAGCCGCCAAGATCGCCAGGAGCGCCCGTGACGGCGGGCCGACAACAGCAGCGGGTGTTCTCAGGGATCCAGCCGACCGGGAGGCTCCACCTCGGCAACTACATCGGCGCGCTGAGCGTGTGGGCGGCGAACCAGGCGCGCTACGACAACATCTTTTGTATCGTCGATCTCCACGCTCTCACGATCCCCGAGGCGATCCGAGTCGAGACGCTGCGCGCCGCGCGGCGCGAGCTCGCGGCGCTGCTGCTCGCCTGCGGTATCGATCCGGCCCGCTCGGCCCTGTTCCTCCAGTCCTACGTCCCCGCGCACGCCGAGCTCGCCTGGCTGCTGGCCTGCGTCACCCCCGTGGGCTGGCTCGAGCGCATGACCCAGTACAAGTCGAAAGCCGCCGCCCTCACCACGGTCGGCGCGGGACTGCTCGAATACCCCGTGCTCCAGGCCGCCGACATCCTGCTCTACCAGGCGGACCTGGTGCCCGTGGGCGAGGATCAGCGGCAGCACATTGAGCTGGCGCGGGACATCGCTCGACGTTTTCACAACCTGTTCCGCCCGGTCTTCACGCTCCCGGAGCCGCTCGTCCGCCCGAGCGGCGCGCGCATCATGGGGCTCGACGACCCGACCGTCAAGATGAGCAAGAGCCTGGCGGAGGAGCGGCCGGGGCACGCCATCGCGCTCACCGACTCGCCCGAGCGCATCCGGAACGCGGTCATGGGGGCGGTCACCGATTCGGGGCGCGAGCTTCGCCCCGGCGAGCTGTCGCCGGGAGTCGCGAATCTGCTGACGATTTACGAGGCCCTGTCCGGACGACCTCGCCCGGACGTCGAAGCGGAGTTCGCGGGTCAAGGCTACAGCGCCGTGAAGCGGGCCGTTGCCGATCTCGTGGTGTCCACGCTCGACCCTATCCGCCGGCGCTACCTCGCGCTCTCGGCCGATGCGGGATACCTGGACCGGATCCTCCGAGAGGGCGCGGATCGCGTTCACCCGATCGCCCGCGCGACGCTCGACCGCGTCAAGCGGCTGATGGGGCTGGTCTGATCGAAGTACGCCCGAACCACGACAGTAGATCAGCGTGCTGGAGCTAGGCGGGCAGCCGTCCTTTGAGGTCGGCGGCCTGGAACGGTCCCCGCTCCGCGATCAGGGCGCGGGCGTGATCCACCTGCCCCCAGGTATTCCACAGCAGCACACCGCGCACCCGGCCGCTCTTCAGGTAGAAGACCACGCCTTCGCGAAACGGCTCCTTCCAGTCGGAGAACGTCTCGAGCCGCGAGTCGGTCTCGCCGACGGCCTCATAGCCGAGCTCGAAGAGGTCCGAGTAGAAGAACGGTAGGTGGTGATACGGCTCCGGCTCGCCACCCATGGCACGGCCCGCCGCCCGGCCCATGGTGTTCGCGTTGTCCTCGTGCTCCACCCGGAGGCGCGAGTCGAGCGCCGGGTTGTGGAAGTTCGCGACGTCGCCCGCGGCGTAGATATCCGCGTTGGTGGTGCGGCACAGGTCGTCGACCACGATACCGTTGTCGACCCGCAGCCCCGCCTGCTCCGCCAGCTCCACGTTCGGCTGAATGCCCAGGCCGGCGACGATTACATCGGTCGTAAATTGCGAGTTCTTGGTCGTGCGCACGACGGCCTTGCCGGCCCTCGCCTCGAGGCCCGTCATCCCCTCGCCCATCCGCAGCTCCACTCCCTTCTGTCGGTAGTAGTCCACGAGGAAGCGTGCCAGGTCGGCCGGGAATACCCGTGCGCCCAATCCGTCCTCCGGGACGAGCATGGTCACGTCGCGGCCCTGCAGCCGCAGCGCGGCGGCGATCTCCGTGCCGATGAACCCGCCGCCGATGACCGCGAACCGCACCGGCGCCTCGGCGAGCCCCCGCAGGCGCCGGTAGTCCTCGTAGGTCCGGAAGTAGATCACCTGCTCCGACTTGAGCGGCAACCGCCGGGGCGTCCCACCGGTCGCGAGCAGGAGCTTCTTGTAGCCGTGGATCGTGCCGCGGTCGTCGGTAACCGTCTTGGCGCCAGGATCGACCCCGACGACCCGCCGACCAAGCTGGAGAGTGGCCCCGGTCGACTCGGTCTTGCGCCAGATGCTCGCTTCCGGCTCGCCTTTCCACAGGGCCTTGGAGAGGGGCGGCCGATTGTACGGCGGGTGGGGCTCGGCGCAGAGCAGGCCAATCCGGCCGTTCGCGTCGACTTCGTGGATCGCCTGCGCGGCCGCGTCGGCGGTCATGCCGCCCCCGACGATGAGGTAGTCGTAGGGTGGCATGCTACTCTCCTTCCTCCAAGGGCCGCGGGTGCTTGCCCCGCCGACGGTACTGCTTCGCCGATCGATGAACCTTGTGCGCGGGTGTCTTGAGCCGCTGCTTCACGGGCGCGGCGGGATTGGGGACCCGTACGGTGAGCTTGTCCTTCCTTTTCCGTCTCATCCCGCGAGCCGCGCCCGGATCTGCTTGGCGTGATGCGCGCAGTGCGCCGCGTGGAAGCGCACCCACTCGGGCAGCGTCAGATCGCCGAGCCTCGGGTGCTTGACGAACAGGTCCCGCGCCCGGGCGGGCAACAGCTCGCGCTCCAGCTCGGCGAACCGTGCGAGCCCTTCCCGGAACTGGCGTTCGACCGCCGCGCGGTCGGGCCGCTCCGCCGGGCGGACGGCGGCGGGAGACTGGAAGCCGGTCGGATACCAGCCGACGCGGAGGATGACCATGTAGCCGAGCCATTGCCACACGGTTCGGGGCCTGCGCCGCATGGGCGCGTGCGCGCGCCGCGAGTCGAACGTACGGGCGCTGCCGTCGATCCCGATCGCGAGATGCTGCACGATCTGCAGCGGCGACCACTTGCCCGGCGGGGCCCGGTGCCAGTCGACGTCGGGCCGCCCGACGAGGGGGCCAAGCACGAGCTGCGGGAGGTCGGCGAAGGCTGGCGCGCGCATCGTTCACCTCATCGCTCGAGGAACAACCGCCGGACGCCGTCCCCTTCCGCCAACAGCGCGTCGAGATCGTCCGGCTTGGGGAGCCGCCCCGGGCGCCACCAGAAAAGCTCGTGTCCCGCGCCGGCCACATACTGGTGAGGGTTCGCGAGCAGGTGACGCCGGACCTCGGCCGTGAACGCGCCGCGGACGGCGGCCTCATCGTCGCCCTGCAGCTGGTAGGCGTCGGAGAACGCCGGGTCCTCCGGGAAGTCGAAATCCTGCCGTCCGAAGCGCTGCGCCAGCCGGTCCCAGAAGCCCTCCGGGGTGCAGCAGAACCGTGGGAGCGCCACGTCGTCGCCGTCCCACTGCATCACGCTGACGGTCTCGGTGTGCCTGTTCTTACCTCCGCCCGTCGAGTAGCGGTACTCGAACGCGGTGAAGGCACGGCCGTTCCAACGGCCGCCGATCGTATAGCCCCAGCGGCGTGACTGCCCCTTCGCGAACAGCGGGACGGCGGCGTACGGCTGCGGCGAGGAGTGACGCGAGCGCTCGAAGGTGAAGCCGCGCATCAGGCAGAACTCTTCGTAGGCCTCACGGCGCCGCCTTTCGAGGTACAAGAACAGGGGGATCATGCCCGCGACCGTGACGAGCGGCGGGATCCACCAGTACGCCAGGGGCCAGCTCATCGCGGTAGCGCGCCGGGGGGAAGGACCGCCTCCGCCAGGGCGCGCGCCTCCGCCGCGACGGGGGACCCCGCCCGCAGCCGGGCGACGAGCCGGCCGGCGCTGTCGATGATGGCGACGTCGGCTTCGGCGAGCGCGGCGCTGTCGGTCCGGACCGAAAGCCTCCAGTCGTGCCGCGCCGCCGCGTCCAGCATCCGACCCATGACGCGCTCGGCGGCGGGCGGCGTGACGTAGGCCGTGACGAGCGGGGGCGTCCGCGCCGCGCTCGAGCGGGGAGCCTTGCGGCACGCGAGCCCCGCGAGCGCGAGGCTCGCGAGCGACACGCGCAGCACCGTGGCGCTGATCGCCGTCATGCCCAAGATTGTACGGATGAACCTGTTGCGCCGCCACCCGATCGCGTTCGTCCTGCTCGCGCTCGTGGTCGTCAGCGCCATCGATCCGCTGCCGGCGCTCGTCGATGCGGCGACGGGCGCGCCGCCGGCCGACGCGGACCTCGCGCGGCCGCTCGGGTACGTGGCGGCGGCGCCGTTATCCGACGTGCTGGACGCCCTGACGTTCCTGAGCCTGGATCGCGCCCGAGCGCTGCTCGCCGTCTGGGCGGTGGCGCTCGCCGCGTGGGGCGCCCTGCGCCCGGCGGCGCCGCGGCGGCGCGCCGTGCGCGCCCTGCTCGGCCCGGTCGCGCTGCTCGCGCTGGGTGGCGCCACCGTCACGCTGCCCCGGTCCGTGCCCCGGCTCGTCACCAGCGATTCGGCGCTGACGGTGATCGACTACCACGCGCACACGAGCGCGTCACACGACGGCCGCCGGGGCTGGACCGCGCTCGACCTCGCGCGCTGGCACGCCGCCCAGGGGTTCGAGGCGTCGTACGTGACGGAACACAACCTCCTCTTCGACCAGCGCGTCCAGCAGCCCATCCCCCTGCTTCCCGGGGTCGAGTGGAGCGTCGCCGGCCAGCACATCGTGGCCCTCGCCGACACGCTGCCCGTCGACCGCGGACGCTTCGGCCGGGACACGCGCTCGCTGCTCGGGCTGTTCGGCGAGCTGCACCGCCACGGCGCCCTCAGCATCGCGTCCCTCCCCGAATACTGGCTCGCTCACTGGGACGACCTGGACGAATTCGTCGCCGCAGGGTTGGACGGCTTCGAGATCGTGAACTGCGCCCCCAAGGCGCTGGCCTTCCCCGCGGCCCGGCGCGGCCAGGTACTGGCGCTCGCCGCCGCGCGCGATCTGCTGGTGGTCGGCGCGAGCGACAACCACGGCTGGGGGAAGGTCACGTGCGTGTGGAATCTCGCGCTCTCGGGCGTGCGCGGGTACCGCTCCAACCAGGTCGTCGCCCGGCCGCTCGCGCTCGCCCAGGGCGAGTGGTTGCCGTGGACGGCGGCCTACACCCAGCCGTGGCTCATGTTCCGAGGCCTGTCGTGGAGCGAGCGCTGCAGCTGGATCACGTGGATCCTCGTGGTCCTGATCTACCGGGCGGTGCCGCGGCGCGCGGGCGACGCCGGCGGCCTGGGCATCCTGGCGCGCTCGCTCGAAGTCTTCAAGCTCCGCTGGCCGAGAAAGCCCACGACGCCGGGACCGTGACTTTGCGCTGCAAAGTACTTGTCAAAACATCGCCCTGACGCTATACTTCTCCCCATGACGTCCCCCCGGCCCCTGCACGACCGCGCCATCGACAACCTGCGCTACATCCGCGAGACGATGGAGCGCGCCGGCGCGTTCACCGCGGTGCCGGGGTGGGGGCAGGTCGCGGTGGGAGTTACGGCGCTCGCCGCCGCGCTGCTCGCGGCGCGCCAGCCCAGCGTGGAGCTCTGGCTCGCGACGTGGCTGGGCGAAGCGATCGTGGCCCTGGTGATCGGCGGCGGGACCATGGTCCGCAAGGCGTACGCCGTGAACGACCCGATCCTCTCCGGGCCCGGGCGGCGCTTCTGGTTGGGGTTCATCCCGCCCATGGCGGTCGGCGGTCTGCTGACCATCGCGCTGTATCGCGCCGGCCAGTGGCACGCGCTGCCGGGCGTGTGGCTGCTCCTGTACGGGACTGGCTTCGTCACGGGCGGCGCGTTCTCGGTGCGCATCGTGCCCGTGATGGGGCTGTGCTTCATGCTCGCCGGGGCCGCCGCGCTGTTCGGCCCCCCGGCCTGGGGCAACTGGCTGCTGGGGGCGGGGTTCGGCGGGTTGCACATCGCGTTCGGCGTCGTCATCGCACGGAGGTACGGTGGCTAAATCGACGGCTGCGCGCCGGGCGGAGGCCGCGGAGCGGGCGCCTCGCCCACAGCGCGTGCGGCCGGAGCCGCCGCAGCTCGACCGCCTGATCCACGAGCGGATCCGGCTCGGCATCGTGAGCGCGCTCGCGGTGACCGAGTCGCTCACCTTCAACGAGCTCAAGCGGCTGCTCCAGACGAGCGACGGCAATCTCAGCGTGCACGCCCGCAAGCTCGAGGCGGCGCAGTACGTGAAGTGCGCCAAGTCCTTCGCGGGGCGCGTGCCGAAGACCGAGTACCGCCTCACGGCGTCGGGACGGCGTGCCCTGGAGCGCTACCTCGACCACATGGAGGCCCTGATCCGGGCGACCCGCGAGCGCTAGGCGGGGCGCCTTTTTTTGTGGGATCGAACTTTACGATGCAAAGTACTTCTCTGCACGTCGCGATCGTCATGGACGGCAACGGGCGCTGGGCGACGCGCCGCGGCCTGCCGCGCGCCGCCGGCCACAGCGCCGGCGCCCGCGCGGTGCGCCGCATCGTCGAGGCGGCGCCCGGCCTCGGCATCGGCCAGCTCACGCTGTTCGCATTCTCCGCCGACAACTGGAAGCGGCCCCCCGACGAGGTCGCGGCCCTGATGCGCCTCTTCGCCCGCTACCTGCGGAGCGAGACTCCGCGGCTCGTCGCGAACGGCGTGCGGCTCGAGGTCGTCGGCCGCCGCGACCGGCTCCCCGCCCTCCTCGGCGTGGCGATCGACGCGGCCGAGCAGGCGACCGCCGGCAACGAGACGCTCTTCCTCCGGCTCCTCGTCGACTACTCCGGCCGTGCCGCGATCCAGGCGGGCCTCCTCCTCCCCGACGTCGACCTCCTCATCCGCACCGGCGGCGAGCAGCGCCTCAGCGACTTCCTGCTGTGGGAGTGCGCGTACGCCGAGCTCCACTTCAGCGACCGCTACTGGCCGGATTTCGGCCCCGCCGATCTCGCCGCGGCGATCGGCGAATTCCGCAGGCGGCAGCGCCGCTTCGGCGGGCTGCCAGAGACTGCGGCGGGATGAACGCCATGAGCGAGAAGACGAGGCTCGGCCTCGAGATCCTGGGCGCCGCTACTGTGCTGGGCGTTTCGGGCGACCTCCTGCTGCGCGCCACGCCCTGGGGACTGAACGCACTGCTCTGCACCGCCGGACTCGTCGCCGCGGCGGCCTACATCGTGCACCGCCACGGCATCGCGGTGAGCGCCGATGCCCTCTGGCTCGCGGTGGCCATCCTGCTGTTGGCGTCGAACTTCACCGCGCGGGACTCGATGGCGCTCCGAGCGCTGGACTCGATCGGGCTCGCGATCCTCTGCTGCCTCGCCTGCCTGAGCCTGCGCGGCGTCGCCATCCGTGGCCTCCATGCGTGGGAGTACGTGCAGGCGGGCTTGGCGGCGGCGGTGGGCGCGTGCGTCGGTGCTTTCGCGCTGGTGGGACGGGACGTGCGGTGGGAGGAGTTGCCGAGTGGCGGCGCGCTGCGCCACCTGCGCGCGGTCGGCGCCGGCACCCTGCTGGCATTGCCGCTGCTGCTCGTCTTCGGCGGCCTGTTCGCATCGGCCGACGCCGTGTTCGGCAACGTGCTGGCCGGCGCCTTCGACATCGACTTTGGGGCGGTCGCGTCGCACACGTTTCTCATCGCGTGTGGAACGACGCTCGCCGGCGGCGTGTTGTGGAGTGCTCTGCTCCGCGCCGTGGCGCAACCGACCGGCGGCCCAGGCCGGGGCTTTTCCCTCGGCATTGTCCCGGTCGGCACTGCCCTCGGTCTGCTCGACGCGCTGTTCCTCCTCTTCGTGGTCATCCAACTCCGCTACTTCTTCGGCGGGACCGACCTGATCCAACGCACCACGGGCCTGACCTACGCCGAGTACGCGCGTCGGGGGTTCTTCGAGCTGGTCGCCGCGAGCGCCCTCGTGCTGCCTATCCTGCTCGCGGCGGACTGGGCCGTTCGCAACGAGGCGCCTCAGCAGCGCCGCACCTTCCGGTCTCTCGCCGGATTGCTGATCCTGCTGCTCGCGGTCGTGATGGCCTCCGCGCTCGAGCGGATGCGCCTCTATGTGGACCAGTTCGGGCTGTCGGAGGTACGGCTGTACGCCACCGCCTTCATGGTGTACGTCGCCGGCATCGTCGGGTGGTTCGGTTGGACCGTGCTGCGCGGGCAGCCGCGGCGCTTCGCCTTCGGCGCACTGGTGCAGGGGTTCGCTGTGCTCGCCGGGCTGCACGTCCTCAATCCCGACGCCTTCATCGTGCGCACCAACCTCGGCCGGCTGCCCCACGACCGACCGTTCGACGCCAAGTACGCGGCCTCCCTGAGCGCCGACGCGGTGCCCGTCCTCCTCGCGGCCGTCCCGCGGCTGGGCGGTGCGGAGCAGTGTCGGCTGAGCGCACGGCTCCTCGCACGCTGGGGGCGCGGGGACGACGACTGGCGGAATTGGAACCTCGCGCGCCGCCGGGCGCGCCAGGCCGTGCAGGGACGCGAAGCGGACCTCCGGGCAGTCGCCTGCAAGGAGTCACATCGGTGATCCGTTTCTTTCACGGAAAGACGTGGCGCATTACGAAACGTGGCTGCTCGTCGCGTCGCTGGCCGTGGGGATCGGCGTCCACCTCCTAACGCACCGCTTGGGGAAGCGAGTAACTTAGAGGGCGATGGGACTCCGGATCGTTCAGGTCGACGCGTTCACCGACCGCCGCTTCGGCGGTAACCCCGCCGCCGTGTGCGTGCTCCCCGAGCCGCGCGACGCCGCCTGGATGCAGGCGGTCGCCCGCGAGATGAACCTCTCCGAGACGGCCTTCCTCCGCCCCGACGGCGACTGCTACCGGCTCCGCTGGTTCACTCCCGCGGTCGAGGTGGACCTGTGTGGCCACGCCACGCTCGCGTCCGCGCACGTGCTGTGGGAGGACGGGCATCTCGCCGGAGACGCGCCGGCCACGTTTCATACGCGCAGCGGCCTGCTCGGCGCCGTGCGCCGGGGTGCGTGGATCGAGCTCGACTTCCCCGCCACCCCCCCGACCGCCGCGGTCGCGCCGCCCGGCCTCGTCGACGCCCTGGGTGTGAAGCCGCGCTACGTGGGGAAGACCCGCTTCGACTACCTGGTGGAACTGGACGGCGAGGAGTCCGTGCGGGCGCTCGAGCCCGATCTCACCGCGCTCGCGCGGGTGGAAGCCCGCGGCGTGATGGTCACGAGCCGCGCGTCGTCCGACGGCTTCGACTTCGTCTCCCGCTTCTTCGCTCCGCGCTCCGGCGTCCCCGAGGATCCCGTCACGGGCTCCGCCCACTGCGCGTTGGGCCCCTATTGGAGCGAGCGGCTGAAGAAGAAAGAGCTCCTCGCCTATCAAGCCTCCGCGCGAGGTGGCGTGCTCCGCGTGCGCCCCGCAGGGGACCGCGTGATCCTCGGCGGCCAGGCCGTGACGGTGCTGCGCGCCGAGCTCGCCGCCGACGACTGACGGACCGGGTCGCGTTCGGCCCGTGACCGCCACGGCTCGACTACCGGTCGCCCGCGCCACGCGTCTGGCCGGCTACCTGTTTGCGCTCGCGGCCGGCGCCACCTGGGGAACCACGGGCCCCTTGAGCACCGCCCTCTACCGCGAGGGCGCCGCGATCACCGGGATCGGGTTCTGGCGCATCCTGCTCGGCACGCTGGCGCTCGTCGCCTACGGCCTGCTGTTCCACCGCGACCTCTTTCGCATCGACCGCACCGCCCTGCTGCTCGTCGGGGTGGGCGGCGGCGCGTTGGTCGCGTTGTTCGAGGTGGCATACCAGTTCGGGATCGCCGGGGCGGGGGTCGCCGGGGCGGCTGCGCTGCTCTACATCGCCCCGGTGCTGGTCGCGGTGCTCGCGAAGCCGCTGCTCGGGGAAGCGCTCACCCCGCTGCGGCTGGCGCTCGCCCTCGTGGCGATGCTCGGCGCGGCCCTCACCGTACGTGGCGGCAGCCACGGCACGGCGGCGGGGTCGGTGCGGCTCGCCGCGGGCGTTGCGGGCGGCCTGCTCGCGGCGGCGAGCTACGCCGGCAGCACGCTGCTGGCGCGCTTCGCGGTGCCCCGCTATGGCGCGCTGCGGGTGCTGCTGCTCGAGATCGCGGGCGGCACGCTCATCCTCGGCGTCATCCTGCCCCTGGCCGGCCATCCGCCGGCGCCCCCGCCGACCATCGGAGGCTGGATCTACATCGCCGCGCTCGTGCTCGGCCCCGTGCTGGGCGCGAACTTCCTCTTCTTCGCCGGTGTGCGCCGCATCGACGCGGCCCCCACGGCCGTCGCCGCGACGATCGAGCCCGTCGTCGGCGCGCTGCTCGCCCTGCTGCTCTTCGACCAGCACCTCAGCGGGCTCGGCTGGCTCGGGCTCGCGATGGTCGTCGGCGGCGTGGCGGGCGGCTACCTGGAAGAGGCGCAGGAGGGACGAGGTCGGACGACGTAAGACGCCGGCTTCGTCCCCATCCTTCACCCACACTTCGAGGACATCGCTCGATGCTCGCACTCGCATTGGCCGTCGTCGTACTGCAGCAGTCGCCCCCGGCGTCCCCGACACCCCTGCCGCCCCAGGTCGGCGACACCTCGCCCTTCCGTCGCCTGGAGCTGCCGACGCCGAGCCTCGTGCGGGAAGGCTCGGGGCGACCGGGACCGCGCTACTGGCAGCAGCGCGCCGACTACGCGATCCGCGCCACGCTGGACACGGCGAGCCACTCGCTCCGGGGCGACGAGACGATCCGCTACGGGAACAACTCCCCCGACACGCTGCGGTACGTCTGGCTGCAGCTCGACCAGAACCTGTTCGCCGACGGCAGCAGGGGGGCGGCGCTGAACCCGCCGGGCACCCGGTTCGCGGGCGGCGGCTTCGTGGGCGGGTACACGATCGACTACGTCAAGGCGGTCAGGCGGGGTGCTCAGGCGGTCCGGAGGGCGTCGCTCGTGACCACGGTAAACGGGACCGTGATGCGTGTGGACCTCGACCAGGCGCTGCCCCCGGGCGGTGTGGTGTCGCTCGAGATCGCCTATTCGTTCCAGATCCCCGAGCACGGAGGGGACCGGATGGGCCGGGAGCAGTTCCCCGGTGGGTGGCTGTACGAGCTGGCGCAGTGGTATCCGCGGCTCGCCGTGTACGACGACGTGCGCGGCTGGAACACCGATCAATACCTCGGGCAGGGCGAGTTCTATCTCGAGTACGGCGACTTCGATGTCGCCCTCACCGTGCCGGCGAGCTTCGTCGTCGCGGCGACGGGCACCCTCCTGAACCCGGCGGAAGTGCTCACGCCCACGCAGCGCGCCCGCCTCGCTACGGCACTGAAGTCGGACACCACCGTGCCCATCATCGCGAAGTCCGAGGTCGGCCGGTCGTTCACCCGGCCTCGCTCGCCCGGCGCGAGCCCCACCCTCACCTGGCGGTTCAGCGCGAAAAACGTGCGCGACGTCGCCTGGGCGGCGGCGCCCAACTTCATCTGGGACGCCAGCGGGTGGCAGGGCGTGCTGCTGCAGTCGTTCTACCCGCCGGAGGCGAACGCCGACTGGGCCCGCTCCACCGAGTTCGCGCGGCACTCGATCAAGCACTACTCCGAGAAGTGGTTCCGCTATCCCTATCCCACGGCGATCAACGTCGCGGGGCCCGTCGGCGGGATGGAGTATCCGATGATCGTGTTCTGCTCGCATCGCTCCGGCGGGCTCGGCCTCTTCGGCGTCACGACGCACGAGCTGGGTCACGAGTGGTTCCCGATGATCGTGGGGTCGAACGAGCGGCTCTACATGTGGCAGGACGAGGGGTTCAACACGTTCATCAACATCTTCTCGACGCGTACGTTCTTCCCGGACGTCTCCTGGGACCGCGACCGCGGCAACGCCCAGGCGTGGGCACAATTCGTCCGCAGCGGGCGCGACGAGCCGCCGATGCTCTCCGCCGACCGCGTCGACCCGACACTGCTCGGCCAGATCGACTACACCAAGCCCGCGACGGGCCTGTACCTGCTGCGGCACTATGTCCTCGCCGACACCACGCGCTTCGACGCCGCGTTCCGCGAGTACATCCGGCGGTGGGCCTTCAGGCACCCCACCCCTGCCGACTTCTTCCGCACGATGGAGGACGCGCTGGGGGAGGACCTGTCGTGGTTCTGGCGCGGCTGGTTTTACCGCACCGACGTGATCGACCAGGCGGTGGATTCGGTGCGGACCCGCTCCGATTCAGGCGGCACGACGGCGCTCGTCTACCTCGCGAGCCCGGGCGGCCTCCCGATGCCCGTGGACCTGCGGCTCACGCTCGCGAGCGGCGCGGTCGAGACCGTCCGGCTCCCGGTCGAGATCTGGTATCGCGGCAACCGCTACGCCTATGCGCGCCGGCTGGCGGCGGATCTTGTGAAGGTGGAAATCGATCCGGCTATGAACCTGCCCGACGTGCGACGAGAGAACAACGTGTGGGAGAAAAAATAGCTGTCGGCAGACAGCTTTCGGCAGTCAGCTCGCTGAAGGCTGACGGCCGATGGCTGATGGCTCAAGATGACTCCCCACCAAAGAAGCTCGGCCTCCCCCGCGCATGCAGCACCGCGTGGACCACGAGCTCGATCGCGATGAACAGGACGCCGCCCCAGATGAGCGAGGGTAGCTCGTTGAGGTCGCGGCCGTACTTGACCCACAGGAAGCGCGCCACCACGTAGCACCACAGCCCGCCGGCGAACCACACCGCGACGCGCACCAGCCGACCGACTCCCGTCTCGATATCGGGAAGGGCGAGGGCCGCCAGCTCCACGTAATGCCCGAGGAAGGCGAAGCAAAAGGCGAGCGTGAACGCGTCGACGAAGTCCGACGCCAGGCCGCCGTGCCGCGGCAGCGTGACGAGCAGCACCGCCCCCGCCGCGGCGGCGAAGATGGTGCCGCGGATGAGCGTCGCCCGGAACGGCTCGCCGACCACTAGCGGGCTCCGGTCGCCGCCGGCGGCTGCAGGTACTGGTCGAGCCAGTCCAGCACGGTGCCCCACCATAAGCGGCGATTGCGCGGCTTCAGCACCCAGTGCCCCTCATCCGGGAAGTACAGGAACTTGGCCGGCACGCCCACCTTCTTGAGCGCCGTGAAGGCCTGGTAGCCCTCGGAGAGGTCCACGCGGTAGTCGAGCTGCGAGTGGACGACGAGCATGGGCGTCTTCCAGTTCTGCGCGAAGTTCAAGGGGGACCACTTCTCGTACAGCGCCCGGTTGGCGTAGGCCGTGCCGCCGAACTCCCACTCCACGAACCACAGCTCCTCGGTGGTGCCGTACATGCTCGCCGGATTGAACACGCCGTCGTGGTCCACCAGGACCTTGAAGCGGTTCGTGTGGCCCGCGATCCAGTAGACCATGTAGCCGCCGTACGAGGCGCCCGCCGCGCCCATGCGGGTGGAGTCCACGAACGGCAGCCGGGCGACGACGTCGAGACCCTTCATGAGATCCTCGAACGGGTAGTCGCCCCAGTGCTGCGAAATCGCGTCGGTGAACTTCTGACCGTAGCCCGTCGACCCGTGGAAGTTGACCGCGGCCACGACGTAGCCCCGGCTGGCGAACATCTGGTAGTTCCAGCGGGGGTGCCAGTCGTCGTGCCAGGCGCTCTGGGGCCCGCCGTGCACCAGGTAGGCGACGGGGTAGCGCTTGGCCGGGTCGAAGCCCGGGGGCTTGAGCAGCCACCCGAACACCGAGTCCCCCAGTGCGCCCACGAAGCCGAACGGCTCGAGCGGCTTCAGGTCGAGCGCGGCCACCGCTTGGTCGTTGTGGTGCGTCAGCTGCCGTCCCGAAACCCACACCTCGGTGGGCTGGGTGTTGCTCTGGTGCAGGTACACCACCCCGCGACCGTCCGGCGTCACTTGCGCGTTGGTGTTCACCCCGCCCCCGCCAACGGCGACGGAATGACGGAAGGACGGAAGGTCGATCCGGTGAATGTTCTCTCTCCCGCGCTCCTCAACGACCGCGTAGACGCACTTCGAATCCGCGCACCACGTGTAGGACCCGACGGAGAGCGTCCACCCGGACGTCACTTCCGTCGGCGCCCCACTTTCCGTCCTTCCGTCCTTCCGTCGCACCAGCATCAAGCGTTGTCTGTCCGCCTCGAAGCCCGGCCGCTCCAGCGACAGATACGCGAGCCACTTCCCGTCCGGGGAGTAGCGTGGCGTGTTGTCGGCGCCGCGGCCGGTCGTGAGCGGCCGCGTGCCGGACCCGGCCGGGTCGAGCAGCACGATGTCCACGTTGGTGTTGTCGGCCACGGTCGAGTCGAGATGCATCGCGACGGCGATCTCTTTGCCGTCGGGGGCGACGGCCACGTCCCCGTCGCCGCCGGTGGCGATCGTGGGCGCGTCGTAATCCATCGGGGTGAGGTCCTTCGCCCCGTCGCCCGCGAGGCTGACGCGGAAGACGTGCTGGCGCTTGCCGGCGCGCCAGTCATCCCAGTGGCGGTAGAACAGGCCGGTCCACAGCCGCGCCTCGGTGGGATAGTCTCCGGCGCGCCGATCCATCTCTTGCGCGGCCGGCCACTTGATGTCGCTCGTCACGAGCAGCGCCTTGCCATCCGGCAGCCACACGGGGTCGAACACGCCGTCGGGCAGGGTGGTCACCTGGCGCGCCTCGCCCCCCGCCAGCGAGAGCACCCAGAGCTGCCCGCCGTGCTGCCGCGTGGACACGAACGCGAGCGTCTTCCCGTCGGGCGACCAACGCGGCTGGCGGTCGGAGCCGGGCCCGGCGGTGAGCTCCCGGCCCTGCCCGGTCGCAACGTCGGCGAGCCAGATGCGCGTCGTGCCGCGATTGTCCTTGAGCGACTGCTCCGTGACCGTGTACGCCACCCACTTCCCGTCGGGCGAGAGCTGCGGGTCACCCACCGACCTGAGGGCGATGTAATCGTCGAAGGTGATGGCCCGCCTTTGGGCCGACAGCCGGGGAAGGGGGAAGAGAAACAGGGGAAGGGTGAGAATCCCCAGCAGCGCGAAGCGGCGGCTCATGGTGGTTGTCAGTAGTCCGGGTGCGTGAGGATGGCCTTCACGAGATCGTCGAACACGCGCGAGTCGGGCGTCACGTTTCCACCCGCGTCGGTGTGAACGTTCCAGGCGCACAGCTCGTTCAGCGCGGTCGCCTCCTCGTACGTGAGCCGGAGCACGTAGGCCTGACCCGACGGCGTGGCGCGGTCGAGTGCCTGCTTCAGCACGTCCGGAAGATGTTTCGCTCCCCGGACGGCCTCGTACTGCGGCCGCGTGACCGTCAGATCCATGCGCGTCCCTTGCCTTGGCGACTCGGGGGCGAAATCTTCCCCTTTCGCCCGTCGCCCGCAACAGGTACCGTGAGGCGTCCTGATGCCGCGCACCGAGTTCATCGCCACCGGCTTTCACGTCCCCGCCCGGGTCGTCACCAACGACGACCTGGCGCGGCTCATGGACACGTCCGACGAGTGGATCATGCAACGCAGCGGCATCAAGACGCGCTACTGGGTGTCGGACGGCGAGACCGGCGTCACGCTGGCGCGGGAGGCCGCCTGCAAGGCCCTGACCAAGGCCGGCCTGCAGCCCCGCGACCTCGACTGCATCGTCTACTGTACCTGCACTCCCGACCATTTCGAGCCCGGCAACGGCGTCTTCCTCCAGCGCGAGCTGGGCGTCAGCGACATCCCGGCGATCGACGTGCGCAACCAGTGCAGCGGCTTCCTGTACGGCCTCTCCGTGGCCGACGCCTGGATCCGCACCGGTACCTACCGGCGCGTCCTCCTGGTCGGCGCCGAGGTGCACTCGCGCGGGCTCGACAAGACGACCCGCGGCCGGGACACGGCGGTCCTGTTCGGCGACGGCGCGGGCGCGGTGGTGCTCGGCCCCACCGAAGACCCGCGGCGCGGCGTCCTCTCCGTGCATCTCTTCGCCGACGGCCGTCATGCGGAAAAGCTGTGGGTCGACGGCCCCGGTCTGGCGCACGACCCCTACGTGAGCGAAGAGATGCTGCGGCAAGGCAAGCACCGGGCGGTGATGGACGGGCGCGAGGTGTTCAAGTTCGCCTCGGTGCTCATGCCCAAGTCCGTGGAGCTCGCACTGCAGGCCAACGGGCTCACGCCGGGCGACGTGAAACTGCTGGTGCCGCACCAAGCGAATGGCCGCATCATCGAAATGGTCCAGAAGGTGGCCGGGCTGCGGCCCGACCAGGTCTTCGCCAATATCGACCGGTACGGCAATACCACGGCGGCCTCCATTCCCATTGCCCTCGACGAGGCGCTCGGGGCCGGGCGGCTCGGCCGCGGCGATCTGCTCATCCTCACCGCGTTCGGCTCGGGGTTCACCTGGGCCAGCGCGGCCATCCGCTGGTGACGGGTCCGCGATGCTGCCGATCGACCTGAAGGGCAGGCGCGCCTTCGTCGCGGGGGTGTCGGACGACGGCGGGTTCGGCTTCGCGATCGCGAAGGCGCTCGCCGAGGCGGGAGCGACCGTCTGCGTCGGCACGTGGCCGCCGACGCTCGGCATCTTCACCAAGCTGCTCGAGCGCGGCAAGATCGCGAACTCGCTGCAGCTGTCCGACGGGCGCACGCTCCAGTTCGAGCGCATCTACCCGCTCGATGCCGCGTACGATAGCCTGGCCGATGCGCCGGCCGACGTGCGGGAGAACAAGCGCTACAAGGACGTGGGGGACTTCAGCATCCAGGGCGTGGTCGCGCGCTTGACCCAGGACTTCGGCGCGCGACCGCTCGACATCGTGGTGCACAGCCTGGCGAACGCCCCCGAGGTGAAGCAGCCGCTCATCGACACGAGCCGGCGCGGCTACCTCGAAGCGTTGAGCGTGAGCGCGTACAGCAACATCGCGTTCGTGCGGAGCCTCGGTCCGCTGCTGCGGCCGGACGGATCCTTCCTCTCGCTCACGTACATGGCGGGGGAGCGCGTCATCCCCGGCTATGGTGGCGGCATGTCGTCGGCGAAGGCCGCCCTCGAGGCCGACACCCGCACGCTCGCCTACGAGGCGGGGCGCCGCTTCGGCGTGCGGGTGAACGCGATCTCCGCGGGCCCCTGGGCGTCGCGCGCCGCCAGTGCCATCGGGTTCATCGAGCAGATGATCGCCTACACGACCGCCAACTCGCCCCTCCCCCGGGCCATCGACGCGAAGGACGTGGGGCACGCGGCCGCCTTCCTCGCGAGCCCGCTCGCCCGGGCGATTACGGGCTCGGTCGTCTACGTCGACAACGGCTACCACATCATGGGGATGGCGGTGGCGCCGGAGCGTCCTCCTCCGCCTTCACGGTCCTGAGCCCCCGGGCGGCCGCGGACGGAAACCCCCCTCTGGGAAGTTGCGTAAGACGTGACGAAAGGAGTTCTCGTGATCGGACTGCTGATCGGGATTGCCGCAGCCGGCGGGGGGTTCGTCGCCGCGCGGCAGTTCGTCAAACGCCGGCTGCGGTTCGTGGACGCCGTCCACAGGCCCGCGGCACCGCTCCTCGCCGGCGTCGGTGCCGCCGCGCTCGCCGCCCCCATCGCGTTGCTGCCGGTGGTCACCCTGGGGACAGCGATCGCGTTCGGCGTCGGCGTGGCGGGCGGGGTCGCCAGTGGGCGACGCAACTCCGGCGCGTAGCGGCCCCACGCCCCACCCCCCCCACGCCCTCGTCTTAGACGACCCGCAGCTCCTGAGCGGGCCCCGTCACCTCGGGCCGCCCCGCCACCATGCGCAGCGCCCGCACGGCGCTCTTCGCGAACGTCTTGCCCGCGCCCTTCTCGACTTCCTCCAGCGCACTCCACTTGGGGAAGGCCGCTCGCACTGGCGTCGCCATCTGCAGGGTCTCGAAGGCGTCCGCGACGGCGAGGATCTTGACGGTGTCGAGGAGCGGTAGCGAGTCGATGTCCCAATCTTCCCCTACGATCTCGTAGTAATGGCCGTACTCGGCGATGATCTCGGCCGCGCCGCGCATGGCCCGCGCCACCGGCACGGTGGCGTCCGTCACCGCGCGCGACAACAGCCGCAGCAGCCGCTGGTCGCGCGCGCCTACTTCGTGCAGCAGCGCCGCGACGTGCAGGTTCTCGACGTCGTCATCCGGCAGGTTGAGCTCCCGCGCGATCGCCGCGGCCACCTGCGCCACGCGGTTGCTGTGCCCCTCCTGAGTGTGCTCCGTGGACTCGATGTGATACGTCAGAAGCTCGAGCGTCGCGAGGTAAGCGTTCTTCACGTCCCCGAGCCGCGCCGCGCGCTGCTCCGCGAGACCTCCCACCACGTAACCCGTGAGGATCAGGAACCCGCCCCACGGCACGAGGGCGAGTAACGCGCCGCTGTAGAAGCCGGGGAGCATCCCGATGCCCTGGACGTACTGATCGAAGAAGATCAGCGCCACCACGAACACGCCGGCCAGCACGGCGAACCGCCGTCCGCCGTAGAATCCGGCGAGGATCATGGGCAGGTAGTAGAAGCTCAGGAACGCGAACTTGTCTTCGACGAGGGCGTGGATGCCCAGCATCGCGGCGACGAGGACCAGAACGAAGATCCGCTCGAAGTTGCGGAAGAAGAACAGCTTGGCGCGCTCCACCGGCCGCGGCTGGGCCACGGGGACCTCGGGGTCTGGATTTTTTCTAGGGCGGGCGCGGGTCCCAAAGTGGGGAACACCGTTCCGGCGCGCAATAGTGGACCCAGGCTTCGTGGGGAGTGGGGAGTGGTACCTCGCGGTGAGCATTGGAGTTACAGAGCGCACCCTCGAGTACCACTCCCCACCCCCCACGATTACGCGTTCATGACTTCTCCTCGTAGCCGTCGCAGGCGAGCTTGGGGAGCTCGGGGTAGCGCACGAAGCGCGGATCCACCTCCGCGCGCGCGCACCGATAGAACGTCGACCCGCGCCGGCTGGTCACGAGGCGCGTCCAGCGGCACGTGAAACACAGTCCCACCGACTGGGGACGGGGGACGAGGAACGGGGGAGGGGAGGACGCGTCCCGCGTCCCCCGTCCCTCGTCGCGATCCCCATTCAAACCCGGACCTCGACGGGCCCGTGCCGCAGCCGCTCTCGGAGCACCGGATGCGTGCTCCACACGTGCCACCCCATGCCGCACACCGCAAGCAGGTTCCCGACGCCGATCGACCACCAGCCCACCGACCCCAGCACCCACTCGGCGCCGAGCGCCATCGTCGTGACGACGACGGCTTCCAAGATGATGAGCGCGAGCGTGATGACCAGCAGCAGTGCCGGCACGCGCTCGACCTGCTCGGCTACGGCGACGAGGACCACCCCTGCCACGGCGAACGCCGCGAGGTGGACCACGGTGTAGCCGGCGACCGTGCCGAGGCTCACCTGGACTTGCGCGGGGCCCGTGACGCCGAGAAACAGCGTCGATCCGAGCGCTCCCGGCGTGCGGAACAGGTGGCCGGCGACGAGGTCGAGCGCGAAGAACCAGACGGCGACGGCGGCGGCGCCGATCAGCCCTGTGATCAGGCCGCGCCACAGCAGCGGATGGGTCCGCAACGCGACCGGACCGAGCGGGCGGGCGTCGTGCTGCACGCGGTGCAGAAAGGCCATGAGCGCGACGCCGGCCACGAGGTTCGCGCCGAGCACGTGCTGCCACGGCAGCACGTCGAGCAGCCGGGCGCCGGTGAGGAGCAAGGCGACGTAGAAGACGACGTCAAGCACGAGGAACCCGAACACCACGCCGAGGAGCGTGCGGGGGGGAGCTTCGAGCGGCGCGATGGCCCAGGCCATGGCCACGCCAAGGAGCGCGAACGCCCCGAAATGGAGGACGGTGTAGGAGGCGATGAGGCGCACCGTCGCCTGCGCGGCCTCCTGGTGGAACAGCGCGGCGGCGAGGGCGGCGGGCGCGTGGAACGGCTGGCCCGCCAAGAGGTCCACCACGAAAAACCAGAGTGCCACGATCGACCCCGCCAGAACCCCACCCACCGCGCCCTGGACGACGACACCCTGAAGCGGTCGCTTCATGATCGCACCCTCCATTCGTACTCGGGGCACTTCTCCCGGCAATATCGTGCGGGGCGCCCCCAGCGCAACCGCCTGTCCGCTATAGCATTTTCGCCAGGCGGTTCCCCATCTTGGTACCCATGACCGGGCACGCCACGCCTCCCGAGCTCCCGCCGGGGCTGCTCGAGGAGTACCTCGCGGGGATGCGGCCCGTGCTCGTAGCGCTCGCCGGACTCGCCGAGCGCCTCGCCGCCACCAGGAACGATCTCGCCGCGCTCGAGGCGCTACGCCGGGAGACTCACAAGATCCACGGGTCCGCGGGCTCCTTCGGCTTCATAGAGGTGTCGCGCCTCGCGGCCGGAATGGAGGCGACGGTCAAGGACTGGATCTCCTGGCCCGGGGACCCGGAGGTGGACCGCGGCTCACTCACGCGCTGGTTCGTCGCGCGCCTGGCCGAGATGCTGGGGCTCGAGGTTCCCCGGCCGGCGGCCGCCGCTCCACGGCCGCGGGTGGGTCCTGCACCCCGGCCACCGCAGGCGACCACGCGACCGACCCAGCAGCCGCAGCGGAACCCGCCGCCGACTCCTGCTCGCGCGCGGGCCGCGCCGCCTCCACCCCGTCCGCAGCCGAAGGCGGAGCCCCCGGCGGGGTCCCCGGCGAAGGCGGACCTGCCCTGGATTCTGCCACCCAACGCGGCGCCCGCAGAGCCGCCGGCTCCCGCCATCGAGCACCCACCGTCTCCGCCACCCAAGCCCCCGCCTGCGCCACCAAAGCCCGCGCCCGCATCGAGTCCCCCGCTGGCCGTGGCGCCGCCGGCTCCCGCGGGCGAGGCGCCCGAGATCGTGTTCGTGGAAGACGACGCGGCGCTCGCCGAGCTGCTGGCGTACGGCCTCAACTCGCGCGGTTACCGGTTCGTGGCCTACCGCAACGGCCGCGAGGCGCTGCAGGAGCTGCTCGCACTCGACGTTCGGGGCACTCATCCGCTGCTGCTGCTGGACGTCGACCTCCCCGCGCTCGACGGCTACTCGATCCTCGACGCGCTGCAGCGCGCGCGCCCCGGGACGTACCGCGTCGTGTTCACGACGGTGCACGGGACCGAAGAGGAGCAGCTGCGCGGCCTCGAGGCGGGCGCCCTCGACTACCTGGTGAAGCCGATTAGCCTGCGGGTGGCCCTCGAGAAGATCAAGCGTTGGGTAGGGAGGTGACGAGCCGTCAGTTCCTTCTGATCGTCGCCGTCGCCCAGGGCGTGCTGCTCGTCGCCCTGGTCATTCTCATCATTCTGAATCGCTGGGTGCGGGTGCGCCGCAGCGCGCGGCTCAACCCGCAGCGCATCGAGCTCGACGGGGTGATGCAGCGGTGGTCGCTCGGGCAGGCGCCCTCCGACGAGGTGCTGCGGGCGCTGGCGCGCCTGCCGGTCCCGGTGGCGATCGATGGGCTCGTCACCTGGTCCGCTCGCATCGGGGGCGAGCGGTGGCAGGAGCTTGCACGAGCCCTCGAGAGCCAGTGGTGGGCGCGAGCGGTGCGCGCCGACAGCCGCTCGGCGCGCTGGTGGAAGCGGCTGGACTGCGCCCGCTTTCTGTCCGTCGCCGCTACGTCGCGCGACATCGGCCGGGTATTGCAGCTGCTGCGCGACCATCACCCGGCCGTCCAACTCGCCGCGGCCACGACGCTCGAGCGCGTGGGAAGCTCGACGCTCGTGACGGCGGCGCTCGAGCAGCTGCCGTTCCTCGGCCCCACGGTGCAGGCCTACTATGCGAGCGTCCTGAAACGCGCCCGCCCGGCCGTGCTGCGACATTTGCAGCAGCTGTTCCGGCGGCTCGACGACCCGCGGCTCCCCCGCCTCATCGAGTTTGCGGGGCGACTGGAAGAGCCCGTGCTGCGCGAGGGATTCACCACGCTCGCCACGCATCCGCAGGCGGAGGTGCGAACCCAGGTGGCCCGCGCGCTCGGCAAGTTCCCCCATTCCGAGTCGGTCGCCGCGCTCGGGTTCCTCGTCGAGGACGAGGCCTGGCCGGTGCGCGCCCAGGCGACCCGCTCGCTCGGCATGATCGCCGACCCGAAGTCCCTCCCCGCCCTGCGGGAGGCGCTGCGCGACCCGGAGTGGTGGGTGCGGCTGCGCGCCGGCCTCGCCCTCACGCGCTTCGGCGCCGCCGGCCGCAACGCCCTGCTCGAGGCCGAAGTGGGTGGGCACCAGGAGGCGCGCGACATGGCGGCGCTGATCCTCGGACTCTCGCCCCAGGCCCTCGCGGAGTACGCCGCGTGAGCGAGCTGATTCGAGTCACCGACGTCGTGATCCTGGCCTACTTCCTCGCCCTCAACACCTTCTACGCCCTGCTGCTGGTGCTGTCGATCCCCGAGATCTGGGAGCAGACGCGCCTGGCCGAGGACGAGGACTTCCAGCGCTTGATGCAGAGCGACGCCCTGCCGCCGATCACGATCCTCGTCCCCGCGCATAACGAGAGCGCCACCATCGAGGCGAGCGTCACGGCGATCCTCACCCTCGAGTACCGGAACTTCGAGGTCGTCGTCGTCAACGACGGCTCGAAGGACGACACCCTGGAGCGGCTGCGCCACGCGTTCGAGTTGTACGAAGTGCCGCGCACCTATCCGGAGACGCTGTCCACCTGCCCGGTGCTAGCCGTGTACCGCTCACGCACGCGCACGCGGCTGCTCGTCATCGACAAGGAGAACGGCGGCAAGGCGGACTCGCTCAACGCCGCCATCAACGCGAGTCGTTTCCCCCTCGTGATCGCGGTGGACGCGGACACCCTGATCGAGCCCGACGCGCTGCTCCGCCTCACGCGGCCCTTCCTGCTCGGCCGCCAGATCGCCGCGGTCGGCGGCACGGTCCGCGTCGCCAACGGCTGCACGGTGAAGGACGGCCGCGTGAACGACGCCAGGGTCCCCCGGCGCTTCCTCCCGGGCATCCAAGTGGTCGAGTACCTGCGCGCGTTCCTGTTCGGCCGGCTCGGCTGGAACCGCCTGGGAGGCAGTCTCGTCATCTCCGGCGCGTTCGGCCTGTTCCGCAAGGAGTACCTCCACGCCATCGGCGGGTACCAGACGAGGAGCGTGGTGGAAGACATGGACCTCGTCATCCGCCTGCATCGTCACCTGCGGCAGCACAAGATCCGCTACGAGATCCCCTTCATCCCCGACCCCGTCGCCTGGACGGAGGTCCCGGAATCGGGCCGCATCCTCGCGCGTCAACGCGAGCGCTGGCATCGCGGCCTCATCGCCGCGATGTGGCAGTACAAGGGGATGCTCTTCAATCCCCGCTACGGCCGCGTCGGGTTGATCGCGATGCCCTTCTTCACGTTCGGGGAGATGATCGCACCCCTCATCGAGGTCATGGGCTACATCGTCACGGCGCTCGGCCTCGCCCTCGGCGTCGTCAACACCTCGTTCGCGCTGCTGTTCCTGCTCGTCGCCTGGGGCTACGGGATGCTGTTGTCGCTCTGGGCCGTGGTGCTCGAAGAGGTGAGCTTCCGCCGCTACGGTCGTCTCGGGGATCTCATCCGCCTGCTGTGCTACGGGACGCTGGAGACGTTCGGGTACCGGCAGCGCACGGTGTGGTGGCGGTTGAAGGCCTTCTTCACCGTGTTCACCTTGCGGCAGCGGTGGGGGGAGATGACCAGGAAAGGGTTCGAGGATGCCGGGAAGCAGGCGGCGGGCTCGACGAGTAGCTAATCCCTCGCCGCCGTCATTTCCCTCGACACTCTCTCGGCATCGCGCAGCACCCGCAGCACGTTCAGTCCGGCGACCTTTCTCACGTCCTGCTCGCTCCAGCCCCGGCGCAGCAGCTCCGCGAGGAGATCGGGGAACTTCGACACGTCCTCCAGCCCCGCCGGCACGGTCGTGATGCCGTCGAAGTCCGAGCCCACGCCCACGTGGTCCACGCCCGCCACGTCGCGGACGTGCGCGATGTGGTCGGCCACCTGTGACAGCGTGGCCCTGGGCGCGCGGGCGTCCCACCCCTTCACCGAGTCGGCGATCGCAGCGGAGTCCACCCCCGCCGCCCGCAGCGCGCGGGAGCGCGCCGTGACGCTGTCGCCGTAGGCGCGCACCGCCTCGGAGACGAAGGTCGGGTAGAAGTTCACCATCACCACGCCGCCGTTCGCCTTGACCATGCGCAGGATCGAGTCGGGGACGTTGCGCACGTGGTCGCACAGCGCGCGGGCCGAGGAGTGCGAGAACAACACCGGCGCGCGCGACACGCGGATGGCGTCCACCATCGTGGCGTCCGAGACGTGGGCGAGGTCCACCAGCATCCCCACCCGGTTCATCTCGCGGACGACGTCCTCCCCGAACGGCGTCAGGCCGTTGTGCTTCGCGCTGTCGGTGGCGGCGTCGGCCCAGTCGATCGTCTCCCAATGCGTGAGCGTCATGTAGCGCACGCCCAGCCGGAAGAACATGCGCAGCGCGCCGAGCGAGTTTTCGATCGCGTGTCCTCCTTCGATCCCGATGAGGCAGGAGATCTTCCCCGCCTTGAAGTTGCGCTCGACGGCGGCCGCGGTGGTCGCTTCCGCGAAGGTCTGCGGATACTTACGACACAGGCGGTGCACGAGGTCGATCTGCTCGAGCGCATACACCGCGGGGTGCTCGCCGCCGTGGATCGTGGTGACCGGGACGTAGGCGGCCCAGAACTGGCCGCCGACCCCGCCCGCCAAGAGCCGCGGGATGTCGGTCATCAGCCTGGGCTGGCTCGCCGCGAAGTCCACCGAGTCGAGGCCGCCGCGCTCCCGGATGGCGTCGGGGATGTCGTTGTGGCCGTCGATCAGGGGGACCGTCTTGAGGAGCCGCATGGCCTGCGCCCGGTAGTCCTGAGCGGCCAGGTCGGACGGGGGTACCGCCATCGTTACGAGAACGGCGAGAACCAAGCGCTGCAGCATCGTCCCGTCAGCCAGTGGGGAGGCCGAAAGCTGGCGTCCCGGGTGCGGGTTATCAAGATTACGTTTCGAGACATGAGGCCCGACTCGAAGGCAAAGATCGCGTTCGAGCTGAACGGCGAGCCGGTCGAGGTCGCCTTCGCTCCGCACAAGACGCTGCTCGAGGTGCTGCGGGAGGATCTCGCCCTCACCGGCACGAAACACGGGTGCGAATTGGGCGAATGCGGGACGTGCACGGTGCTGCTCGACGGCGCGCCCGTGCTGTCGTGCCTGGTGCTCGGCCTCGCGTGCGAGCGCCGCCGCGTGAAGACGGTCGAAGGGCTGGCGCAAGGCAGCCGGCTGCACCCGCTGCAGGAAGCCTTCGCGGCGCTGGGCGCCGCCCAGTGCGGCTACTGCACCCCAGCCTTCCTCCTCACCGCCGACGCCCTCCTCGCCGACAACCCGAGCCCCAACCGAGACGACATCAAGCAGGCCCTCTCGGGCAACCTCTGCCGCTGCACCGGCTACATCAAGATCTACGAGGCGGTGGAATTGGCGGCCGCGCGGCTGCGAGGTGAGAAGGCAGAGCCGGCACGGGAGTCGCTGTATGGCCGACGGTAAGAGGCGGAAGGTTGGAAGGTCGGAAGGTGGGTCCACGACGCCCGGCGGACCCTCCAACCGTCCCCTGGTCCAACCGTCTCATGATTTCCGGGTCGTGGGGAAAGCGCTCCGCAAAGTGGACGCGACGGCCAAGGTGCTCGGCGTGACGAAGTTCGCCGACGACCTTTCCCTCCCCCGCATGCTGTACTGCAAGCTGCTGCGCAGCCCCCATCCGCACGCCCGCATCGTCCGGATCGACGCGGCACGGGCCCTCACCCTCCCCGGGGTCAAGGCGGTGCTCACGGGGAAGGATCTCCCGATCCCGTTCGGGATCCTGCCTGTCTCCCAGGATGAGCACGCGCTCGCGCTCGACAAGGCGCGCTTCGTGGGCGACCCGGTGGCGGGCGTGGCCGCGGTCAGCGAGGAGGTGGCCACCGCGGCGCTCGACCTGATCGCGGTCGAGTACGAGCCGTTGCGGCCAATCAGGGACCACCTGGACGCCGTCGAGCATCCCGAGCCCCGCATCCACGATTATGGCGATCACGGCAACCTGCACAAGCTCATCAACCTCGAATTCGGCGACGTGGAGGCTGGCTTCGCCGAGGCGGAGCTCGTGCGGGAGGACCTGCTCTTCTTCGAGGGGAACACCCATCTCCCGATGGAGCAGCACGCGGCGGTCGCCGAGTGGTCGCCCGACGGCAAGCTCACGCTGTGGAGCTCGACCCAGACGCCGCACTACGTGCACCGCGCGCTCGCCAAGGTGCTGGAGCTCCCGCCCGCTCGAGTGCGCGTGATCGCGACCACGAACGGCGGCGCCTTCGGCGGCAAGAGCGACCCGTTCAGCCACGAGATCGTCGTGGCGAAGCTCGCGATGCTGACCGGCCGTCCCGTGAAGATCACGCTCACGCGGGAAGAGGTCTTCTATTGCCATCGAGGCCGCCACCCGACGCTGATGTGGGTGAAGACGGGGGTGAAGAAGGACGGCGCCATCACCGCGATGCACTTCAAGTCGCTGCTCGACGGCGGCGGCTACGGCTCCTACGGCGTCGCGAGCACCTACTATACGGGCGCCCTGCAGACCGTCACCCATCACGTGCCCCGCTACAAGTTCCAGGGCGCGCGGGCGTTCACCAACAAGCCGCCCTGCGGCCCCAAGCGGGGCCACGGCACGCCGCAGCCGCGGTTCGCGCTGGAAGTCCACTTCGACAAGATCGCGGAGCAGCTGGGGATCGACCCGGCCGACTTCAGGCTGAAGCATCTCGTGCCGCCGCACTCGCTCACGGCGAACTGGCTGCGCATCGGCTCCATGGGCCTCGCCGAGTGCATTCGCAAGGTCGTCGCGGGATCGGGGTGGAAGGAGCGGTATCGCAAGCTCCCCTACGGCCAGGGCGTGGGGCTCGCCTGCTCCTCCTACATCACGGGTGCCGGACTCCCGATCTACTGGAATGCGATGCCGCACTCCGGCGTGCAGCTCAAGTGCGACCGGGGCGGCGGCGTGACGGTGTTCTGCGGGTCGACCGAGATCGGCCAGGGCTCGGACTCAGTGCTCGCGATCATCGTCGCCGAAGTGCTGGGTCTCGACCCCTTCGACATCGCCGTGGTCGCGGCGGACACCGATCTCACTCCGGTCGATCTCGGCAGCTACTCCAGCCGCGTGACGCTGATGACGGGAAACGCCGCCATCCAGGCCGCGGAGCGGGCGCGCGACCTCATCGCCCGGCACGCGGCGCCCAAGCTCGAGGCACCGGTCGAGCGGATCACGTTCGTGGGCGGTCGCGTATTCGACGCGGCGAGTCCCGAGCGCGGGATCAGCTTCGCCGAGGCGGTGCAGCTCGCCGAAGCGGCCGCGGGCACGGTGGGAACGGTGGGTTCATACACCCCGGCCGCCGGCGCCGGAAAGTACCGGGGCGCGGGGGTCGGCCCCTCACCTGCCTACTCGTATAGCGCGTGCGTCGCCCTCGTGGACGTGGATCCCGCCACGGGCATCGTGCGGGTGCCGAAGATCTGGATCGCCCACGACGTGGGACGCTCGATCAACGCCGCCGCCGTGATGGGCCAGATCGAGGGGTCCATCTACATGGGCCTGGGCGAGGCCCTGATGGAGGAAATGGCCTATCGCGGCAACCGCAACGTGGTGCACAAGATTCCGAGCCTGCTCGAGTACAAGAGTCCCACCACGCTCGAGATGTGCGACGTGATCACCTACGTCGTCGAGGATCCCGACCCGAATGGCCCATTCGGCGCGAAGGAGTGCGGGCAGGGCCCGCTCCTCCCCGTGCCGCCCGCCGTCGCGAACGCGGTATACGATGCCGTCGGCGTCCGCATCGACGAAGTGCCGATTACGCCGGAGAAGGTCTTCAAGGCGCTGCGCCGCAAGGAAAAGGGCGAGGAGCCGCGGTTCGGGCCGCTCGGGTTCCCAGACCTGCCGTGGCCGGAGCCCACGCGAGTGGCTCCCCCCTGGGAGGGCGGGGACGGCAGGGCGGGAGAAGGCGGTAGAGGGCGGGAGAAGGCGGTAGGGGTCACCGCAGGGCGGCGGCGCTGATGCTCCGGCTCCCTTCCTTCAAGTACTTGCAGCCAAAGACGCTCAAGGAGGCGTTGGCGATGAAGGCCGACGCGGGTCCGGATGGGATGTACGTCGCAGGCGGCACGGACCTGTATCCGAACATGAAGCGGCGACACCAGGAGCCGCGCACCGTCATCTCGCTGATGGCGATTCCCGAGTTGAAAAGGTTGGAAGGTTGGAATGTTGGAACGTGCGTCACCCTGACCGAGCTGTCCAACCTTCCAACCTTCCAACATTCGTATCCAGCCGTCGCCCACGCGGCGGCGCTCGTATCGACCCCACTGCTCCGCAACATGGGCACCCTGGGTGGCAACCTGTGTCTCGACACGCGCTGCAACTACTACGACCAGACGTACGAATGGCGCAAGGCGATCGACTTCTGCATGAAGAAGGACGGGCACATTTGCTGGGTGGCGCCGTCCTCGCCGCGCTGCTGGGCGGTGAGCTCCTCGGATGTGGCGCCCGTCGCGGTCGCGATCGGGGCGGAGTTCCTGCTCGTGGGCCCGCAGGGGGAGCGCGTGATTCCGGCGGGGCGGTTCTACCACAACGACGGCATCAACTACCTCACCAAGCAGCCCGACGAGATCCTGGTCGAGGTACGCCTCCCGGCTCCCGACGGCTGGGACGCGGTCTATCACAAGCTGCGGCGGCGTGGCTCATTCGACTTCCCCGTGCTGGGCGTCGCGGCCTGGGTGCGACGGGAGGGCGGGAGGGTCACGGACGCCCGCATCGTGCTGGGCGGCGTCGCGAGCTGGCCTCAGGAGATCCCCGAGGCCGCCGCGGCACTGCGGGACGGCGAGCTCGGCGACGACGCGATCGCCGCGGCCGCCGCCGCCGCCTACCGCCCCGCCAAGCCGCTCGACAATACCGACTTCGACCTGTCGTGGCGGAAGCAGATGACCCGCGTGTACGTGAAGGCCGCGCTCGAAGAGCTGCGGCAGCGGCGGGGCTAGCCCGCGAGCGTCTCGATCTCTTCGGCCGCGCGCGCGAGCACCTCAGCGACCTTGTGCCGCATGCCGTCTTCCTTCGCGCGCCAGCCGGTGCGGTAGACGGCCTTCACTAGCCGGCCCACCCCACGGTTGATCTCGGCCATGGTACCGCCCACGGCGCGGTCCACGGCCTCGCGCACGCGCTCGAAGATGTCCTCGACCACGTCCTTGTGCTCATCGAGGAAGCGGCGTCCCGTATCGGTGATCTCGTAAACCTTCTTGCCCTCGACGTCCTTCCCAACCACGAGGCCCTCGTCCTCCAGCCATTGCAGCGTGGGGTACACGGTGCCGGGCGACGGGGAGTAGCAGCCGCGTAGCTGGTCCTCGAGCTCCTTCATGACCTCATAGCCGTGGCGCGGCTTGTCGCGCAGCAGCTTGAGGATCACGTATTTCATGTCACCCGCCTCGAACCACTGACGCCGACGGCGTGCGCCCCACCCGCGGGGTCCGAAACCGAAGGCGAACGCCTCCCATCCCACATGTCTTCGCACTGTTACCTCACGGTTAAGATGTAACGTGACGATACTGCTAGAAGATATATCGTCAGCCACAAGCCCGAAAGTCGTGCTGTGTTGCCTCCACAACACGCTCAGGGGCAACCGGTTAGACTCCGAGTGGTCGAATGTCGGTCCGGATGTGTGGCACAAGTCACAATACGACTTGAAGTTGCGCGATTCCACGGCCGCGGTAGATTAGGGGGCTCGTTGCAGCCTCTCTCGGTCGCGCCCTGGAAGGAGCCATCATGTCCGTGCAGGTTACCCCCCACCCGGCTTGGGTGGCAGAACTGGACGCCACCTTGGAGCCGCAGCGGGAGGCCATCCTCGACACGCCCGTGATCATCCACGCGTCGGAGAATGCGTTGATCGACGGCAAGATCCAGGACTTCCTGGTCGCGTTCTATCCCATCATTCGCGACTTTCCCCAGTGGCTGCAGACGTTGCTCGACCGTTCACCGGAAGACGGCAAGGCGTTCTTCCGGGACAACATCCGGGTCGAGCGCCGGCACGACGCCATGTGGCGCGCGATGGGAGATGGCTTCAATGTTCCTCGGGTGCGCTTCCAGACCCCGGAGCCCATGATTGACGAGGTAAAGGAGTTCCACGCTTACCTCACCGAGATGTGCCGCACCGCGCCGTTCGGCGAGGCGGTGTCGGCGACGAACTACGCGGTGGAGGGCGTGGCGCAGAAGATCTCCGAGAAGGCGCTGCGTGGGCTCGCGAAGAACGAGAAGATCGGGCCGCGCGGACGCTGGTGGCTCGAGGAGCACGCGAAGTACGACGACGAGCATCCGATCCACGCGCTGGAGATCATCAAGGCCTGCGTGCAGCGGGGCGAGAGCCCCAAGGCCGTGACCGGTTCCGCGCACAAGAGCCTCTCCTACATGCGTGAGGCGATGGTCGCAACGTACGAATGAGTAAGAGCCGGGGCGCTGCGCCCACGCGGGGGCTTCGGGCCCCCACGATGACACCGAAGCCCCCGGCGCTGGACCCGCTGCGTGTCGCGGCCGAGATCGTCGCAGCGCTCGCGGATGCCGTCGTGGTCACCGGTCTCGACCGCAAAGTCCTCACCGCCAACCGCTCGGCCGCCGAGCTGTTCGGCCGGCGGCTCGCCGATCTCCCCGGCACGGCCATCGACGATCTCGTCGCTTCGGCGGAGCGGCAGCACGTCGCCGAGCGCGAGCACCGGGCGTTCGAGGGCGAGCAGCAGCGCTACGAGACCACCGTCGTGCGTGCGGACGGCGAGGAGCGCAACGTCGCCGTCTCCACCACTCCGCTCGTGCTCGACGGCGACCTCGTCGGCACCGTGGCGTCGCTGCGCGACATCACCGAGGAAAAGGGCGCGCAGGACGCCCTGGCCCGGTCCGAGGCGCGCTACCGCAACCTGTTCGAGTCCGCCTCGGACGCGATCGTGACGCTCGACGCCAACGGCCGCTTTACCACCTTCAACCACGCCGCCGAGAACATCTCGGGCTACCCCCGCCAGGAGCTCGTGGGCCAGTGGTTCGCGCCGCTGCTCCCGGACGACGAGCTCCCCAAGGCCCTGATGCACTTCCAGAAGGCGCTCGCGGGGGAGACGGGGTTGTTCGAGACGACGTTCATCCGCAAGGACCGGGAGTACCGCACGATCCAGGTCACGTACTCGACGCCGCAGAAGGACGAAGAGGTGCTGTGCGTGATTCGCGACGTGACCGACCAGAAGATGCTGCAGGAGCAGCTGATCCAGTCCGAGAAGATGTCGGCCATCGGGCAGCTCGTCTCCGGCGTGGCGCACGAGCTGAACAATCCGCTGGCGGGGATCTCGGCGTTCGCGCAGCTGCTGCTCACCGAGAAACGCTTCCCGCCCGACCAGCGCACGGCGGCCGAGATGATCTACGCCGAGGCGCGGCGCGCCTCGCGCATCGTCCAGAACCTCCTCACCTTCGCGCGCCAACACAAACCGGAGCGGACGCCGACGGGCGTGAACCAGGTGCTCGACGACACGCTCGAGCTCCGGGGCTACGAGCTACGGGTGCGCGGCATCGAAGTGACGCGCGACTACGACGAGCAGATCCCCGAGACGATGGCGGACGCCCATCAGCTGCAACAGGTGTTCTTGAACCTCGTCACCAACGCCGAGCAGGCGATGGAGAAGTCACCCCGCGAGTCGCAGCGGTTGATCGTGCGGACGCGGCGCACGGGGGCGGTCATCCGCATCGACGTCGAGGACACCGGTCCCGGCATCCCCCCCAACCTGCTCGAGCGCATCTTCAACCCCTTCTTCACGACCAAGCCGACCGGCTCGGGCACCGGGCTGGGGCTCTCCATTTCGCTCGGCATCGTGCGGGAGCACGAGGGTCGCATTTGGGCCGAGAACGCACCGCAGGGAGGCGCCCGCTTTATCGTGGAAGTGCCGATCGTCACGCACCGCGCCTCGGGCGAGTCCCAGGCGATACCCCTCGTCCCGCTGCAGGGCGACCGGCTGCAGATTCTCGTGGTGGATGATGAAGCGTCGGTGCGCGTATCGCTGCAACGCTACCTGGCGGGCCGGGGCCACGAAGTGGAGACGACGTCCAGCGGCCGGGAGGCGCTCGGCCGGCTGCGCGAAGGCAGGTTCGACGCCGTGATCGTGGACATGCGGATGCCGGACGTCTCGGGCGAAGAGCTGTACCGGGAGCTCCAGACGAACGACCCCCAGCACGCAGACCGCATCATCTTCACGACGGGGCAACTCGTGGACGAGCAGGTCCGGACCTTCCTCGCCTCCACCGGCCGGCCGTGCGTGCCCAAGCCGTTCGAGTTCGCCGCCTTCGACCAGGCCCTGCCCGCCGCGCGACGCGGCTAGCCCGCCCCTCCTAGACCCAGCGGGCGCCGAGCCGCGTCCGCACCACCCGCCGGTAGTGGCTCTGCTCCTCGCGCCCGCGCGGCCGCCGCATGTGACGCGCTTCGGGCTCCGGGACCTTCCACGCCACGGTCATGCGCTTCTGCTTGCGCATCAGTTCGATGGACACCGTTTCACCCGCCTCGTAGGAGCGCAGGATCCGCATCGCGTGGGCGGGCGAGGTCGGCTTCCGCCCGGCGATCGAGAGGATCACGTCGCCGGCCCTCAGCGGCAGGCTCGAGTCCGCGGGCGCCTTGACGACGAGGATCCCCTCCTTGGTCCCGAAGTACTCTCCCAGGTCCCCGTTCAGAGTCACGAGGTCGAGCTCGCACCAGCTGTCGCCGAAGCAGAAACCGAATGCTCGCGGCTCCATCATCATCTCCGGGCCATCGAGATGAGGCATGGGCGTGGGGGCGATGTGGGGCGCGACGAAGCTCCACGCCATGTCGATGTCCTCGGCCACGAGCGTCGCCGTCTTCGTGTCACCGCCCCGCCGATATTCGATCTGGACCGTGTCGCCGGGCGCGAGCTTGCGGGCGAGCTCGATCAGCTTCTTCCCGGGTCCGGACTCGTCCTCGTCCTCGGATTTCACGCCTGCGAGCCCCGTCCCGTTGAACTTCGTGATGATGTCCCCGGCCTTGAGCCCCGCCTTCTCGGCCGGTCCGCCCGGGGTCACCGCTTCGAGCTTGGCGCCGAGCTTGTCGCTCTCGGGCGAGGCGTCCGTCCGGACCACCACGCCGATGCGGCCGCGGTTGTCGCTGTACGAGAAGGCAAAGCCGCGCGGTGCCCGCGGGGCGCGGGGCGGGCGCGGGGGCTGCTGCGCCGCGAGCCATGCGGGACCGATGACTGCGACGGCGACGGCGGCGATGATCCACTTCTTCAACATCATGAACGGATTCCTCCGGGCCTCACAGCCCAACATAGGAGACGCGGGTGACGTGCGCGTCGACCAGTTGCTGCATCAGCGTCACCCGATCCTGCCAGAGTTTGACGAGCTCGTCGTGGCGCAGCTGCGCCTCCGACCCGCCCACCCGGGCGAGCTCGCCGTCGATGACGGCAATGCGGTCTTCCAGCTCGGCCACCAGGGCGGCCGACCGACCGCTCATCACGCGTCCCGTGGGATCGTAGCGCTGGAGCTCTTCCTCCAAGGTCGCCGACTGCTGCTTCGCCCGCGCCAGCTCGGCAGCGTCGACCTGCCGCGGCCGGAACGGCGCGAGCACGATCAGCCCGGCGACCGCCGCAGCGGCCGCGAGTCCGACGCCACTCCAGCGCCGCACGCGGCGCCGCCGCTCGGCGACGATCGCGTCGCGGATCGCGGGCCAGCGGTCGCGTGCCGGCCCGAGCGGCGGCAGCGCCTTGAGCCGGGCGACGCGCTGGTACAGCGCCTCCAGCTCCGTCTGGCACGCCGGGCACTCATCCAGGTGCCGGCGCGCCCACGCCGAGCCTTCGTTGGCTCGCAGCGCGAGCAGATCGTCCATCGTGCAGTGCATCACGGTGCCGCTCCTTCTGTCTCCAGCATGCGCCGCAGCCGCGCGTGCGCGCGCGCCAACTGCGACTTGGAAAAGCTTACGGTCTTGCCCATCAGCTCGGCGATCTCCTCGTGGGTGTAGCCCTCGACGTCGTGCAGCCAGACGACCGATCGCGACGTCTCGGTCAGCCGCTCCAGCGCCCGCTCGAGATCGATCCGCGCCGGGAGGCTCTTGTGCACCGGGCTCCCCGGCGCCGTCTCCTCGTCCAGCAGCTCCACCCCCCGCAGCTGCTCGCGCCGGATGCGCATCAGCGCCTTGGAGGCCGCGATCTTGCGAATCCACGCCCACAACGGCCCTTCCCCGCGGTACGATCGGATGCTCTTCACCACTTCGAGGAACGTCTCCTGGAGCACGTCCTCGGCCTCTTCGGGATGGCGCAGCATCCGCCGGGCGAGGTTGTAGACGGGCGTCTCGAAGGCTCGATACAGTGCCTCGAGCGCCTCCAGATCGCCGGCTCGGGCCCGGGCCACGAGGATGTCGGGGACGGCGAGCGAGATGGTCATCTCCTGAATGCTATGATGCGGTGCGCGGCGGAAGCGTCGCGCCGCGAGAAAACAAAGGGCGTGGGGAGTGGGGAGTGGTACGCGACGGTGGAGTACCGAGATTCAGCCGCGCGCCGTCGGTACCACTCCCCACGCAGTTAAGTGCTTGCCGACTAGGAAGTTGACCCGTAGCCCGATATCTTTGAGACCCATGACGACGCTCGACAAGAAAACGCTCCACGCCTGGCTGCATCACTGGCGAGACGAATCCGACGCCGCCTACCTCTACGGCGTGCTCGCGGGTGTGGAGCGGCGGCAGGCCAATCACGACGTGTTCCTGAAGCTCCAGGCCATCGAGCGTCGCCACACCGAGATGTGGGCCAAGCTGCTGGGCGAGCACGGGCACCCCGTGCCGTCCGACGCCGCCCAGCCCTCGCTCAACGCGCGCTTCATGGCGTGGCTCGGGCGCCGCTTCGGCCCCCGCTACCTGCTGCCCCTGCTGCTGCGGGAGGAGGGGCGTGAGGTGAAGGGCTACATGGACCTGCACCGGCAGGCGAGTACCGACGACGCCCGCAGCGTGTCGCTCACCCTCGCCAAGGAATCCGCCGCGCACGCCGAGACGCTGGCGAAGCTCGCCGGCCGGGCGAGCGAGCCCTGGCACCGGACCGGCTCGGGGGGCTTCCTGCGCAACGTGGTGTACGGCTTCAACGACGGCCTCACGGCCAACTTCGGGCTGGTGGCCGGCGTGCTCGGCGCGGCAGTGGCGCCGCACATCGTGCTGGTCTCGGGCCTCGCCGGCATGATCGCGGACGCGCTCTCCATGGGGGCCTCGGGCTACCTCGCCGCGAAGAGCGAGCAGGAGGTGTACGCGCACGAGATCGCGATGGAGAAGGAGGAGATCCGGCTGATGCCGGAAGTGGAGGAGGAAGAGCTGGCCCTCGTGTACCAGACCAAGGGGGTCGAGGCCGGTATCGCGCGGCAGATGGCGGCCGACGTGATGCGCGACTCGCAGCGCGCGCTCGAGGAGCAGGTACGCGAGGAGCTGAAGATTGGCGAAGCCCACGCCACTCCGTTCAAGGAAGGTTGGCTCACCGGAGCGGCCACGGCCGTCGGAGCATTCATTCCCGTAGCGCCCTTTTTGGCGCTCAGCGGACGCACGGCTGCGTGGACCGCGTTTAGCGTCGCGATGCTCTCGCACTTCGTGGTCGGGGCCGCGCGCAGCTTCTTCACCGGTCGCGGCGTGATCCGCAGCGGGATCGACATGTTTGTCGTGGGGCTGGGCGTCGCAGCCGTCGGGTACTTCGTCGGAGACCTCGTCGCGCGAATCTTCTAAGACGGGAGCGGAGTTCAGACGACGAGGTTCAGCAACCGATCCTGCACGTAGACCGTCTTCCGGATCGGCTTCCCGTCCACGAACTTGCGGATGCCCGCGTCCGCGAGCGCCCGCTTGACGACGTCGTCCTGGGTGGTGCCGCGCGGCACGTTGATCAGACCCCGGAGCTTGCCGTTCACCTGCACCGCGATCTCCACGTCGCCGCCCGCCGCGATGCGGTCGTCGTAGCCCGGCCATGGCGCCGTGAAGATCGTCGCGTCGTGGCCCAACGCGGACCAGAGCTCCTCGGCGAGATGCGGCGCGTAGGGCGCCAAGAGGACCAACAACGGCTCCATCGCACTCCGCACTCCACACTCGGCACTCCGCACTTCATTCACGTACTCCATCATCGCGGCGATCGCGGTGTTGTAGTTCAAGCTCTCCGTGTCTGCCGTGACCTTCTTGATGGTCTGGTGCAGCTTCCGCTCGACGGCCGGCGGGAGCGGCCGCGCCTTGGCGACCGCCGCCTCGTGGGCAAGCGCCCACACCTTGTCGAGGAAGCGGCGGATGCCGGTGATCCCCTCGTCCCGGAAGTCCCCCCCTTCCTGGAACGGGCCGAGGAACATGAGGTACATGCGGACGGTGTCGGCGCCCCACTTCTGGATGTAGGCATCGGGGATCACCACGTTGCCGCGCGACTTGGACATCTTGGCGCCGTCCTTGATGATCAGGCCGTGGGCCCGCAGCTTCGGGAACGGCTCCTCGAAGTGCAGGTGCCCGAGCTCCCGCAGGGCCATCGTCACGAAGCGGGAGTAGAGGAGGTGGAGCACGGCGTGCTCGTTGCCACCGATGTAGCTGGTCACGGGCAGCCACGTCTTCGTACGCTGCGGGTCCCACGGCCGGTCGTCGAACTCGGTGGACGGATAGCGCAGGAAGTACCATGCGGAATCGAGAAACGTGTCCGACACGTCTGTCTCGCGGCGCCCCAGGGCGCCGCACTGCGGGCACTTCACGAAGTACCACTCCCGGTGGCGCGCCAGCGGGCTCACCCCGGTGTCGTCGGGGCGGAAGTCCTCGATGAACGGGAGCTCGACGGGGAGGTCCTTCTCAGGCACTCCCACCGGGCCGCAGCGGTCGCAGTGGATGATGGGGATCGGCGGGCCCCAGTAGCGCTGGCGGGAGATGCACCAGTCGTGCAGGCGGTACTGGACCTGCGCCCTGCCGAGCCCCTTCGCCGCGAGCCACTGGACGATGCGCTGGGCGCCGTCGCGGCAGCTGAGCCCGTTGGACTGCCCCGAGTTCATCAACACTCCCTCCTCCGACACGATGGGGAGGCCCTGGCCCTCGAGTCGCACCACCTGGACGATCGGGAGCTTGAACTGCTGCGCGAACTCGAAGTCGCGCTCGTCGTGCGACGGGACGGCCATGATGGCGCCGGTGCCGTACTCCATCAGCACGTAGTCGGCGATCCAGATGGGGATCGCTTCACCGGTGGCGGGGTTGCGGGCGTACGAGCCGAGGAACACGCCGGTCTTCGTCTTCTCGCCCACCTTCCGGGACACGATGTCCTTCGCCTGCACCGCGCGCCGGTAGGCGTTGACGACCGGCCGCTGCTCGTCCGCCGTGAGCGCGTCCACGAGCGGGTGCTCGGGAGCGAGCACCATGTAGGTGGCACCGAACACGGTGTCGGGCCGCGTCGTGAAGGCGGTGATCGCCTCCCCGCCCGGGGTCTCGAAGACGAGCTCCGCGCCCTCGCTCCGGCCGATCCAGTTGCGCTGCATGGCGGCGGTGCTCTCGGACCAGTCGAGCGCGTCTAGGTTTCGCAGCAGCCGCTCGGCGTACCGGGTGATGGCGAAGAACCACTGCTCGAGAAACCGTTGCTCGACCCGGACATCGGGGTGCCGTTCGCAGTAGCCGTTGATGACCTGCTCGTTCGCCAGCACCGTCTTGCACGCCGGACACCAGTTGACCGCGGCCCGCTTGCGGAACGCCAGGCCCGCCTTGAAGAACTGCAGGAAGAGCCACTGCGTCCACTTGTAGTACCGGGGATCCGTGGTCGAGAGCTCGTGACGCCAGTCGAACATGCCCCCGAAGCGCCGCAGCTGCCGGCGGAAGGTCGTGATGTTCTGGGGAATCAGCTTCGCCGGATGGGCGCCGATGGAGAGCGCGTAGTTCTCGGAATGGATGCCGAAGGCGTCGAACCCGATCGGCTCGAACACGTCGTAACCCGCGAGCCGCTTGAAGCGCCCGTAGATGTCGGCGCCGGTGAACGCGAACATGTTGCCGACGTGCAGCCCTTCGGCGGACGGGTAGGGGAACATCATGAGGTTGTAGAACGGCCGCCGCGGCCGGTCGACGTCGGGCTCGTTGACGTGGCGCTCTTCCCACAAGCGCTGCCACTTGGCTTCCACCGTCGCGGGCTCGTACGTCGGGGCGCTCTTCATAAGTGCCTGAAATTAAGCGGACTTGCCCCGCCGTGAAACCCGCCCTAGCTTAGCGCGTCCGCTCCGCTCATGGCCACTCGGTCCCTCGAACTGCGATGGAGTTTCCTCCTGGCCGGCCTCGCCGCCGCCGTGCTGGGCTACGCCGGCGCGTGGATCGTCGGGGGCCCGCCGGGCTGGGTCAGCGCCGCGGGCGCACTCGCGCTCGCAGCCGCGTTGTGGGGATTGGGCGGGTGGGTCGACCGCCGTCTGGCCGAGCCCGTCAGGGCCGCGGGTCTCATCGCGAGCCGCGTCGCGGGCGGCGACCTCTCGGTCACGGTCGTGACCCAGCACACCGAGACCGCGGCAATGGGCGACCTCCTGTCGTCGGTCCACTCCATGGTCGTGGCGTTGCGCCGGCTGGTCGGCGCGATCCGCACCGCGGCAGACGAAGCGGCGGCGATGGCAGCGCAGATCTCCGCGTCCACCGAGCAGATGAGCGCCTCGACGGAGGAGATGGCCGCGACGTGCCAGGACCTCACGAAGCGCGCGGCGGAGCAGGCGCAGCTCGTCCGCGCCGCGGCGGACGACGCCGGGCGCATCCTCCAGATCGTGACGATCCTCGCCGCCGGAGCGGAGGACTCGGTGCGCCGCAACAGCAGCCTGGCCACGCTGGCGCGCCGCCATAAGGAGACGCTCGACGAGAGCACGGCGCAGCTCTCCAAGCTCGCCCTGGAGGTCGAGACGGGCGCGCAGGAAGCGGTCGCGCTGGCGCAGGCCTCCGCGGAGATCCAGAAGTTCGTGGCGCAGGCGAAGGCCGTCGCGACGCAGACCAACATGCTGGCGCTGAACGCGGCGATCGAGGCGGCGCGCGCCGGGCCGCAGGGGCGTGGCTTCGCGGTGGTGGCGGACGAGGTGCGGAAACTGGCTTCGGTCGCCGCGGCGGCGGCGGGCAACACGGCGGACACGGTGCGCGGCGTGGTGACGCGCGTGCAGGCGACGCGCGACCGGCTGCTCGCCCTCGCCCGTGGTGGCACCGCGGCCCGCGACGCGGCCCAGTCGGCGGCCCAGGGGCTCGCCACGGTGGCCACGGAGGCGGAAGCGAACGATCACTGGAGTCGCGAGATCGCGAAGTCGGCGGAAGAGGTGCGGGCGCTGGTGGAGGAGATCAGCGCGCGCCTCGGCACGGTGGCGCAGGGCACCGAGACGCTGCTCGCGGCGGCCGAGCAGATCGCCGCGTCGAGCGAGGAGCAGACCGCGTCCACCGAGGAGATCGCCTCGTCCGCGAACCAGCTCGCGGAGGCGGCCGACAAGCTCACCGGGGCGGTGAAGACATTCCGGCTATTGAAGGACGAAGAGCGGCGGACCGAGCAGGCCGCGGATTAGTCTCCCAAATACGCCAGCCTCACCTGCAGCACGTCCGGTACCCGCTGCAGCTCCTCGAGCACCCCGTTGGTCAGCGCCTGATCCACGCTCACGGCCGCGATCGCCTCGCCCCCCGGCGGCGCGCGGCGCGCCTGGTGGTAGCTGCCGATGTTGATCCCCGCGCGCGACAGCAGCGTCCCCACGTGGCCGATCACGCCGGGGACGTCGCGGTTCTTGATCACGAGCATCCACCCCTCGGGCGCGACGTCCACGTGATAGTCGTCGATGCCGATGACGCGGCCGTGGCTGTTGCCCACCAGCGCCCCCAGCACCCGCGTCCGACCCCCGGCCGTCTCGAGCATCACCCCCACGGTCGTTTCGAACCCCGGCTCCGGAGCGCCCGTCTTGCGGGCGTGCTGAATGCCGCGCTCCTCGGCGATGAGCAGCGCGTTGACGAGGCTCACCGGCTCCACGCCCATGGCCGAGAGGAGGCCCTCGACCGCCGCCACCAGCACGGGCCGCGGCGCGGCCTCATCCTTGCCCCCGTAGGCCACCTCGATCGCGCGCACCGGCCCCTCGACCAGCGCGAGCCCCAGGCGCCCGAGGCGCCGCGCCAGGTCGAGCAGCGGCCCGAGCCGGCGGAGCAGATCGCCCGAGATCCCGGGGACGTTGATCGCGAAGGAGAGGTCGCCCGTCAGCAGCGCGTCACGCACGGCGGTGAGGATCTCGAGGCTCACCCGCTCCTGCGCTTCGGCGGTGGACGCCGCGAGATGGGGGGTGAGGATCACGCGGTCGAGCTTGCGGAGCGGGGAGTCGGCCGGGAGCGGCTCCCGCGCGAACACGTCGACCGCCGCGCCCGCGATGCGCTGCTGCACGATCGCCTCCGCCAGCGCGGCCTCGTCCACAAGCTCCCCGCGGGCCGTATTGATGAGCACGGCGGTCCGCTTCATCAGGTTGAGGCGCTCGGCGTTGATGAGATGGTGAGTCTGCTCGGTGTGGGCCACGTGGAGCGTCACCACATCGGCCTGGCGCAGCAGTTGTTCCAGGGGGAGCAGCTTCACCTGCAGCTCGGCGGCGCGTTCGCGCGGCAAGTAAGGGTCGTGCGCGATCACCTGCATGCCGAACGCGCGGGCGACCTGCGCGACGTGCCCGCCGATCCGGCCCAGCCCGACGACGCCGATCGTCTTGCCGCGGAGCTCCGTCCCCTCGAACCGCTTGCGGTCCCACTCGCCGCGCCGCATCGCCTCGGCCGCCCAGGGGATGTGGCGCACCAACGCGAGCAGCAGCCCCATCGCATGCTCGGCCGCGCTCACCGTGTTCGCACCCGGCGCGTTCATCACCGCGATGCCGCGCCGGGTGGCGGCGTGGACGTCGATCGTGTCCACCCCGGTCCCCGCGCGCGCGACCACCTGGAGGCGCGGCGCGCGGGCCAACAGATCCGCGGTCACGTGGGTCTCGCTCCGCACGACGAGCGCATGCGCCCCAGCCAGCGCCCGCTCGAGCTCGTCGCGCGGCTTGCCCGCCAGGCTCACGACCTCGATCTCCGGCGTCTCGGCGAGCAGCCGCACCCCCGACTCGGCCACGCGATCGGCCAGCACGACGCGGTACGTCACGACAGCAAGCCGCCGACCAAGGCCAGCAGCTCCTCGAGGGCGCCCAGCGTGTGATCGCCCATGTGGCCGATCCGGATGGTCGAGTCCTTGAGGGCGCCGTAGCCGGAGCCGATCGTCCACCCTTCCTCCTGCAGCCCGGACACCACCGCCTTGGCGCTCTGCCCCTCTCGCAGCTTGAGGCAGGAGACGGTCCAACTGCGCCGGCCCTCGGCCGGGAGCAAGGCGAGGCCGCGCTCCTCGCTCCACGCCTCCACCCGCTGGCGCATCGTATCGTGGCGTCGCCAGCGTGCCTCGATCCCGCCCTCCCGCTCGACGCGCCCGAGCTGGGTCTCCAGCGCGTAGAGCAGCGAGATCGCCGGCGTGTTGGTCGGCTGGAATTTCCTGGTCGCCTCCTCGAAGGCGACGAGGTCGAAGTAGAGTCCGCGATCGGGCAAGGTCTTCGCGCGCTCGAGCATCCGCGGCGACGCGACGCCGAGCGCCAGCCCGGGCGGAAGGGCGAGTGCCTTCTGCGAGCCCGTGAACGTGAAGTCGAGACCCCAGGCATCGGGCTCCACCGGCGAGCCGGCGAGCGACGTCACCGCGTCGACGAGCACGAGGACATCGTCGAACTCGCGCGCCACGGCCGCGAGCGCGGGCACGTCTTGCAGCACGCCGGTGGAGGTCTCGGAGTGGACGACGGTGACGGCGTCGACCGGCGTACGGCGCAGCGCGTCGCGCAGCCTGTCGGGCTCCACGGCGCAGCCCAGCGGGACGTCGAGCCGGACGCACTCCTTTCCGGCGGCGCGCACCAGGTTGGCGAAGCGCTCGCTAAAGGCGCCGTTCACGAGCGAGAGGGCGCGGCGGCGGATGCCGTTCCGCACCGCGAGCTCCATGAAGCCCGTGGCCGAGGTGGTGCCCACGAGGACCGGGCGGGACGTGCGACACAGGGCGGCGAGTCGCGGGGCGACGCCCTGGAGCAGCGCGGCCATCGCGCTCGATCGGTGCCCGATCATCGGCCGCTGCATCGCGGCGAGCACTTCGGGGTGGACGTCGGTCGGACCGGGGAGAAAAAAACGCCCGAACGCGGGCGTGGTCATGCGGTCGCGCGCGCGAGCTCCTCGACGAGCCCCTCCTCCACGACCTCCTTCGTCTTCACGAGGCGCACCCCCTCCTCGCCCCACTCCTTCAGCAGCTGCTCGGAGACGTCCTTGTCGATTCCCTTCACGGCGTCCGTGACGACGAACAAGCGCGTGTGCGGCCGGCGCTCCAGCAGCCCCTCGACCGCCGCCTTGTCGCATACGTCGGTCGCCACGCCGTACAGCACGATGTCGTCGGGGTCGATCACGTCGAGCGCGGTCATGACGTTCTCGTTCGTGAACACGTCGAAGCGGTGCTTGTGGAACAGGATGTCGCCCCGGTGGGCGCGCACGCGCTCGCCGAGCGCCTTGGAATCCGTCCTCGCGGGCTCGATGACGAGCGGATCGCGCAGCGCGGTCTCGGGAATCTTCTTCTGCCCGGGCGTCCCCCGCAGGCAGTGCGGGGGAAACGTGCTCTGCCAGTCGGGATGCTCCGAGATCTCCGGGTGCCCCATCACGTGGTCGTCCGCGCTCGCGATCACGCGGATGCCGTGGCCGTGGGCGAAGTCGCTGAGCCGCCGCAGATTCGCGATCACGTGCTCGGCGTCCGGTACGTACAGCTTGCCGTCCGCCTTCATGAAGTCGTATTGGGTGTCGACATCCCAGAAGATGACCCGGGCCATACTACCATCCTAGAACGAGGGGAAGCTCCGGGAATTTCCGGGGGCAACGGGGGAGTGTCAACAGGGAGACGCCGAGATGCCGAGACGCTAAGTGGATATGAGGCGTCTACCTCGACGTCTGTGCGTCTACAACCTTAGGGCTACCGCTATCTCGTCACAGCAGTTCTGCCTCGGACATCTGGCGCAATCGGCCCATACCTTCTCGGGAAACTGCTCCTTCTCGGCAGGCACGAACCCCAAGCGCAGGAAGAACTCCGGTTTGCGCGTGAGCGCGAATACCCGAGCGAGCCCGTGGTCCCGCGCCTGGGTCAGCAGCGCCTCCAAGAGCGCGCGACCGAGTCCCACGCCCTGCCGGTCCCGGCGCACGGCGAGCCCGGCAACCTCGGCGAGCTCGCCGGAATAAATCTTCAGCGCGCCACACCCGACGATCGCGCCGTCGGCCGGCTCCGCAACGACCACCCATTCCTTGATGTGGCGGCACAGGTCGTAGTTGCTGCGCGGCAGGAGATCGCCGGTAGCCACGTAAGGGGCCTGGAGCGCCTCGAGCCCGGGGACGTCCGCGAGCAGCGCCGCCCTCACCAGCGTTGCGAGGCGTGGGGAGTGGGGAGTGGTACCGTCCGGTGCAACCCGGAGCTCGGGCGCGGACCGCGGCGGACCACTCCCCACTCCCCACTCCCCCACTATGGGCAGCGCTTTCACGCCAGCACCTCGCCCAGGATGGCCACCGCCCGCTCGAGCTCCTCGCGCGTCACCACGAGGGGCGGCACCACGCGAATGACCTGGGCGCCCGCCGTGCAGACGAGCAGGCCGCGCTCGCGCGCCGCCGTCACGTAGGGGGCCGCCGGCTCCACGAGCTCGATCCCCCACATGAGGCCCCGCCCGCGCACGGCGACGACCTTCGGCGAGACGGCAGCGAGCCGGGAGAGCGCCGCGCCCAGCGCCGCGCCCTTTTCCCGCACCGCGGCGAGGAACCCGGGCTCGGCGATGGTGCGCAGGACGTCGAGCGCCACCGTGGCGACGAGCGGCCCGCCGCCGAACGTCGTGGCGTGGTCCCCCGGCTTCAGCGCGGCGGCGACCGCCTCGGTGAGGAGCACGGCCCCCATCGGGAGCCCGCCGCCCAGCGGCTTGGCGAGCGTCACTACATCCGGCACCACCCCCGTCTGCTCGTACGCGAACAGCGTGCCGGTGCGTCCCAGGCCACACTGCACTTCGTCGAACACGAGGGCCGCCCCGCGCGCGTCGCACAGCTCGCGCAGGAAGCCGAGCCATTCGGGATCCAGCGGCCGCACGCCTCCCTCGCCCTGCACCGGCTCCACGATGACGGCCGCCGTGCGGTTGGCCGAGATCATGCGATCGGCGACGGCCCAATCCTCGAGCGGCACGATGTGCACGCCGGGGACGAGCGGCTCGAACGGCTTGCGGTAGTCGGGCCGGTCAGTGGCCGCGAGCGAGGCGAACAGCCGCCCGTGGAACGCGCCGGTGAACGCCACGATCTCGGTCTTGCGTGACCACTTGCGGGCGAACTTGAACGCGGCCTCGTTCGCTTCCGCCCCCGAGTTGCAGAAGAACACGCGATCGGCGAACGAGTGGGCGATCAGCTCCGCCGCGAGCCGCTCGCCCGGCTCCGTGCGGTACAGGTTGGACACGTGCACCAGACCGCTCTCGAGCGCGCGGGTCACCGCCCCACGGAACACCGGATGGTTGTAGCCCAGGGCGTTCACGGCGATCCCCGCGACGAAGTCGAGGTAGCGGGTGCCGTCCTCGGCGATGACCTCCGAGCCCTCGCCGGCGACGAGCAGCGGGCCGACTCGGGCATACACGCCGAGCAACGCCTCCGGGGCCGTGGAGGTGACGGTCATGCTGGTTGCGGGGTCGCGGCGAGGACGCGCGTACCAGCGGTCGGGTGGCCGAGCAGATGGAGGTCGCCGATGCGGACGGCCTGCGCTCCGGTCTGCAGGGCGGCCGCACCGGCCCGTAGCTTCGCCGCCATCCCGTCGGTCGCGACGCCCAGCTCGATCAGCGCGGGAATGTCGGACGCGGCGACGGAGTCCTGTGCGACGCCGTCGATGACGACTCCGGGAACGTCGGAGACGTACAGCAGTTCCTTCGCGCGCAGCGCGGCGGCGATGGCGGCGGCGGCGTGATCGGCGTTCACGTTGAGCGGCACGCCGTTGACTCCGGCCGCGGGCGCCACGGGGGCCACGACCGGCGTGAGCCCTGCCAGCAGCAGGCTCTCGAGCAGCGACGCCCGGACAGCCGTGATCTCGCCGACGTGGCCAAGGCCAGCAGGCGACGGCTCCGCCGTGAGCAGCCCGCCATCCACGCCGGATAAGCCGATCGCGTCGAGCCCCACGGCCCGCAGCGCCGCCACGACGGCGCGATTGGCGGGGCCGGCGAGCACCATCTCGACGACCTCCGCGACCCCGGGAGGCGTCACGCGCAGGCCGTCGCGCTTCTCGACCGGCAGGCCGAGGCGCCGCGACAGCGCGCTCACCGCCTGGCCGCCGCCGTGCACCACGACGAGGGGCTCGAGCGGCTTGAGGGCGTCCGCGCAGGCCGCGAGCCACTCGGGCCGGTCGAGCTCGTTCCCGCCCAATTTGACCACACGGACTCTCAGCATGATTCCCACCCTGAAGGGTGGGCTCGGCACAACACTGTCCTTAAGGACAGCGCATTGCCGAGCCCAGGCTTCAGCCTGGGAATCACGGGCCGCCGAGCTTCCCTCACTGCGTCGCTCAGCATACGAGCCCCAGGGTCTCGGGGAGCCCGAGCATGACGTTGAGGTTCTGCACGGCCTGCCCCGCCGCTCCCTTCACCAGGTTGTCGATCGCCGCGATCACCGTGAGGCGCGGCCGACGCACGTGCTCGACGGGGGCGACGCCCAGCGCCACGCGATTCCGGTACACCACGTCTTTGAGGGAGGGCAAGGCGCCGCGCACCACCTGAACGCAGGGCTCTCCGCGATAGGCCGCCTCGTAGATCCCCTCCGCCGCGCCCTGGTCGAGCGCCCCGGTGAGCGGGACGTGGATCGTCTCGAGGATCCCCCGCTTGACCGGCAGCAGGTGGGGCGTGAACACCAGGTCGCCGGCGAACCCGCTCTCACGCTCCAGCGCCGCCCGCAGTTCGGGGAGATGGCGATGCGTGTTGCCCACGGCGTAGGCGCGGTAGTCCTCCGCCACTTCTCCGAACAGCAGCTCGCGCTGGGGATGGCGGCCCGCGCCGGTGACGCCCGACGCCGCGTCGATCACGACTTCGCGCGACGGGTCGATGAGCCCGCGCTGCGCCAGCGGGATCAACGCGATGAGCGCGGCGGTCGGGTAGCAGCCCGGATTGGCGACGAGCTCGGCCTGAGCCAGCCGCGGCCGCGAGAACTCGGTCAGCCCGTACACCGCTTCGGCCGACAGCCGGAAGTCGGCGGAGAGGTCGACGGCGCGCTTCCCGGCCGCGCGCGCCTCGTTCACGTAGCGGGCCGAGACGCCGTGGGGCAGGGCCGAGAGCACGATGGCGGCGCGCTCGAGCGGCGCGTCGTCGGCCTGGAGCAGCTGATGGCCCTCCACCCACTCGCCCGCGGCCGTGTCCGCCGTGGCGAAGGCGACCGCAGTCCCCGGATGCCGCGCCAAGAGCCGCAGCAGCTCCTGGCCGACGTAGCCGGAGGCCCCGAGCACGCCCACGGGCACTTTTGCATTATTATTCATTGCACCGGAAAAATATGCAGCCCCGGTGGGAATGCAAGGGCCGCCGCTGCAAGGGCTAAGCGGTCACTCCACCCGTTCGAGCCGCGGGTTGGGCCGGTACGCCCGCCCCACCTTGCCGCACGGCTTGCCTTCCACGCGCACCACGTCGGCGGTGAAGTCGAAGCGGCCCTGGAACAGGCTCGATCCCACGCCGTACATGTCCACGGGCACCTCCTGCTCTTCGAACTGGCGGATCTTCTCGACGTTGAAGCCGCCCGACACGACGATTTTCACGTGCTTGAAGCCTTCGCGGTCGAGCGCCTCGCGCACGTTCCAGACGAGCCGCGGGTTGACGCCGGTCGGCTTGAACGTCCCCATCTGCGGGATCACCGACCTGTCCACAAGCGTCTCGGAGGTGTCGATCCGCACGCCGTACAGGCGCTGGCCGAGGGCGCGCGCCACCTTGAGAGAGGTGCCGACGCAGTCGTTCTCGAAATCGACGAGCGTGATCAGGCGCATGCTGTCGGGCATGTGCTCGGCGAACTTCTGCGAGGCGAGCACCGTGTCGCCCCGGTAGGCCGCGATGAGGGCGTGGGGCACGGTGCCGATTCCCTCCGAGCCCCACCAGGAGGCCTGGGCGTCGGTCGAGACGCCGATGGCGCCGGCGATGTGCGCGGCGTAGCCGTCTCCGGTCTGCACCAGCCAGTGGTCGTGGCGGGCGGGAAAGAACATCACCTGCTTCGGCTTCGCCGCTTCCACCACGCGGTGGGTGTTGGTACCGACCTTGGTGCGGCGCGCCAGCACGCCGAGGTAGAGCGTCTCGAGGTTCGCGAACGCGTCGTACGGCCCTTCGATGAGGAGCACGGTCTCCCAGGGCGCGATCTCATCCCCGTCGTACAGGGCGGAGACCTGCAGCTCCTCCCACCTCTCACTGCACAGCTTCAGGATCGCGATCGCCTCGTCGCTGCCGCCGAGGTAGGCGTGCGCCTTGCCGAAGACCTGCATCGTCACGCAGGGGCGGTGCTTGTCCTTGAGCAGGAGGTCGCGCGCCCGGACGAAGTATTTATCCGAGTAGTAGCCCGTCTTCATCTTCTCGACAGGCAGGTTGAAGATCGACGGATCGAGACGCGGCTTGCGGGGGGGGGGCATCAGGGCCATTCCTCGGTCACGCGGTACTTGAGCGCGCGGCGCTGCATCCAGCGGACGGCGAACGCGTCCACGAGCGCGCGCCAGGCGCGGTTCCACATCCCGTACTTGGTGCGGCCGGAGCGCCGGGGGCGGTGGCGGACCGGCAGCTCGGCCACCCTCCCGCCGTGCATCCTGACGAGCGTGGGCAGGAAGCGGTGCATGCCGTTGAAGAGGGGCAGCCCACGCACGGCGTCGGCGCGGAACGCCTTGAGGGAGCAGCCCGTGTCACGGATGCTCTCGCCGTTCAGCCAGTTGCGCACGCCGTTCGCGATCCGGCTCTGCAACCGCTTCCACGCCGTGTCGCGCCGCTCGACGCGGTAGCCCGCGACCGCGCTGGTGCCGCCGTCCCCGAGCGCGGCCACGAGCGCCGGGATGTCCGCGGGGTCGTTCTGGAGGTCCGCGTCGAGGGTGACGAGGACGGCTCCGCGCGCCGCGCGAAAGCCCGCAGCGAAGGCCGCCGTCTGTCCCGCGTTCCGCTCGAACGCGACGACGCGCAGCTCGGGATGCGCGGCCCGCAGGCGCTTGAGCTCGGGAAGCGAGCCGTCGGTCGAGCCGTCATCCACCGCGACCACTTCGTAGGACGCGCCTCGCAACGCCACCGCGATCTCTTCGAGGAGTGGGGCCAGGTTGTCGCGCTCGTTGTAGACGGGGATCACGAGCGAGAGCTCAACGGAGCCGGGCATACTTGAGCTCCGGGGCAGCGGGATACTTGCCCTCGAGCCGCGCGATCAGCGCTTCGGCCTTCGCGGCGTCCCGCTGGTGCAGGCGATAAATCTCCGCCAGGCGTACGCCGACGAGGATCTCGCGGTGCCGCTCCAGGCCGCCCCCCGCGAGCAGGCGCTCCAGCATCGCCGTCTCCTGCGCGAGCCCGGTGTCGCTCGGCGGCGGGGGCTCCCCGCCGCCGAGCGCGTTCCCGAGAAAGCGGCCCAACGGAGCGACGATGAGGTCGAAGAGGCCGCCCAAAAACCCCCACGCGCCCCAGAGGGCGGCGAGCAGGGCCACAGCCTTCCAGGCCACCGCGCCGGTGGCGAAGAAGCTCACCACGACGGCCAGCGCGGCGCCGACCATCGCCACGCCGAGGATCCCTCGGACCACGGCTCGCGGGCTCGGCGGCTCGTACTCGTCCACGGCGGGAACGTAGAATGCCGCCGGGGCCGGAGCAAGTTGACAGCCGCCACCGCGGCGGCTAAAACGTACCACCTCTCTCCTCAGTCGAGGTCACAGATGCTCGGAATCCAGTCGCGCCGAGAGTTCCTGGCATCGACCGCGGTCGGCATCGCCGCCGCCGCCGCCCGGGACATCCCACACCCGATGCGCCCGCGCCCGCTCCCGCCCCCGCCCCCGCCCCCCAGTCGCTGGGCAGCGAAGCCCGTGGTCGTCTCGAGCGCGAACGGGCTGCGCGCCGTGCAGCGGGCCTTTGACCTCCTGATGCAGGGCGCGGACAGCCTCGATGCGGTCATCGAGGGGGTGAAGATCCAGGAGCTCGACCCCAACGACGATTCGGTGGGCTACGGCGGCCTCCCCAACGCGGACGGCGTGGTGCAGCTCGACGCCTCCTGCATGCACGGCCCGACGAAGCGCGCCGGGGCCGTGGGCGCGCTCGAGGGTATCAAGACACCCTCGGAGGTGGCGAAGCTCGTGCTCAAGTACACGAACCATATCTTCCTGGTGGGCGAAGGAGCGAAGCGCTTCGCCCTGCAGTACGGATTCAAGGAGGAAGACCTGCTGACCGAGCACGCCCGCGAGGTGTGGCTGCGCTGGCGCGCCAACCTCAATCCGGACGACGACTACCTCGATGTTCCCGAGGGGGAGCACATGAGCGTGCGTCCGACGGGGACGATCAACTGCGACGCGGTGACGCCGCAGGGCGACATCTCGTCCGTGACGACCACGAGCGGGCTCGCGTTCAAGATCCCGGGCCGCGTGGGGGACAGCCCCATCATCGGCGCCGGCGAGTACACGGACAACGAGATCGGCGCCGCGGGCTCGACCGGTCGGGGCGAGTCGAACATCAAGGTGTGCGGCGGGTTCCTCACGGTGGAGCACATGCGGCGCGGCATGAAGCCCACGGACGCCTGCCTCGAGACGCTGAAGCGGGTGGCGAAGCTGACGGAGCCCCGGCTGCTGGATGAGCGCGGCCGACCCAAGTTCGACCTCAAGTTTTACGCGGTGAACAAGCGGGGCGAGTTCGGCGCCGCGTCGTTCGTCCCCGGGCGCTTCGCCGTGCATGACGGCACCGCGGCGAAGCTGATGGACACGGCCTATCTCTACGAGCGCGCGGCGTCGCGCTAGCGTCGCGCGCGCGCCGCTCGTCGGCCTGGCGCTGCTGGCGGGCGCCGCGGGTCCGCTCGCGGCGCAGCGCTTCTGGCGCCAGAATCTCTATCCCTACGCCTACTACAGCACGATCGACGGTCTCTGGGCCGCGTTCCACTACGGCCGCTACAGCCCCGTGGGATTCGTCGAGCGGCCCGAGCCGAATCTCGCCGCGCTCAACTTCCACGCCTCGGCGAGCACGCGGGGCAGCTGGGCCCTGGTCGCCGACGCGGAAGCCCCCGCCTGGTGGGAGGGATGGCGCGCCGGCCTGACGCTCACGGCCGCGCGCGACAATCGCCTGGGCTTCTACGGCCTGGGCAACGACACGCGCTACTTCGCCGACAGCGCGGCAGGGGGGAGCCATTTCTACCAGGTGAGCCGCACGCGCACGGGGGCGCGCCTCACGATCCAGCGGCGCATCGTGGGCCCCGTGCGCCTGCTCGCGGGCGCCGCGGTCGTGCGGACCGACTTCCGGGCGCTTCCCGGCGACAACATCTTCCGGCGCGATCTCGCATCCGGCGTCGTCGATCCGGCGACGGTGCCGTTCACGGACAAGGTCGCACGCGTCGGGATCGTGCTCGACACCCGCGACCACGAGATCGACCCGCACCGCGGCCTGTTCCTCGAGGCCCTGTTCGCGAGCGGGACCGGCTACACGCGCACCACGGCACACGCCCGCGTCGCGGTGCACCCCCTGGAGCGGCTCGTCCTCGCCGCGCGTCTCGCCGGCGAGGGGACGGGCGGCACTCCGCCGCTCGCGGCCCAGCTCGCGATGGAAGCGAGCGACCGCCCCTTCACCGCGGTGGGCGGGTACCGCTCGCTCCGCGGCTTCTACGACGCGCGCTTCGCGGGACGCGGCAAGCTGCTGGGCGGAATCGAGGCCCGGTACGCCGTGCTGTGGGCGCCGAGCATCCTCGAGCTCAAGCTGGTGGCGTTCTACGACGTGGGGAGGGTATTCGACGCCGGGGAGCGCTGGCGCCTGACGACCACGGGGCTGCACCGGAGCGGCGGCGGCGAGCTCGCCCTCCGCTTCCTCCGCAACTCGCTCCTCGTCGTGGGCTACGGCCGGGGCAGCGAGGGCGGACAGCTGCTCTTCGGGACGAGCTGGAGCTATTGAGACGTCAGACGTCAGTCATCAGATCTCAGAAGCGCGCCGTCTGACGTCTGACGTCTGATGTCTCTATTGAATCTCCCGAATCTCCACCCCCCGCTTCCCCAGCTCCCCGACGTACTCCGCATACGGCACCGCCTCGTCGGGTGTGCGCACGCCCCGGGCGGAAATGCGGCCGTCCACCTGCATCAACCCCGTGATGGACAGCGAATAGCCGGTGGTGCGCATCATCCCGCTGATGCCGCGGGCCTCATCGTAGTAGTCCAGCAGCTGCCACGTCGCGCTGCGCCCGTTGCCGCCACGCACCTCCACCCGCAAGGCGACCAGATCGCGGCCGTCGGGCTTGGTCAGCTTGGGCGAGACCGTGGCGATGAACGCGTCGCGCGGCACGATCTCCCTGCCTCTCACCTTCACCGGCGTCAGGTCGAGGAGCCCGAGGTCGCGGACCGCCCGCATCACGGCCACGTGGCCTGGATAGCGGAGCGTCTTGTATTCCATCGTCCGGACCTTGCCCTCGTACGCCCAGGGGAGCGTCGAGATGCCGCCGCCCGTGTGGAAGGCCTCGAGCTCGCCCACCGGCGGCGGAAACATCACGGGCTCGACGTCCGACAGCGCCTCGACGCGCGTCGGCTTGCCGCTCCGCAGCACCCAGGACGGCGTCGTGTAGTAGTCGAGCGCCCCTTCCAGGGAGTACACGATCTGGTAGTTGAGCGGCGGCTCGGGGTGCTGTGGCAGCCCTCCGACGCAGATCTTCACGGTCTCCGCGTCGCCGACGCGCCGGATCCCCTCGGCCGCCAGGACGTTCACCATGCCGGGCGCGAGCCCGCAATCGGGGATCACGGAGACGTTCCGGGCGCACGCTTCCCGGTCGAGCTTCTTCTGGTTGAAGACGATCTCCGTGTTGCCGCCGAGGTCGGCGCAGTGCAGGCCGACCTCGACCGCGGCTCGCGCGACCTCGAGGTTGAAGTAATACGGCAGAGCGCTGAGCACCGCGTCGTGCCCGTGGAGCGCCGCGCGCAGAGCGGCGCCGTCCTGCACGTCGAGCTTGACGACGGCCAAGCGCTTCCCCACGAGCGGCCTGAGGAAGGCGGGCAGGCGCTCCGGCCGCAGATCAGCCAGCGTGACCTTTTCCACCTCGCGCTGCTGCAGCAGATCGTACGCGCAGGCGGATCCCTGCAACCCCGAGCCCAACACCAGCATTCGCATTGCGAACGAGCCTCCGGCGGCGCCGACGACGGCGAGCGGCGGGAAAGCTAGTGAGGGGAGGAACCGGGAGGAACCCCGGCGCGGCCCCAGCCGGCACATTAGATTCGCGGCCGATGAGCCAGGCCGACCTCACGCACCAGCGCCTCGTGCGCGCCGCGCTGGAGCTCTTCACCACGCAGGGATACCACGGCACCACGACGCCGCTGATCGCGAAGAAGGCGGGCGTGGCGGAAGGGAGCATCTACCGTCACTTCGACGGCAAACAGCACCTCCTGAACGAGCTGTACCGCGGGGCGGCCCGCTGGGCCGGGAAGCTCGTGAAGGAGACGGACGGGCTGCAGGTGGGACCGCGGGAAAAGCTCGCCGAGCTCGCCCGCGCGCTCGTCCAGGGAGCGGCGCGCGAGCCCGCGGTGGCGCGGCTCTTCTTGCTGCAGCGCCACGACGCCTTGCTCGACGACGAGAGCCGCAAGGCCGCTCGGGACTTCCGGCTGGGATTGGAGAGCCTGATCGCTCAGGGGAAGGCGGACGGCACGGTGAAGCCCGGCGCGGCGGAGGTGTGGGCGGCGGTGTGGCTCAGCATCGTCTCGCTCGCGGTCGATCGCGTGTCCGCGAAGGAGTGGCCGGAGACGCACGCGGGGGTGACCCTGGCCCTGGATGGCGCGTGGGATGCGATCGCGGAAACTAGGCGGTTAGGCGCCTGAGCTCGAAGAGCTCTATCTCGGGGGGCACGAACACGCGGATCGGCACTCCCACGACGCCGATCCCGCGGCTGACGTAGAGCTGACTCTCCTGCCGCTGGAAGTGGCCCATCACGTATTTGGTGATCAGCCGGCCCGCCGACCAGCCGAGCAGCGGCACGTAGAACTGACCGCCGTGGATGTGTCCGGCGAGGGTCAGGGGAATGCCGAGCGGCGCCGCCGTGTCCCAGGCGCCGGGCCGGTGCGCGAGCAGGATCTTGAACGCCTGCGGCGGTGCCGCGGCAAGCGCAGCCCGCACGTCTTCGGGTTGCGGGTCGTCCATTTTCCAGTTGCGCGGGTCGTCGACGCCCAACAGCGCCAGCACGGCGCCGTGCCGCTCGATCACATGCGCACCGTTCTTCACGAACACCTGCCCCGCTTCCCGCACGCCGCGCACGACCTCGCGCTCGCCGGTGTAGCGATCGTGGTTGCCCAGCACCGTCACGACGCCGAGCGGCGCCGCAAGATCGCGGAACGCGCGCACGTACTCCGGGATGTAGGCCGGATTGATGTCGATCATGTCGCCCGTCTGGACGATCAGGTCGGCTTTGAGGGCATTCGCCTGCGCGATCAGCGCCTCCATCTGGTCCCGCTCCATGTGGATGCCGGCGTGCACGTCGGAGAGGTGCAGCAGGCGCAACCCCTCGAGGCCGGCCGGCAGGTCACGGAACAGCAGCGTGCGGCGGGTGACCTCAGGGAGCCGGAACGCGCTCCAGATCCCGTACCCCGAGAGGGCCGCCCCCGCGCCGGCGTAGGTGTACACGGCCCGCGCGAGGAAGCGACGGCGTGAGAGGACATCGTGGGGAGTGGGGAGTGGTACCTCGCGGTGCAGGCCGGAAGCGCGGTGCGCACCGCCACGTACCACTCCCCACGCCCCACGCAGTTTTGTCGCCAGCCACCACGCCCCCTTGCCGAGGACGTAGACCGCCACGAGCGCGCAGAAGATCCAGGTGAGCAGCTGCCACGCGAGCCACGGCGCCAGGTAGGGAATGCGCCCCAGGCCCCACATACTGCTGGACAACAGGCGCGGCGCCACGAGCAGCCACGGCGAGTTGAAGAGCGTGAACACGAGGGCGAGGCCGGCGCGCACGCCGCGCGCCTGGCGCGGCCGCGCCGGGTCGGGAAGCCGGTCGCGCAGATACAGATACAGGAGGATCTGCGGCGACAGCAACAGGAGCAGATAGATTAGGCGCGTGACCACCCGATGGGCGTTCCTTTCCTGGCTCGGCCTGGCGGCACCGCTCGCGCTACCCGCTCAGCAGCTCACCGCGACGGAGCGCGCCCAGGCCGTCGCGACGGCGTGGTCCGAGGCGCGCTACAACTTCGCCCTCTGGGACCGCGTGCGGGCGGACTGGGATTCGGCGCTCGCCGCCAACCTGCGGCTCGCCGCCGAGCCCCAGACCGATCTTCTGTTCCACCGCCGATTGCGCCGCTGTCTGGCGCTCCTGAACGACGCCTACGCGGCGGTGATCCCACCGCCCTCGCTCCGGTCCCGCATCGCGCGGCCGCCCCTGCTGCTGCGCAGCGTGGAGCGACGGCCGCTCATCCTCGACTACGCCCAGAACGACGAGATGCGGGTCGCGCGCCCCGAACGCCTTGCGGAAGTCGTCGCGGTCCAGGGGATCCCCGTCGAGACCTGGATCCGCGATTCCGTGCTCCCGGAGATCTCCGCGGCTTCGCCCGCGGACCGCTGGCGCCGCGCGGTGGCCGCGATGCTGCAGGGAGAGAAGGGGACGCCGCTCCATCTCTCGCTCAAGCTCCCCGGCGGCGAGATGCGCGGCATCAGCGTCACGCGCTCCGTTTCGCTCAACGACCGGTGGCCGCTCGAGCCGCCCGCGCTCGAGATCGACTCCCTGGCGGACGGCGTGGTCGTCGTGCGGCTCAACTCACTCGCCGAGGAGGACGTGGTGCGGCAGTTTGACCGCGCCTTCCGCGACTTCACCAACGTGCGCGGGCTCGTCCTCGACCTGCGCCAGCTGACAGAGGGACGCAGCCGCTACGCCTACGACATCCTCGCTCGACTCGTCGTCGAGCCGTTCGTGACGGTGCGTTGGAGAACGCCACAGCACCGCGCCGGGTTTCGCGCCTTCGTGCCGGCCGATTCCGCGAGCGCGTGGTACGCCGGCGGGCCCGACACGATCGCGCCACGGGCCAACGCCCCGGCTTACGGCGGACAGGTGGCCGTGCTCACCTCGACGGCCACCGCCGGCCCCGGCGAAGGCCTGCTCGTCGCCTTCCGCAACAGCGGGCGCGGCGTGATCATCGGCGAGACCACGGCCGGCAATCCGAGTGACGCCGCCGCGTTCCCGCTGCCCAAGAACTGGAGCGTCCAGTTCTCGGTGCGCCGGGACGCGTTCCCGGACGGCGTGGAGTTCGTCGGCAAGGGAATCGCCCCCGCGGTGCCGGTCGCCGTGACGGTCGGGGACGTGCTCGCGGGTCGAGACGCGGCGCTGGAGAAAGCGCGGAAGTACGTTACCGCCCCTCCAGGTTCTCCCTGAAGAACCGCACCACGGCTCCCCACGCCGAGTCCGCCACCTCGGCCTTCTCCCGCGTCCGGAGGAATCCGTGCCCCACGCCGGGATAGACGGCGTAGCGGTAGTCGATCCCTGCCTGCTTCACCGCCGCCGCGACGTCGGGGAGCCCACCATCAATGCGCGCGTCGTTCTCGGCGTACACCCCCAGCCCCTTCGCCCGGATGCGCGCGACATCGGCGAGGCTCGGCGCCGGACCGTAGCACACCACGAACGCCCGCAGCGTCGGGCTGTGCGTCGCGTACCGGAAGCTCTGGCCTCCGCCCCAGCAGAAGCCGATCGCCCCGATGCGGTCCCCGCGCACGGCCTTGAGCGTCTTCAGGTAGGCGACGGTCGCGTCGAGATCGAGCGTGACCGTATCGGGATCGAGACCCGCGATGAGCTTGCGCGCCTCGTCGCTGGAAGCCGGCGTGCCGCCGCGGCGCGACAGGAGGTCCGGCGCCAGCGCGACGAACCCGTCCTTCGCGAGCTGCTCGGTGGTCTGGCGGATCCAGTCCGACAGGCCGAAGATCTCGTGGATCACGACGACGCCCGGCGCGCGATCCTTGCGTTCGGGATACGCGAGATACGCCGTGACCGTGGCGCCGCCCGCGGAGGAGTACTTCACGTATTCGGCGTGAACATCGGGGCGGTAATGGGCGGGAGCAGGCGGTAACGGGCGGTACAAGGCCGCCGCTGCAACCGCCACAGCGCCCACCCCCATCCCGCCTGTTACCGCCCTATACCGCCCATTACCGCCCATACGTGACCCTCCAGATCCGTCCCCCGGCGTCGTCGCTCACGAGCAGCGCTCCGTCCGGCATCACGAGCAGCCCCACCGGGCGGCCCCATCGCGAGCCGCCGGCGAGCTGCCAGCCGGTCACGAAGTCCTCGATCGCGGTGGGCCGGCCGCTCTGCACACGCACCCGCACCACCTTCGCGCCGGTAGGGACGGAGCGGTTCCAGGAGCCGTGATACGTCATGAACGCATCGCCCTGGTACGCCGCCGGGAACATCGTGCCCGTGTAGAATGCGAGCCCGAGCGGCGCCGAGTGGGCCGTGTCCGTGATCGCCGGCGGCTCGACCCCGGAGCAGTCGAAGCCCGGATATTCCGGGTTCGGCTTGCCCGGGAGATAGCACTGCGGCCACCCGTACCACTTGCCGTCCTTGAGGATGTTGACGTGCTCGGGGGGGAGGCTGTCGGTCATCGCCCTGTCGGTCGTGCCGCCGATGTCGTCGCGGTCGTTGTTGTTGGCCCACAGCTCACCGGTCGTGGGATGGAACGCGAGCCCGACCGAGTTGCGCAGGCCCGTAGCGAACGTGTGTGGGCTCGAGCCGTCGAGGTTGTAACGGGTGACCGCGGCGCGCAGCGCGTTCGACTCGACGCACAGGTTGCAGGAAGAGCCGACGGCGACGTACAGCAGATTGTCCGGGCCGAACGCGATGGTGCGCGTGCTGTGTCCGCCGCTCGGCAGACCCGACACGAGCGTGACGGGCGCCGCCGCCCCCGGGTCGAGCCGCTTCACGGTCGTCTGCTCGGCGAAGTACATCGCGTCGCGGCGGAACGCGAGGCCGAAGGGACCGTTGAGACCGCTCAGCACGGTCTGGGCTGGCGCGTCGGCGACGCCGTCGCCGTTCGCGTCCACGAGCCGGACGATCGTGCCGGCACCCGTGAGCGCGGCGAACACGGCCCCCCCGGGACCGAGTGCGAGCGAGCGTACCCCGCCCAGCCCCTCCGCGAAGAGGTTGACGTTGAAGCCGCTCTGGACGTACAGCGCATGCCCAGCGATCAGGACCGTGTCCTGTCCCGCGGGCGGCGACGAGCTCTGCGCGCCCGGTTCCGCACCGCAGGCGAGCAGCGCGAGCGCGATCAGCATATGCCGGGGTGCCATACGCTCACCTCCTCGGCAATCGCTACCCCGCGCCGCGCCGGACGTTCGCCCCGCCTATGGCCCACGCTTCGCGTACACCCCTGTGATCGCGCTCTCTCCCGGGGGCATCCTCGCCCGGCTGGCGAGCGCTTCCTCCGCCGCCCGCTCCACCTGGGCGGTCACCGCGGCCTCCACGTCGCTCAGCTGCCGCTCCGTGTGTCCTTCCTCCTTCAGGTATTCCTCGTACAGGCCGACGGGGTCGCGCTTGCCCCAGGCCTGGAACATCTCGGCGGGGAGCGTCTCCCGCGCCTCGTGCTCGTCGTGCGTCGCGTGCCCGCCCATGCGGAACGTCTCGGCAACGAGCATGGCGGGCCCCTGGCCGTCGCGGCAGCGGGCGGCCGCGAGCCGGGCGGCGGCGTAGGCGTCGAGCACGTTGTTGCCGTCGAACTGGGCGCCCCACACTCCGTACTGCGCGGGCCATTCGCGGAAATCGCCGGGGAGGTGATGCTGGTCGAGCCGCGTGCCGAGCGCCACCTGGTTGTTCTGAAGGATGAAGATCGCGGGCACCCGCTGGACAGCGGCGAAGTTCGTGGCTTCGTGCGCGGCGGCCGTCTTGGTGGAGCCGTCCCCCACCCACGTGAGGGCGACGCGGCGCTCGCCCCGCATCTTGAAGGTGAGCGCGATGCCCGTGACGACGGGCACCATGTCCCCCACGTGCGAGATGGGCTGGAGCACGCCGTGGGTCCAGGCTCCCACGTGCAGGTCGCGGCCGCGGGAGGGGGAGTCGTCGGTCGCGAGGTAGGCGCGCAGCATGTCGGCGATGGGCATCCCCAACTCGCAGCAGGCGGCGGCGTTGCGGATCATCGGCGCCACGACGTCCGAGCCGCGCTCCAGCGCGTGTACCGGGCCGACGGTGGTCCCCTCCTCGCCCGTCCCGAGCCACGCCTTGGAGATCACGCCGGTCCGGACCCAGCGCTGCAACTGGATGTCGTGCAGCCGGGCGCGCAGCAACCCGGCGTAGAGGGCCAGCTTGGCATCGGGGGAGAGCGCGGAGACGACGGCCGCGCGCTCGGAGTCGGCCTCGATCGTCGCCCGGTACGCCTTCACCAGCGCCGCATCGGGCTTCCAGTTGACGTATTCCGGCGGGTCGAACGGCGGGAACCGCTGCATCTCACTTCAGCTTCTCTTTGATCCTTCCGAGCAGGCCGCCGCCCGCCGGGCCGGCCTCGGCCGTGGCGGCCAGCGCCTCGGCGAAGTCGAGCGCGGTCGGGTAGCGGTTATCGGGGTTCGTCTCCATCGCCTTGGCAAGCGCCTTCTCGAGGCTGGCCGGGACGTCGGACCGCACCTGGCGCAGCGGCATCGGCGAGCCTCGCAGGCGGGCGATCATCATCTCCTGGGCGTTCCGGCCCTTGAACGGCAGCTTCCCGGTGAACAGCTCGAACGCCACGATCCCCACGGCGTAGACGTCGCTGCGCGCGTCCAGCGTCTTCCCCCGGATCTGCTCGGGGCTCATGAACTCGGGGGTGCCGAGGATGATCCCGGTCGCCGTGAGCTTCGCGATGGCGGGGTCGACGCGCCGCTCCTTGGCGAGGCCGAAGTCCATCACCACGGCCCGCTCCCGGCCGCCGTCCTCGGGCACGAGCATGATGTTCTCCGGCTTCAGGTCCCGGTGCACGATCTGCAGCTCGTGCGCGTGGTGCAGCCCCGCGCAGACCTGGCACAGGACGTCCACGCCCTTCGCCACCTCCATCGGCCCGCCTTTCACCTCGCGGTCCGACAGCAGCTCCCCGTTCAGGAACGGCATCACGAGATAGATCAGTCCGTCTTCCGACTCCCCAAGCCGCATGATGCGGCAGACGTTCTGGTGGTCGAGCCGCATGGCGAGCCCGGCCTCGCGACGCAGCCGTTCCACGGAGCTGCGGTCGGTCGCGAGGCGCGGCGAGAGCACCTTGACCGCGACTTCCTCGCCGGAGGAGACCTCCTTGGCGAGGTAGACGTAGGACATCCCGCCCTCGCCGAGCTTCCGCAGCACCTGATAGCGGGCATCGAGGATCTGGTTCGAGAGCGAGGAGGCGCGGTCGAGGCCCGGCCCTTTGGGAGGAGTGGCTGGCGTGCGCACGCCGGTTCCCGCGTTCGCAGCGCCGGCGGGCCTGGGCCTCGCCTGCACCTCGACGAGCATGCTGCCGTCGCGAGGGCAGAACCGCGGGTTGCCGGGGTAAACGGTCCCGCACTTGGGACAGCGGCGTTCGCTCATTGACGCACCAAGTTGCGCCCTTCGTTCTTCGCGCGATAGAGGGCCTGGTCGGCCAGCGCCACGAAGCTGTCGGCTCCCGAAATGCGGTCCTCGGGGAAGGAGGCGAGCCCGATCGAGATCGTCAGGTTGAGCGGGTTCTCCCCCGGATCGGCGAAGTCGTGGTGCATGACGCGGCGCCGCAACCGCTCGGCGAAGATCGCCGCGCCGTGCAGCGCCGTCTCGGGCATCACCACCACGAACTCCTCACCGCCGTAGCGCGCCACGAGGTCTACCGAGCGGGCCTCCCGACGCAGCAACTCTCCAACTTGGCGCAGCACTGAGTCCCCCGCAATGTGCCCGCGCGTGTCGTTGACGAGCTTGAAGCGGTCGATGTCCGCGAGGATGATCGTGAGCGCCAGATTGTAACGCCGCGCGCGGTCGATCTCCGCCTCGAGCTCCTCGGAGAGCGCGCGCCGGTTGAGGCAGCCGGTGAGGGCGTCCGTGGCGGCGAGCTTCTCGAGGCGCTTCTTATCCGACACCGCGGTCTCGAAGACGTACGCCTTCTCGATCGCCGCCACCGCCGTGCGGATCACCGTCTCGGCGAACTGCGCGTCGGCGCGGGTCAGGGGCGGATCCTCGCCCGTGGTACGCAGGAAGAACACGCCCACGGGCTGCTCCTTCATGGAGAACGGCAGCGCCACGGCGGAGCGGGTCGGTACGTTGATCCCGTCGCGCTGCCACCGCACGCGCTCGTCGGCGTACAGCGGGTCCGTGCTGACGTCCTCGACGAGCACGGGGCGTCCCGTGGTGAGGCCGCGCTGGATCTCCGGGTAGCGGGCCAGCTCGATCTGGAGGTTCCGCAGCATCGGGTTCTCGTAGGCCGCCACCACGACGCCCATCTGGTCGCCGGCCTTGGCGAGCACCATCGAGCACTTGGAGATGTGCAGCACCCGCGCCACGCGGCGCACCAGGATGTGGTAGATCTCGTCCGGCTTGAGGGAGTCGGTGACCTCGTGGAGGATGTCCACGATGGCGGCCCGCGTCTGCGCCTCTTCGCGCGCCCGCGCGAGCTCCTGGGCGGCGCGGATGTGCGCCTTGACGCGCGCCAGCAGCTCGCGCACGCGGAACGGCTTGGGGATGAAGTCCGCCGCGCCGAGGCCGAGCGACTTCACGGTCGCCTCCTCGGGCGGCATGGACGAGATCATCAGCACCGGGAGGTCCCGGAACCGGTCGTCGGCCTTCATCTTCTGGAGCAGCTGCAGGCCGTCGACCTTGGGCATCATGATGTCGAGGAGCAAGAGCTGCGGCCGCTCCTCCTCGAGCCTCCCGAGGAGGTTCTCCCCGCCCGGGGCGACCACGACCTCGTACCCGTTCTCCTTGAGGATCCAGGAGAGGGTGCGCACGAGCGACTGGTCGTCGTCGGCGACGAGGATCTTGCCCGCGCCTTCCGCCACCGGAGTCACGCCTCGAGCAACGAGGGATCGACGTTACCGCCACTCACCACGAGCACCGTGGGGGCACGCGGCTGCAGCGCGCGGGACCGCAGCGCCGCCGTCGTCGCCGCGCCGGAGGGCTCGACCGCGAGGCGGCACTCCCGCCACAGAAAATGTACCGCCTCGCGAAGGCTCTCGTCGTCCACCAGCGCGACGCCCCCGACCTGCGCGCGATGCTCCACCAGGTGCGCGAACGGGACGTCGCCCACGGTGAGCGTGATCAAGCCGTCCGCGATGCTCTCGGTGCGCTCGAGCCGCGTCGGCCGGCCGGCCGCGAGCGAGCGCTGCAGCTTGGGCGCGCCCTCGGGCTCGACGCCCCACACCGCGGCGCGGCTGCCAGCCGCCGCCAGCCCCACGACCACGCCGGAGATGAGCCCGCCCCCGCCGACCGGCACCACCACCGTCTGCACGTCCGGCAGCTCCTCCGCGATCTCGAGCCCGACCGTCGCCTGGCCCGCCACGACGTCCGGGTGATCGAAGGGGGGCACCACGGCGAGCCCCTCCCGCGCGGCGATCGCTTGCGCGGCACGATGCCGGTCCTCGGAGGTGCGCCCCGCCAACACCACCTCGCCACCCCACTTCCTCACGCCGGCGACCTTGATCGCGGGCGCCGTCTCCGGCATCACGATCACGGCCCGCACCCCCACGCGCTGCGCCGCATAGGCCACCGCTTGCCCGTGGTTGCCGCTCGAGTACGTGATGACGCCGCGCCGGCGCGCCGCCTCGGGCAGCTTGCGGATGGCGTTGTAGGCGCCCCGCAGCTTGAACGCCCCGATGGCCTGGAGGTTCTCGAGCTTGAGGTAGGCGTCGAGGGCCGCGACATAGCGGAGGGGGGTGCGCACCACGACCCCCTGGAGCGCGGCAGCCGCCTCCCGCACGTCGCCGGCGGTCACCACGCTACTTCTTCTTCGGGGCCGGCTTCGGCTTCCGGGCGGGCTTGGCCTTGGCGCCCGCGCGCGGCGCCGCTTTGCCGTTCTCCTCCTCCTCCTCCTCCCCTTCCCCGCCCTCCTCCTCCTTGACGACGCGCGCCACGTCCACCACCAGGTCGCCCGCGATCAGGTTCATGACCTTCACGCCCTGCGTGTTGCGGCCGGAGATGCGGATGCCCTCGACCGGGACGCGGATCATGATCCCCTTCTTCGTGATCATCATCAACTCGTCGTCCGGGAGCACCTCCTTCAGGGCGACCACGTCTCCGGTCTTCTCGGCGCGCTTGAGCGTGATGATGCCGCGGCCGCCGCGGTGCTGCACCCGGTACTCGTCGAGCTCCGAGCGCTTGCCCATCCCCTTCTCGGTCACGGTCAGGAGCGTGGACTTGCGGCGCACCACCACCATGTCGATCACGCGGTCGCGCTTCTCGAGGTCGATCCCCTTCACCCCGGTGGCGGTGCGGCCCATGTCGCGCACGTCCTTTTCGTGGAACCGGATGCTCATGCCGTGGCGGGTGGCGAGCACGATGTCGTTCTTCCCGTCCGTGACCTGCACGTCGATCAGCTCGTCGCCCTTCTCGATGTTGATCGCGCGGATGCCTACCGAGCGCGGGTTGCCGAACTCCGACAGCACCGTCTTCTTGACGACGCCGTTCTTGGTCGCGAACAGCAGGTATTGGTCGTCGGAGAACTCCCGCACCGGCACGAGCGCGGCGATCCGCTCGTCGGGCTTGATCGCGATGCAGCTCACCATCGGCTTGCCGCGCGCGGCCCGGGCCGCCTGCGGGACCTCGTGCACCTTCAGCCAATAGCACTGCCCCTGCTGGGTGAAGAACATCACGTAGTCGTGGGTCGACGCGATGAACAGGTGCTCGACCCAGTCGTCTTCCCTGGCCATCGCCGAGATCACGCCCTTGCCGCCGCGGCGCTGCCGCCGGTACGCCGAGACCGGCAGCCGCTTGATGTAGCCCGCGTGCGACACGGTGATCACCATGTCCTCTTCGGCGATCAGGTCCTCGATCGAGAACTCGCCCTGATCCGCGACGATCTCGGTGCGCCGCTCGTCGCCGAAGCCGTGGGACAGCTCCGAGAGCTCCTCCTTCAGGATCTTCATGCGCCGCGGCTTCGACGCGAGGATCTCCTTGCACTCCTTGATGAACTTGCGGACGTCGCGGAGCTCCTCCTCCAGCTTGGTGATCTCGAGGGCGGTGAGCCGGGCCAGGCGCATGTTGAGGATCTCGGCCGACTGCTTCTCGGACAACTTGAACCGCTTGCGCAACGCCGCGTCCGCGGCGGGCGTGTCCTTCGACTTCTTGATGATCCGGATGACCTCGTCGATGTGGTCGACGGCGATCTTCAGACCTTCGAGGATGTGCTCGCGATCCTGGGCGCGCTGCAGCTCGAATTGGGTCCTGCGGGTGATGACACTGTGCCGGTGCTCGATGAAGTGCTGCAGCAGTTCCTTGAGGTTCATCTCCTTCGGCGCGCCGTCCACGAGCGCCAGCATGATGGCGCCGAAGGTCACCTGCATCTGCGTGTGCTGATACAACTGATTCAGGACCACGAGCGGCACGACGTCCCGCTTCAGCTCGATGACGAAGCGAATGCCTTCCTTGTCGGACTCGTTGCGGACGTCTGAGATCCCCTCGAGCTTCTTGGCCAGCGTCTGGTCGCGAATCTGCTCATGCACGCGCTCCGGGCTCACCTGGTAGGGGAACTCCGTTACCACGATCTGCTGCTTGCCGGTGGACTCCTTCTCCTCCACGATGGCCCGAGCCCTGAGGATGATGCGACCGCGCCCCTTCTCGTAGCATTCCTTGATCCCCTCGCGGCCATAGATGATGCCGCCCGTCGGGAAATCGGGGCCCTTGATGAACCGCCGCAGCTCTTTCAGCGGAGCGTCGGGGTAGTCGACCAGGTGCTTGATGGCCTCGACCGTCTCGCCGAGGTTGTGCGGCGGGATGTTGGTCGCCATCCCGACCGCGATCCCCGCGGCGCCGTTGACGATGAGGTTGGGAAGCCTGGACGGCAGGACCGTCGGCTCCTGCAGCCGGTCGTCGAAGTTGGGGACGAAATCGACGGTGCTCTTGTCGATGTCCTCGAGCATCGCCATCGCGATGCGGGTGAGGCGGGCCTCGGTGTAGCGGTACGCCGCCGCCGAGTCCCCGTCGACCGAGCCGAAGTTCCCCTGTCCGTCGACCAGCGGGTAACGCAGCGAGAACTCCTGCACCATGCGCACCAGCGAGTCGTACAACGCCACGTCGCCGTGCGGGTGGTACTTGCCGAGCACGTCGCCCACCACCGTCGCGCTCTTCTTGTAGGGCCGGCCGGGAACGAGCCCGAGCTCGTGCATCGCGTACAGGATGCGGCGGTGCACGGGCTTCAAGCCGTCGCGCACATCGGGCAGCGCGCGCTGCACGATGACGCTCATCGAATAGTCGAGGAACGACTCCTTCAGCTCGTCTTCGATGAGGCGCGGCAGGATGCGTTCGCGGGCGTTGGGAGCGGTCATGAAATGCGCGGTCTCGAGTAGTGGGCTTCGTGTGTCGGGAGCGCCGCTGGAAAGCGGCCTAAGTACTCAAAAAATAATCACTTAGACCGGGAAAGGCAACGCGCGTCCGTCGCCTAAGCAGGGGTCGGGACTGCACTTACGAAGGTGGAGTTGACCGCACGTTGAGCGGGCGCTCGCACCTTGTCCCCACGCTAAAGCGTGGGCTCGGCCAGCACTGTGCTGAAGCACACCGAGCGAAGCGGCTGCCGTTGAGCGAGTGTCCTTCAGGACAGCGCTTCGCCGAGCCCATCCTTCAGGATGGGGAATCAAACTAGACGCGCTGTCACCCTCTCATGTCGCCTCACCAACTCTACATCCATCTCGCCTGGCCTACGCGCGAGAGACGTCCGATGATCGACTCTCCTACGCGCGATTTCCTGGACGACTAGTTCCGGCGCACGGCCGCGCGGGAGCACGCTGACGTCGTGGCCCTGGCAATCCTGCGGACGCACGTTCATATGCTCCTGCGGACCGTGCCCCGCATCGACCTGCCTCGCCTCGTCCAGCTCTTCAAAGGCGGGAGCAGCTATGCCGCGAGTCGTCTCCCCGGAAACGAGCTGGGACTACGATGGGCGCCGGAATACTCGGCGACGAGCGTCGGACCGAGGCAGCTCGCCGACGTAATTCGCTATGTCAAGCGACAGGCGGAGCACCATCCGGGAGAGGGCGTGGAGCCGGGAGTTTCGCGCGCTCATCGGAAATGACGAAGCGTCGCGAGTGTTCCCAGGCTAAAGCCTGGGCTCGGCCGACACTGTGCTGAAGCACACCGAGCGAAGCGGCTGCCGTTTAGCGAGTGTCCTTCAGGACAGTGCTGCGCCGAGCCCAGCCTTCAGGCTGGGACACAAGAGCGCCCGAACTCAGTCCGCTACCTGAATCGCAATTTTCCCCAATTGCTCCCCCTGCGCGAGCCGCTCGAACGCCGCCCGCGCGTCGGCGAACGGAAACACCCGGTCCACGAGCGGCCGCAGCTCGCCCGTGCCCAGCCGGCGCACGATCTCCCGGTACTCGGCGTCGTTCCCCATGGTCGAGCCCAGGATCGACCACTGATACCAGAACAGGCGCCGGAGGTCGATGCCGACATTGGGACCCGTCGTCCCACCGCAGCTGACGAGCCGGCCGCCGCGCCCCAGCGCGCGCAGCGATTCGTCCCACGTCGCCTCCCCCACGCTGTCGACCACGACGTCGGCGCCCCGCTTGCTGGTGAGCGCCCGCACCTCCTGCGAGATCTTCTGCGTCTTGTGGTTCAGCGTGACGTCTGCGCCGAGGCGCTTCGCCTCTCGCAACTTGGCGTCGCTGGAGCTCGTGACGATCAGCTTCGCCCCTCGCAGCTTCGCGATCCGCAGCGCCGCGAGCGCCACGCCGCCCCCGATTCCCCAAATCAGCACCGTTTCCCCCGCGCGCACCTGCGCCCGCGTCACGAGCATGCGCCACGCCGTGAGCGTCACCAGGGAGAACGCCGCGGCCTCCGCCCAGCTGAGCGGCGGCACGAGCGTGGGAATCACGGCGACGTTCTGCTCGGGAACCACCACCGCCTCGGTGAGGGTGCCGGGAAGGTGCTCGCCCAGCATGCGGTAGTTGCGGCACAGCGAATGCTCTCCCGCGCGGCAATACTCGCAGCTGTAATCGGCGATCCCCGGGTTGAGCATCACGCGGTCGCCCGGCCGCACGGTGGCGACGTCCTGGCCGACCGCCTCCACCACGCCGGCGCCGTCCGCCCCCAGGATGTGCGGAAAGCGATATTCGAGCGGCAAACCCTGCACGACGAAGAGGTCGAGGTGGTTGAGCGCCGCGGCGCGGATGCCGACCCGCACGTCGCGCGGGCCCGGGGTCGCGGCGGGCGGGGCGGGCGGGGGAACGTCGGTGAGCTCGAGCCGGTCGAGACCGCCGGTGGCGCGGATCACCCAGGCGCGCATCGGCGGCCTAGGGCAGGAACGTCGGGGTCACCATCAGCTCGGCGCCGGTCGTCGGGAGCGGCACCGGCGCGCCCGAGCCGACCGGCACCACGTAGATGCGGTAGAGGCCCTTCCCCACGGTCACGACCAAGGCCAGCAGGTCGCCACCCGGCGTGACCGCGAAATCCGTGATCGAGAGGTCGGTGCCCGTGAGCGGCGTCACCCGGCCGGTCGCGAGATCCGCCCGCGCCACCTGGGTGAGCGTGCGGCCGCCCTGCTTCTGCTCCACCAGATAGGCGAGCGATCCGTCCCGCAGGAAGGCGGGCGCGCTCTCGCGCATCTGCGGCGTGTGCGTGAAAGCCCGCTGGTTCGAGCCGTCCTTCGACATCAGCCAGATGTCGCTGTTGCCCTCGCGGTTCGAAACGAAAGCGATCGTCTCGCCATCCGGAGACACGGTGGGGTCGGAGTTGCTGCTCGGCTCCTGCGTGAGCTGGATCGCGTCGGACCCCGTGATGGACTGCGCGAAGATCTGCTGGTGCCCGGTGCGCAGGGCGTGGTAGACCACGCCCTGGCCGTCCGCCGTGAACACGGGGCCGCCGTGGGGGCCCGGGGCGTTGGTGAGCCGCGCAGGGTTCGAGCCGTCCGCATCCATCACCCAGATCTGGGGCTGGCCGTCGCGCGTGGCGACATAGGCGAGGCGCGACCCGTCGGGGGAGAACGCCGGCTCGGTGGCGGCCCCCGTGTCGTCGGCCACCTTTCGCAGCTGGGCCAGATTCGATCGCTCCACGGAGTACAGCTGGAACCGGCTGGAGCGCGAGCTCGCGAGCACGAGCTCGCCCTGCACGTACACGTCCGCCGTGGCGCGCCGGCCTCCGGGTGCCGTCGCCGTGACGCGGGCGTGGCCGTAGCCGACGGCCGCCGCCGTGCCGTCGTCGCCGACGGACGCCACCTGAGGGTTGTCGCTCGCCCAGGTGACGCCGGTCGCCGGGCCGATCACCGCGCCCGCCTCGTCGGCGAAGTTCGCCTTGACGGGATAACGGCGGCTCAGGGCCAAGCCGATCCGGCTCGACGACAGTCTCAGGTTCGCCGCGATCACGCGCACGGCCCACGTCACGGCGAGTCCCTGTCCCGGCCCTCTGACCGTGAGCGTCGTCTTCCCGGCCTTCTTCCCCGTCAGCGTCGTCGTCGAGGGATCGAAGCTCGCCAGCGACGTGTCCGTCACGCTCCAGCGCAGCGGCGCCTCGGGGACGGGAGTCTTGTCGGCCGCGATCGCCTGCACCTGATACTTGACCGACCCCTGAATCGGCAACGGCACCTCGGACCGCGCGCTGGGAACCACGGCCAAGGCCTCCACGACCCGGTGCACCACGAGCTCCGCCGCCTTCGTCTGGAGCAGCCCCGAGACGGTCACCGTCGTCCGTCCGGGCGCGACCGCCGCCACCACGCCCGTCAAGCTCACGCGCGCCACGGTGGCGTCGCCCGATGACCACTGGACGCTCAGCGGGTTGACGAGGCGGTTGCCTTGCGCCGGAACCGCGACGTGGAGCGTGTCCACGTCCCCCGGCGACAAGGCGATCGGGCTCTGCTCCAGGATGGCGACTTCCGTCTGCTGCACCACCACGGGTGCCGTGGCGGTGAGCCCGCCCGGCGCGGTGACCTGCACCGTGCCCTGGCCCGACGACAGTGCGACGATCACGCCGTTCGCGTCGATGCTCGCGATGTCCTCCCGCAAGGACTTCCACGTGACGGGGAGAGGCGCCGCGGGGGATCCGTCCTCCTTGAGGGCGCGGGGGAAAACCCGGGTGTTCTCCGACGGCAAGAGGTAGATCGTCGGCGGCTCGATGCGCAGCACGGAGGCGGGCCCGCTGCCGGGCGGCTGGCCGGCCAACGGTTCGATCGCCGGCTGCCCGCCCGCCCCGGTCGGACGGCCGCCTCCCGCCTGCCCCCCCTGCGGCGGTTGCGCCGATGCGGGGGCCGCCCCGATCACCTGCACCGCAGCCTGACCCTTGCGCGCGCCCACGCGCGCCTCGATGATCGCGACCCCGCCCGCCACACCCGAGACCGTGCCGTCGTTGTCGACCCGGGCGACCTGGACGTTGTTCGAGGACCAGATGACCCGCACGGTGGGAATGACGTTGCCGATGCGATCGAACGCGGTCGCGAGCAGCCCGGTGCGCTCGCCCACCTTGATCGTCACGGATGGCGGAGCCACCTGAACTTCGGCCACATTTTGGGCGCGGAGGGTCGGCGGAACCAGGAGGGCGAGCCCGGCGACCAGGGTACGGGCGATCATAGCGGCGCGAAGGTAAGCGTTCGTAAGTCTCATTGTCAAGCTAACTTGTCCCATTTCTGGAGGGACGAGAACGCGGGCGCGGTAGATTGGTACCCCGCAACCGCCCGGGCGTAAGCACGTGACTGGCCGCCGAGCGGCGACACCTGGGCCGGCGCCGCTCGCAGCGTGCGCACGGCGCACACCGCGCCGCAACGCCGTGCTGCGGGGCCTCTTGCAGCGTCACTTGCGGGGACAGGCTCGCCGGATAAGCTATAGGCCACGCCCACGGACAACCAGCGAAGGAGAGATCTGATGCTCGAGCCCAACGATTTCTCGGAGAGCAGCTGGACCGGCCCCGGCATGATGGAGCCGCTGTATCCGCCCCCTTCCGCGCCCTCACCGCAGCCAGCGCCGATGATGGAGGAGCCGGCGCCGGCGAGGAGGAGGAAGCGGCGGAAGCCCTCACGGCCCAAGGCGCGCAAGAAGGCCAGGAGATCGCGGCCCAGGGCCAAGGCGAGGAAGGGCGGCAGGAAGAAGAAGCGGGCGGCCAAGAGACGTCGCCGCTAGCACATCTCGTCGACCCGCCGCGGGAGCGCCGTCCGGATGGTTAGAGCCATCTCCCTGAGGCGCTCCCGCGGCGCGTTCCAGTCCGATTTCATACCGCAGCGTCGCTCCACGCGTCGTGCGTGGTATCTGGTGCTCGCGGTCGCCGCGTGTTCGGCCCCGAAAGTCCCGATCGGCGATCCGCAGGCCGAGATCCGAGCGATGCTCGTCCGCTCCGCCGCGGATTGGAATCGCGGCGACCTGGCGGGCTTCATGGGCGATTACGCCAGGGACTCGATGACGAGCTACGTGTCGGGGGGCCACGTGCAGTACGGCTGGCAAGCGCTGTACGACCATTACCGGGCGAGCTACTTCACGCCGGGCCAGGCCCGCGATTCCTTGCGCTTCGAGGAGATACAGGTGCGGCCGCTGACGACCGATCTCGCCTTCTGCACGGCGCGCTTCCGGTTGACGCGGGGCGCCGCGGTGACGGCGAGCGGCCCGTTCACCCTGATCCTGCAGAAACGCGGCGACCGCTGGTATATCCTGCACGACCACACCTCATCGGATCCGAGACCGTGAACGGGCACGCGGCCCGCTTCGCGCGACGCTTACGGAGTCCTTTAGGGCTTCGCGCGATCGTCGCCCTCCTGTTCGCGGCCTGCAAGCCGCCGGGCGAGGGGATGATCGCGCTCGAGGGTGCCACGCTGATCGACGGCTCGGGCGGGGCCCCCGTCAAGGACGCACTGCTCCTCGTCAAGAACGGTCACATCGAGGCCGTCGCGCGCGTGAACGAGGTTCCGGTGCCGCGGGGGGCCGAGCGCATCAGCCTCGTGGGCAAGACGATCATCCCGGGCCTGATCGACGCGCACGCGCACCTCGAGCGGTGGGCGATTCTGCGCTACGTCGCGTGGGGCGTCACCACCGTGCGCGACCTGCACTCGGACAGCGATTCGGCGTTCGCGCTCAAGAACGACCTCAACCTGGGCTCGGTGCTCGGGCCCCGGATGTTCACCGCGGGGGCGATGATCGACGGCGCGCCGCCCACGTACGCCAACGCCACCGCCGTGCGAACCGGCGCGGAGGCACGCAAGGCGGTCGATCAGCGCGCCATCGCCGGCGCCGACTGGGTCAAGATCTACACGAGGATCACGCCCGAGCTGCTGCGCCCCTTGATGGACGAGGCGGCGGTGCTGCGGCTCCCGGTCGCGGCGCATCTCGGGAAGATCGACGCCCTCACGGCGGCGCGCGCCGGGGTTGCCTCGCTCGAGCACATGGCCGGCGTCGTGCAGGCCGCGGTGCGGAATCCCGCGGCTCTGTTCCGCGCACACGATCAGTTTCTGCGCGGCTGGACGCAGGAGGAGGCCGCGTGGGGCACGCTCGACTCCGCCACCGTCGCCCGCACGGCGCGGGCGCTCGCCCAGACGCACGTCGCGATCGTGCCCACTCTGGTCCTGCACGACATGCTGTCGCGCCTGGATGTCCCCACGCTGGTCACGCGCCCGGAGATGGCCGACGTTCCCGCCGAGGCGGCGAGCGTGCGCGATGTCGCCGGCCTGCGCCGGCGGGCGGGCTGGGGCCGCGCCGATTTCGCGGCCTTCCGCCGCTCGCGGCCCCGTCAGGACCAGTTCGTGCGGGAGTTCCAGCGCGCCGGCGGCCTGATCGCCGCAGGTTCGGACGCCGCGAACCAGCTGCTCGTCCCAGGCGCGTCGCTGCACGACGAGCTGTCGCTGCTCGTCGCCGCGGGGGTCACGCCGCTCGACGCCGTCGCTGCCGCCACACGGCGCGCCGCCCAGCTGCTGCGGGCCGATTCCCTGGGCCAGCTCGCGCCGCGCAAGGTGGCCGACCTCGTCGTGCTGAATCGCGACCCGGTCGCCGACATCACGGCCACGCGCGACATCGCGTGGGTGATGATCCGTGGCCGCATCATTCACCCCGATTCGCTGCGAAGGACATGGGCGCACTGACTCGAATGACCGCGGGGCTGCTCATCGCCGCCGCCGCGTGTGGCGGGGAGCGGGGAACTGGGAGCGCCGGCTACGATGTCGTCCTGAGAGGCGGCTGGATCGCCGACGGCACGGGCAACCCCCGCTACCAGGGCGACGTCGCGATCCAGGGCGACCGCATCGTGGCGCTCGGGTTCCTCGGCGCGGCCCAGGCGCGCGAGACCGTCGACGTGCAGGGCCTCGTGGTGGCTCCCGGGTTCATCGACATGCTGGGCCAGTCGGAGACGAACGTCCTCGCCGACAACCGCCTGCTGAGCAAGGTGACGCAGGGCATCACAACGGAGGTAACGGGGGAAGGGAGCTCGGTGGCCCCGCTCACCGACGCCCTTGCCGCGGACGACTCGGCCGCGATGAGGAAGTATCACTACCGCGAAGACTGGCGGGACCTGGACGGCTACTTCGCCCAGCTCGCGCGCACCGGCTCCACGGTGAACATCGCCACGTTCGTAGGGGCCACGCAGGTTCGCCTCGCGGTGATCGGGAAGACCGACCGGCGCGCCACCACGCTGGAGCTCGCCCACATGGTGGCGTTGGTGGACTCCATGATGGAGCAGGGCGCGCTCGGCCTCTCCAGCGCCCTCGAGTACGCCCCCGCTTTCTACGCGCCCACGGAGGAGCTGACCGCCCTCGCCAGGGCCGCGAGTCGGCACGGCGGCAGCTACGCCACGCACATGCGGAACGAGGGCGGCGACATCGACACGGCCCTCAGGGAGACCTTCGAGATTGCGCGGGACGCGCGCATCCCCGTCGAGATCTGGCACCTGAAGATCTCCGGGCGGCTCAACTGGGGCCGCATGCCCACGGTGCTCGCCCGCATCGACTCGGCCCGTGCGGCCGGCCTCGACGTCACGGCTGATCAGTATCCGTATACCGCCGCCGCCACCTCGCTCGCCGCGTCCATCCCGGCCTGGGCCCACAGCGGCGGCACCGATTCTCTGATTGCGCGCCTGCGGGACCCCGCGATCCGTGCCCGGCTCCACCACCAGCTCGCCGTGCCGCCCAACAAACGGGACCGCTTCATGCGGGCTGCGGGGGGTCCGACGGGAGTGCTCATCTCCGCCGTGTTCGAGGATTCCCTGCGCCCGCTGCAGGGCAAGCGCCTCAGCGAGATCGCCGCCTCGCGCCACCGGGATCCGATCGAGACGCTGTTCGACATCACGATCGCGGACCACGCCCGGACCGGCGCCATCTACTTCATCATGAACGAGCCCGACGTGCAGGCGGCGCTGAAGAGCCCCCTCGTGGCGATGAACACCGACGCGGGCGGGGTCGCGCCGGACGGCCCCTTCGGCGCGGAGGGTACGCATCCCCGCGCGTATGGCTCCGCCACCCGCATCCTGGGGCACTACGTGCGTGACCTGAAGCTCATCCCGCTGGAGTTCGCTGTGCGCAAGATGACTTCGCTCGCGGCCCAGCGCGTGGGATTGACCGATCGCGGGCTCCTGAAGCCGGGGATGGCCGCCGACATCACCGTGTTCGATCCCGCGACGGTCGGGGACCGCGCGACCTTCGACAACCCGCACCAGCCGTCCGTCGGCATCGCCTACGTGTACGTGAACGGTCAGAGGGTGCTCGAGCACGGCAAGCTCACCGCCGCACGGCCGGGCCGCGGACTGCGCGGGCCGGGCTACCTGCCCCCGCGCCAAAAGCGGTGAGCCTCGGCCGCCTCGTGCTCGCCTGGCTGCCCGTGGCGGTGGAGTTCACGATCGTGGGCGGCATGGGCTTGCGGTCGCCCGCGTTCGATAGCGTGGCACCGGCTGACGGCGCGAAGGTCATCGGGAGGGTGTGGACCTTCACCCAGGGGGATGTGTTGTGGCGGTCGCTCGAAGCGGCCGTCGTGACTCTCTTGGCGTCGCTCTGGTTCGATTCTCTCGGACACGGCGGTTGGTGGCTCCTCTTCCTCCTGCTCGGCCTCATCGTGGCGCTGGCGCACCTGCCGCAGCGCGCATGGCAGCGACGCGAGGTGATGGCGCGCACGATTCGCGACGTCCTCCGTTATGTCGTCGCGGGCGCCATTCTCGCTTGGAGACTCGGATAGAGTATCTTCGGTAGACCCTATGTCTGCCGAACTCATGACCGCCATTCGCCTGACGGCGCTGTCGCACGGCGCGGGCTGAGCCTGCAAACTCGGCCCCGCCGAGTTGGCGCAGGTCTTGCGCCACGTGCCGCTCCCGACGGATCCGCGGATCCTCGTGGACGCCTCGACCAGAGACGACGCCGCCGTCATCCGGCTCGCGCCCGATCGCGCGCTCGTGGCGACGGTGGACTTCTTCACGCCGATCGTGGACTCTCCCTACGACTTCGGGCGCATCGCGGCCGCGAACGCGCTGTCCGACGTGTACGCGATGGGCGCGAGCCCGCTGTTCACCCTCAGCATCGTGGGCTGGCCCCGCGGCACCCTCCCGCTCGAGGTCCTGGGGGACGTGCTGCGGGGCGGCGCGGACGTCGTGCGCGAAGCGGGGGCGTTCATCCTCGGCGGGCACTCGGTGGACGACCCGGAGCCGAAGTTCGGCATGGTCGCCATCGGCGAGGTCCACCCCGAGCGGATCGTCACCAACGCGGGCGCACGGGCGGGCGACGTGCTGGTGCTGACGAAGCCGATCGGCACGGGCATCCTCACGACCGCCCTGAAGCGCGATCTCCTGTCCGAGGCGGAGCTGGGCGAGGCCGTCGCGGTGATGACGACCCTCAACGCCGGCGCCGCGCGCGCCATGACCGGAGCGGGCGTGCACGCGGCCACCGACGTGACCGGGTTCGGCCTGCTGGGCCACCTGCACACCTTGCTCGCGGCGAGCGGCGTGGCGGCGGAGGTCGCGGCCCGGGCCGTCCCCCTCCTGCCCCGGGCGCGGGAGATGGCGGAGCGCGGAGCGATTCCGGGTGGCACGACGCGGAACCTGGATGGCCTGGCCGAGGTGGTCGCGTTCGACCCGGGCGTGGACGCGGTGACCCGCCTGCTGCTCGCCGACGCGCAGACTTCGGGCGGCCTGCTGATCGCCGTGCCGGCCGATCGGCGCGACGCGCTCTTGGCCGCCCTGCAGCGCGAGCACACGCCCGTGGCGGCCGTGATCGGGCGCGCGGTGCCCGGGCCGGCGGGACGGATCAGCGTAGCCTGACGGCCGCGTGACGCCGATTCACGAGTTTCGCTCGCTCACCCCGGACGCGTTGGAGGCCCTGGAGCGCGCCGTCCGGGAGCGCCGCCGGGTGGCGCTGCGGCGGCGGGGGACCGAATATGTCGTTGTGGCCGAACGTCTCGAGACAAGCGGGCGCGACGAGCTGCTTCAGGGGCGGCTGCCGATGACGGGCGAACTGCTCGGCTTCCGGCTGCGCGACCTCGAGACCTTCGCGGTGCTGCCGTAGCCGTGTTCACGCGCCTCTTGGTGGGCCTGGACGGAAGCCCGCGGGCGGATTCGGCCTTCGAGCAGGCCGTGGTCCTGGGACAGCGCTTCGGCAGCACGGTGGTCGTGGCGTACGTGCGCGAGCCGGGCCGGCCCGACGAGGGGGCGATGCTGGAGCGGGCGCGCGAACGCCTGCTCGCGGCGGGCCTGACGCCGGAGACCGTCGCGGAGCAGGGCGAGCCCGACGTGGTGCTGGCGCGGCTCGCGGCGGGGGCGGACGCCGTGCTGGTGGGCCGGCGGGGGGCCACCACCAAGGGCGACGCCCTGGGCCCCACGGTCGCGTCGCTCATCCGCATCGCGGAGCGGTGCGTGATCGTGTGCGGCGGGCAACCGTCGCCGATGCGGTCGTGCGCGGTCGCGTTCGACGGCGGGGACACGAGCCAGCGGGCCCTCGACCTCGCCGTCCGCTTCGCCAGCATCGTCGAGAGCACGGTGCACGTGATCCACGCCAACGACGACCGCACCGCGGGACTGCAGGTGGTGGGAAGCGCCGAGGCGGCGCTGTCGATGCAGCGCGTCGCGTTTGTGACGCACGTCGAGCCGGGGAAGCCGGGCGAGGTCGTCGCCCGCGTCATCAAGCGGATCCGCTGCGATGCACTGTTCGCCGGAGCCCACATGGAGATCCGTCAGGGGCGGCCGAGCGGCGTCGTCGTGTCCCACGCGGAGGAGATCCTGCTCCACACGGACATCCCAGTGGTGATCCAACCCTGAGATGGCGCGAGCGGAGCCGACCCGCGTGCTGGTGCACGCCGACGAGAGCTGCCTCAGGAACGGGATGGAGCCGCCCAACCCGGGCGGCAACGGCGCCTTGATCGAGGCGCCGGCCGGCGACAGCGTCGCCCGGTGGGACTTCTACGAGTGCTCGCCCGACACGACCAACAACAGGATGGCGCTCGCAGGCGCCATCGCGGTGCTCGAATGGATCCGCCGGCAGTGGCGGCGTGCCCGGGTGCTGTACGTGTCCGACTCGGCCTACCTGATCAAGGGAATGACGGAGTGGGTGCAGGGATGGGAGGCGCGTGGCTGGAAGCGCCAGCGCGGCGCGCTCGAGAACCTGGAGCTGTGGCAGAAGCTGGTGCAAGCGGCGGCGGCGCACGAGGTGGCCTGGCACTGGGTCGAGGGCCACGCGGGGCATGCGAAGAACGAATACGCCAACTACCTCGCAACCCGTGCGGCGGAGCGCCAGGAGCGCTCGGACGGCCTGCTCGCATCGGGCTTCGACGCCTGGCTCGCGCGCCACCGCGCGGCGGGCCGGTACGCCGACTACGACCCCGACCGGGACGTCCATGAGCGCGTCTAGAGACGGCGTTCCCGCCAATACGCATCGTCTGAACACGCTCCCCGACGACGCCCCGCCCCCACCGCACCCCGAGCGCGTGCCGCTGTACGAGGTGTACATGCGAATGGCCGAGGAGCTGGCGAAGCGCTCGACCTGCTCCCGGCTCCAGGTGGGCACCGTGGTCACGGACCAGGCGCTCGAAAACGTGCTCGCGATCGGGTACAACGGCAACGCGCGCGGCCTGCCCAACCGCTGCGACTCCGCCGTGCCGGGCAACTGCGGCTGTATCCACTCGGAGATGAACGCCCTGGTCAAGGCTCCCGGCAGCATGCGGGACAAGGTGGTGTTCCTGACGGCGTCGCCCTGCGTCATATGCGCCAAGCTGATCATCAACTCCGGCGTCACCCACGTCTTCTACCGCAAGGCCTACCGCGACCCCTCGGGCATCGAGGTGCTCGCGCAGGGGGGCGTCGTCCCCGTGCTGTATGACCGCTGGGCGCGCGAGTGGCGCTAGGGTTGTTTCGACATCTCACGAAGGGAGGGTCCGTGACGAAGCCTCTGTCGTTGGCTGTCCTCGCACTCGCATGGGCTGCCGCGCCGCTCGGCGCGCAGTCCCTCCTGTACCGGGGACCGAACATGGGCGGCACCTGGGTGCCCGACGGAGGAGTGGTGCAGTTCAACTTCCTGCACCGCTTCTACGTCACGCCAGGCCCGTCCCACACTGTCATCAATTACCCGAGCTTTACCCTCGCCGCCGGGGTGGGTCACAGGATCGGCTTCGGTGGCAGGTTCGCCACCAAGTCGCTCGTCGGCACTGGGGCCGGCGCGCAGTCGAGCAACGAAACAGAGGTGTTCGTGCGGTGGCGAGCCATCGGGATGGAGGGTAAGGAAGGCTTCTCCGTCGCGGTCACGCCGGCATATAACCTCCTCGCGAAGAGCGTCGACGGCGAGGTGGGCGTGGATTGGAATCGCGGCCGCGTGACGTTGGAGGCGGCGGGGCGTGCGGTGAGCCGGGAGTTGGGCGCACCTGGCGCGCGTCAGGTGGCGCTCGCGGGCGGGTTCGTGGCGCGCCTCACCCGGTACATCGCCGTGAGCGGCGACCTCGGCTCGTTCGTGGCTCCAGTCGACGGCCGGGCCGCTTGGAGCGTGGCGCTGGACCTCCTGATTCCGGGCTCGCCACACACGTTCTCACTGCAGGCCAGCAACGCGAGCAGCGCCACAATGCAGGGGGCGTCACGTGGCCTCACGACGTTCGGCACGGGATCCAACTTCATCCTCTACGGTTTCGAGTTCACGATCCCGCTCCATCTCAAGCGCTTCAGCCCGTGGTTCCACGGCAGCCCGAAGCCGGCCGTCACCGGCAACGCCGCCCCTTCAGCCACCGGCCCCGTGGCCGCCGAGGTACGGGTCGGCGCCTACCACTTCACGACGGACTCGATCGTGGTCTCAGCCGGGCAGGCGGTGCGCTGGGTCAACGGGGATCCCGTCGAGCACACGGTCACCTTCGACAGCGGCGAGCCGGGCTCGCCGCTGATCTCCCCGAACGGAACCTGGGCGCATCGGTTCGATCGGCCCGGGCGCTACGCCTATCACTGCACCCCGCATCCATTCATGACGGGGGCGGTGATCGTCAGGTGACGGGAAGAGGAAAGGGCGAAGGGCAAACGGCGTGGACGAGCTAGACCGGCTGTTCGAGCGGCTGGTGCAGGTGCTGGCCCAGGATGCGCCGGGGCGGCTCGCCATCCCGTTCCCGGCAGCGGAGGTGTACGAGCGCCTGGTGCCCTACCGCTCCAACCGCTCGCGCCTCAACGTCGCGACCCATCAGGATTACGAGATGACGGTGCTGCGCCTGCTTGCGGGCGAGCGCGGGTACGCCCAGCTCGAACCCGCTGACGTGCGGGACGCGCTAGGGCGGGAGGTGGGCGAGCCGAGCCCCGACACCGCGCTGTTCCGCCAGTTCCCCGACGCGCAGCTCAGCCTCAACCGCCTCGCCGCCGAGCGGTTTCTGCGCGGCGACAAGGCATACGCGCCGCCGCCACCACCGCCGCTCCGCGTGGAGGATTCGGAGGACGAAGAGGAGCCCGCGGGCGAGCCCGCGCGCCGGGAGATCTCGTCGTCCCATTTCGCGCTGGAGGTGCAAGCGGAGTCGGCCCCCACCCGCCAGTGCCCCTACTGCGGCGGCGTGCTGCCCGCGCACCACAAGGTGAATTTCTGCCCGCACTGCGGGCAGCCGCCTTCCGGGGAGCTCAAGTGCCCCGCTTGCGGGAGCGAGGTGGACGTCGGCTGGGCGTATTGCGTGAGCTGCGGGCGCGCGACGGGCTTCGAGTGAAGCGCCACGCAGTCGCGATCATCGCCGGGGACGGCATCGGCCCCGAGGTGATCGATGCAGCCCTCGGCCCGATCGAGCAGGCGGCCGCCAAACACGGCTTCGGCCTGGACCTCGAACGGCTGCCGTACTCCGCGAGCCACTATCTCAAGACGCGGGAGACGCTCCCGGAAGCTGCGTTCCGGCATTTGCGCGACGACGTGGATGCCATCTTCCTGGGCGCGCTCGGCGATCCGCGCGTGCCGGGGAACGAACACGCGCGCGACATCCTGCTGGGCCTGCGATTCGGGCTCGACCTGTACATCAACTTCCGGCCGGTGCAGCTGCTGCATCCCGATCTGACGCCGCTTCGGGCGGACAAGCGGACCATTGATTTCGCCATCTTCCGCGAGAACGCCGAAGGCGTCTACCTGGGCCGGGGGCGCATCACCACCGACGAGTACGTGGCGGAGGAGGTGAACACCGCGAAAGGCGTCGAGCGGATCATCCGCGCCGCCTTCGAGTGGGCCCAGGCGCACGGCAAAACCCGCGTGACCATGAGCGACAAGTCGAACGCGGTGCCCGCGCACCTCGTGTGGCAGCAGAAGTTCAAGGCGATCTCGAAGGAGTATCCGGGGATCACCCCCGAGCACCGTTACGTGGACGCGCTGGCGCTGGAGCTGGTGCGGGAGCCGGAGCGGTTCCAGGTCATCGTCACCAACAACCTGTACGGGGACATTCTCTCGGACCTGGGCGCGGGTCTCGTGGGCGGACTCGGCCTCGCCGCGAGCGCCAACCTGCATCCGGGGCGCGCCGGGCTGTTCGAGCCCGTCCACGGCTCGGCACCGCCGCTCGCGGGCAAAGGGGTCGCGAACCCCATGGCCGCGGTGCTGACGGGCGCGCTGATGTTCGAGCAGCTCGGTCACCCGCAGGCGGCCCGGGCTCTCGAGCGCGCGGTGCAGCAGACGATTGCGGCGGGAGTCCGGACGCCGGACCTGGGCGGGAGGTCCACGACGCGGGAGGTGGCCGAGGCGATCTCAGCCGCGCTGTAGGCTCACGGCGTGAACCGGCTCTCGCCACAGCAGGCGCGCCCTACCGCCCCCCCGCCAGACCCCCGATATTCCCCTCGTCTCACGCGGAGTTTCGCCATGAAGACCCAGGGTGCCAATCAGGACGTCGTCTTCCTGTCGGGGGTGCGGACGGGATTTGGCGCCTTCGGCGGCTCGTTGAAGGACCTCTCCGCCACCGAGCTCGGCGCCGTCGCGGCCCGCGCCGCACTCGAGCGCTCCGGCGTCCCCGCGGGGGAAATCGGCCACACGGTCTTCGGCAACGCGCTCCAGACCTCCGCCGACGCGATCTACCTCTCCCGCCACGTGGGACTCAAGGCCGGGCTCCCCATCGAGGTCCCGGCCGTCACCGTCAACCGGCTGTGCGGCTCCGGGTTCGAGGCGATCGCTCAGGCGGCGCAGCTGATCCTGCTCGGCGAAGCGGGCGCCGTGCTCGCGGGCGGGGCGGAGTCGATGAGCCAGGCGCCGCACGTGGTGCGGGGCGCGCGCTGGGGCCTGCGGCTCGGCCCGGCGCCGCTCGAGGATCTGCTGTGGGAAGCCCTCAAGGATCCGCAGTGCGGCCTCTCGATGGCCGAGACGGCGGAGCGTCTGGCGGAGCGGTACAAGCTCACGCGCAAGGACGTGGACGAGGTCGCCCTCGGCTCGCAACAGCGCGCCAAGAAGGCGTGGGACGACTGCGTGTTCCAGGACGAGGTGATCGCGGTTCCGGTCAAGAACAAGAAGGGCCAGGCGGCCGAGTTCCGCGCCGACGAGCACATGCGACCGGAGACGACCCTCGAGGTCCTGCTCTCCCTCAAGCCGTACTTCAAGAAGGACGGCCTGGTGACCGCGGGCAACGCCTCGGGGATCGCGGACGGGGCGGCGGCCACGATCGTCGCGAGCGAGGCCTTCGCGAAGTCGCACGGCCTGAAGCCGCTCGGCCGGCTCGTCGCGTGGGCGGTGGTGGGCGTCGAGCCCGGGTACATGGGAATCGGTCCCGCGCCCGCCGCGCGCAAGGCGCTCCAGAAGGCGGGGATGAAACTCGAGCAGATGGATCTCGTCGAGGTGAACGAGGCGTTCGCGCCGCAATACCTCGCCGTCGAGCGGGAGTTGGGGCTCGATCGCGCCAGGACCAACGTGCACGGTGGCGCGATCGCCATCGGGCACCCGCTCGCGGCGAGCGGCACGCGCATCACGATCCACCTGCTGCACGCCCTGCGCCAGCAGCGCCAGCGCTTCGGGCTGGGCTCCGCCTGCATCGGCGGTGGCCAGGGGGCGGCGGTGATCGTGGAAGCGTACCCGGCCTGAGGGCCACCAGACACACCATGGAAACCATCTACGTCGGATTGGGGATCGTCGTCGCCTACCTGCTCGGCGGCCTCCGCGTGCTGCGCGAGTACGAACGCGGCGTCTACTTCTTCCTCGGCCGCCTGTGGGGCGCAAAGGGGCCGGGGCTCATCTTCCTGCCGCCGCTGTTCGCCCGCATGCAGAAGGTGTCCCTGCGCGTCGTGGCGATGGACATCCCCCCGCAGGACGTGATCACGCGCGACAACATCTCGATCAAGGTGAACGCCGTCCTCTACATGAAGGTGCGGGACGCCGTGCGGGCGGTGAACGAGGTCGAGAACTATCTCTACGCCACGAGCCAGCTCGCGCAAACCACGCTCCGGTCCGTGCTCGGCGAGACCGAGCTCGACGAGCTGCTCATGAACCGGGAGAAGATCAACACGATCCTCAAGACCATCATCGACCAGCGCACTGAGGCCTGGGGCATCGAGGTCTCAGCCGTCGAGGTGAAGGACGTGGACCTGCCGCCCGAGATGAAGCGCGCCATCGCACGGCAGGCGGAGGCCGAGCGGGAGCGGCGCGCCAAAGTCATCAACGCCGAGGGCGAGCTGCAGGCGTCGGAGAAGCTGGCCCAGGCGGCGCACATCATCGGCGCCGAGCCCGCGGCGATCCAGCTGCGTTACCTGCAGACGGTGACCGAGATCGCCTCGGAGAACAACTCGACGACCATCTTCCCCATCCCGCTGGACCTCTTCAGGGCCTTCCTCGAGTCCGCGGGCAAGCAGCCCCGCGCCGGCACCCCCGCACTGCCCGACAAGACGTCGGGCGACGCGCTGCCGGCGGCGCGCGTCGAGCAGAAGGCCAAAGCCTAGCAATGGCGGGCGAGCTGATCAGCCGCGAGGCGCTCGAGCGCATCATCCGCCGCGCCGCCGAGCTCCAGGCGGGCGCTCAGGACATCGGCGACGGGCTGACCGAGCCGGAGGTCCTCGCGCTGGGCAAGGACGTCGGCATCCCTCCGCGCTACCTCCACCAGGCCCTGCTCGAGGAGCGCACCCGCACCGATGTCGCGGAGCAATCCGGCCTGTGGGGCTGGCTCGCGGGACCCGCCCGGCTCACCGGGGCGCGCGTCGTGCCGGGCGAGAGGGCGACCGTCGAGCGGGCGCTCGCCCGGTGGATGCAGGAGGAGGAGCTGCTCCAGCTGAAGCGCCGCTACCCGGATCGCACGACCTGGGAGCCGAAGGTGGGCGCGTTCGCCTCGATTCAGCGGGCCCTGGGCACGGGCGGCAAGAGCTACGCGCTGGCGCGCGCCGCCGAGGTGGCGGGACAGGTGACCCAGCTCGAGCCGGGGTTCTGTCACGTCCAGCTCGTGGCCGGCGTCCGGAACCAGCGCAAGGCACGGCTCAGCGGCGCCGCGGCGCTCGCCGCCCTGGCGATCGCGGTCGCGGCGCTCGCCACCGCGGTCCCGCTCGCCATCATCTCCCCGATTCTCTTTGCCAAGGCGGCGCTGCTCGGGGCCGGCGCCTTGTTCGTGGCCCGGCGCCACCGCGCGCAGAACGAGCGCGTTCAGGTGGGGCTCGAGCAGGTGCTCGACCGGCTCGAGCGCGGGGAAATCCGCGCCGAGCATGCCCTCCCGGGCTCCCACCCGAGCGCCTTCGTGCGGATCGCCGAGGAATTGCGGAGCGCGTTTCTCAACCCCGGGGCGCCGCCCCGGGGTTGACCAACCCAAGTCACTGTCGGGAGAGGCATGACCGAGATACGACGGGTGGGGGTGCTGGGGTGCGGTCTGATGGGAAGCGGCATCGCGCAAGTCGCCGCGACCGCGGGCCACGAGACGATCGTGCGCGACGTGTCGCAGCAGATCTGGGAGCGCGCGCGTGGCGGGATCGAGAAGTCGCTCGCGAAGTTCGTGGAGAAGGGGAAGCTCCCCGCGGCCGACCGGGACGCCGCGCTCAAGCGGCTCACCTTCACGACCGCCACCGGCGACCTGAAGGGCTGCGACATCGTCGTTGAGGCGATCACCGAGGACCTGGAGCTCAAGAACGCGCTGTGGAAGGAGCTCGACGCCCTCTCCCCGCAGCACACGATCTTCGCCTCCAACACCTCGAGCCTGACCATCGCGGCCATGGCCGCCGCCACCAAGCGAGCCGATCGCTTCGTGGGTCTGCACTTCTTCAACCCCGTGCCGCTGATGCCGCTCGTCGAGGTCGTGCGCGCGGTGACCACGTCGGAAGAGACGTTCCGGCGCGCCTTCGCGTTCGCCCGCTCCCTCGGCAAGGAGGCGGTGGCCGCGAGGGACAATTCCGGGTTCATCGTGAACCTGCTGCTCGTCCCCTACCTGCTCGACGCCATCCGCGCGGTGGAGCACGGCGTCGGCAGCGTGCCGGACATCGACAAGGCGATGCAGCTCGGGTGCGGCTACCCGATGGGGCCGCTCACGCTGCTCGACTTCGTCGGCCTCGATACGACCTACCGGATCGCGGAGATCATGTTCACCGAGTACCGGGAGCGGCGATACGCGCCGCCACCGCTGCTGAAGCGCATGGTCACCGCCGGGCTGATGGGCCGCAAGAGCGGCAAGGGGTTTTACGACTATTCCGTCGATCCGCCCCGGGTGATGGACCTCGGCGCCTGACGCTGCTCCAGCCAACCCCTGCACAAAGGACATCCGCATGCTCGGCTACGACTGGCCTCGCTTCCACGCGGCGGTGAACGATCTGCCAGCGGCCCTGCTGTTCACGACCGTGCTCTTCGACGTCGCCGCCGGCCTCACGAAGCGCGCGTCGCTGCAGGCCGCGGCGCTGTGGACGCTGTGGGCGGGCGTCGTCGGCGGGTGGGTCGCCGTGCTGGCCGGGCTGCAGGCGGAGAAGGTCATCGAGCACGGCGAAGCGATCCACGACCTGATGGAGACGCACGAGACGCTCGCGCTCACCACGATGGGGATCTTCACCGCCGTGCTCGCGTGGAAGCTGTTCCGCCGCGCGCGGCTCAGCGGCGGGGAGGAACTGGGACTGCGGGTGCTCAGCCTCGCGGGGTTCGTGGGTATCATCTGGACAGCCGTGCTCGGCGGGAAGCTCGTGTTCGAGCACGCGGCGGGCATTCCCAACGCGACGATGCAGGCCGAGATGACGAACCGGGCGGCGGGGCACCAGCACGAGCCCGGCGAGGTGGACGAGCACCAGTCCGTGGGCGTCGACACGGTCCGCTCCCGCGGCGACACCGCGAAGGCCGCGGGGCACACGCACGCCCCGGGCACGCCGCCACACAAGCACTAGAGAGTCAAATGGGGAATGCGGAGTGCGGAGTGCGGAGTATCAATGCGAGGTCGCGCGCCACGACGCTCACCTTTCCATTCCGCACTCCGCATTCCGCATTCCGCATTCTGGTTTTCATCGCCGCTTGCACCCCGGCGACCATGCGTCCGCCGTTCCAGCCCTATCCGGCAGCACCCGCCCTGGTCATCAACGCCCGCCCGGCCCGCGTGATCGCGGTGCTCGACAGCCTGGCCGTGGCCGAGAGCCTGCGGGTGACGGTGACGAGTCCCCGGGACGGCTACCTCGAGACGGCCTGGTACGACACGACGACGCGGACGTCGCACGCGACCTGGAGCGACGTCCCGAACCTCGCAACCACGGTGAAGATCCGCTGCTGGGCCGACCCCTACGTGCCGGGCGAGAGCACGGTCACGCTGGAAGCCGTGTACCGGCCGCGCTACGATCCCTCACGGACCGAGCGGGACCTCGAAGTCGTCGTACCCAAGGAGCACGAAGGGTACAAGATCGTGGAGCGGTTGCTGGGGAAATTGAAGGACCGGCTGGGCGCGATCACGCGGTAGCGCGTCGGGCGGACGCTCAGGCGCCGACCAGCCCTCGCACCCAGCTCTCCATCACGTCCAGATCGATCATCGCGTCCCGGCAGGGGCCGTTGGCGAGCCGCATCGTGAGGCCGAGCACGGGGAGCTTGCCCGCGACGTCGCGCAGGCCCGTCATCATGTCGCGCTCGCACGCGACGGCGACGACGGCCCGCGGCCGCCGCTCGCGGATCACCCGGCGCGCCAGCTGGCCGCGCGTCGCGACGAACACCGGCACCTCGTAGCGTCCCGCGATCGAGAGCACGCCGTCCAGCGCCTGCTTCGAGAGGCACCGCGGGATGAGTACCAGCAGCTCCCCCTTCCCCACCTTCCGCCCGCGGTGCTCCGCCAACGCGTTGTATACGTCGATCGCCGCGTGCTCCACCCAATCGCGCCGCCCCACCAGCCGCGCGACTCGGGACGTGAGGTTCATGAGCTGGAGGAAGGGTCCGCGCTCGAGCAGCCGCTCGGGAAGCAGGGCAACGCCTCCATAGAACGAAGCCGCGAGCGCGGCGAGCCACAGCGCCGCGAGGCCGAACGCGCCCGCCAGGGCCCACCCGGCGGCGCGAGGCAGCGCCGGTGCCAGCGCGGCAAGCCTGGGCGAGAGCAGGAAGAGCACGCCCGCCGCCGCCCCGCACAGCACGACCAGTGTGAGCGCGGCAAAGCGGAAGAACAGGCCGGGGGGCGCGGAGAAGTCGCCGCGGTTGGGGAGCGGCCCGCCGTCCCATTCGTCCCATTCGTGGCCGAGCCGGCGGTCGGTCTCGATGTGAATGAGTTGGGCGCGCGGTACGTCGATCGCCATGGGAAGGGACAAGCATCACCCGACGCCCCCATCGTGTCAAGCAGACCGGTACGTAGTGCGTGGTCCGTGGCGCGTGGTAACTTCCAGCCACGTGTCGACGCCCCTTCCCCATTCCCCCTTCCCGGGTCTTTGGACCGACGAGCGTATCCGCGCCGCCTACTCCGAGGGGGCGGGGATCTACCGCATCGTCCCCGCCGGCGTCGCGATCCCGCGCGGCGTGGAGGACCTGCAGCAGATGGTCCGCTGGGCGGCGGAGACGGGCACGCCGCTCGTGGCCCGGGGCGGAGGGAGCGGAATGGCGGGCGGCAGTGTGGGCCGCGGCGTGATCGTGGATCTGAGCCAGGGGTTCGCGTGGACCAAGCCCAGCTGGGAGCGGCGCTGCATCTGGGTCGGCGCGTCGGTGACCTGGGCTCAGGTGAACGGAGCCGCACGGCCGTTCGGGTTGCGGCTCCCTCCCGACCCGGCGTCGGGAGCCTTCGCCACCTCGGGCGGGCTCGTGGCCACGAACGCGGCGGGCCCCCGCTCGGTGCGCTGCGGCAGTGTGCGCCAGTGGGTGAAGGCCCTGGAGGCGGTCGGCGACGATGGCGCCGTCCGCCGCGTGAGCCGCGGCGGCGGCCCGGGGCGCTGGCGCCTCGACCCCGCCTCGAGCGACCTCGTGCGGGCGCGCTTCCCCCGCACCCGGAAGAATTCGAGCGGCTACGCCCTCGACCGCTTTGCCGAGTCGGGGGACGAGCTGGACCTCCTCATCGGCTCGGAGGGGACCCTCGCCTTCATCACGGCCGTCCAGTGGCGGCTCGAGCCGATCCCACCCGACGTGGCCGGGGCCGTCCTCGGCTTTGCCACACTAGACGCGCTGACCGGCGCGCTCCCATTCCTCGTGGCGCTCAACCCATCGGCGGTGGAGCTCCTCGACCGCACCCTCCTCGGCTTGGTGGAGCACGCCGGGGCCGTCCTGCCTCCGGGACTCGCCGCGGTCCTGCTGCTCGAGTTCGAGCGCGACACCGCGGCGGCCGCCCGGGCGGTCGTGAGCGACGCCGTGCGCGGGCTCAAGTCCGTGACGGCGCACGTGGAGACGGCGCTCGACCGCTCGGGCCTCGAGAGGCTGTGGGCGATCCGCAAGCTCGCGAGTCCCGCCCTCGCCCGCCTCTCTGAGACGCGACGCTCGCTCCAGGTGGTGGAGGACGGGTGCGTTCCCCAGGAGCGCCTCGGGGCCTACGTCGAGGGCATCCGCGCGGCCGCGGAGCGGCGCGACCTCGCCGTCGCCCTGTTCGGCCACGCGGGTGACGGGCATGTGCACGTGAACGCGCTCCCCGACATCAGCCGCCCCGGCTGGCGCGACGCCATCGCCGGGCTGTTCGCGGACGCCGCGGATCTGCTGGTGCGGCTCGGAGGCACGCCCAGCGGAGAGCACGGCGACGGCCGGCTGCGGGCGGGACTGGTGGAGCGCTTTTACGGTGCCGAGGTCGTGGCGCTGTTCCGCGACCTCAAGCGTACGTACGACCCGCTGGGCATCTTCAATCCCGGCGTTATACTTCCCGCGACCGATTGGGCGCCGCTCGCCGATCTCAAGGTCGGTCCCGACGCCGCGCCGATTCCCGACGATATCGCGGCCCGCCTGCGCGAGATCGAGCGCACCGCCGCGTGGGCCACCCCGAAGCTCGAGCTGGCGACGCCCTGACCCCTGGCCCCCGACCGCCGATGGAAATCTTCCGCGCGCCTCGCGTCACGCTGCTCGCCCGCCCCGAGTTCCTCGAGCCCGAGCACCTCCGCGTCGAGTGGCGAGGGGAGGCGTCCCCCGGCGAGCGGCTGGCCGAGTACGCGGGCCGCCTCTGCTACATGAGCCAGCACAACCCGGCCAAGCGCACGACGGGCGAGTACCTGGAGAACATCAAGCGGCAGGGGCACGGCTCGGTCCTGGAGCACTCGGTCTACGTGCTGTTGATCGAGGGGATCTCCCGCTCCTGCTCTCACGAGCTCGTCCGGCACCGGGCCGGGTTCGGGTACTCCCAGATCTCCCAGCGCTACGTGGACGAATCGCAGGCGGCCTTCGTCATGCCGCCGGCGATCGTCGGGGACGCGACGCTCGAGGCCGAATGGCAGCAGCAGGTGGCGGCGGCGCAGGCGGCCTACGTGCGGGCGGTCGAGGGCCTGATGGAGCGCTACGCCGGGGTCGCCGACAAGGTCCATCGCCGCAAGATGGCGCGCGAGGCGGCGCGCAGCGTGTTGCCGAACGCGACCGAGGTGAAGATCGTCGTCTCCGGGAACGCGCGCGCGTGGCGCACGATGCTCGAGTTGCGCACCTCCGAAGGCGCCGAGCTCGAGATCCGCGGGATGGCGATCGCGTGTCTCCGCGTGCTGCAGCGCGAGGCGCCCGCGCTGTTCTGCGACTTCGAGGTCTACGTCGCCGACGATCGTCACGACGCCGCGCGCGTCGCATACCACAAGGTATGACGTCGGGAAAAAATCCGATTTCCCTATTGCGCATCGCTCCGCGTTTCCTTATTGTCTAGTCGACGACTCGTTTTCAATTCACGGACCGCACCACGGAGCGGCCTTTTTTGTAGGAGGGTGCCCGAGACCACATGCGCATCGGTCTCGCATACAACGAGAAACCCGACCGCAGCACCACCGACGAGCCTCCAGGTACGAGCGACGCGTTCGCCGAGTGGGACGACCCATCCACCATCGCGGCTGTGGAGGAGGCCCTCGGTCTCTTCGGCAGCGTGACCCGACTCGAAGCCGACGAACTCTTCCCCCAGAAACTCGCCCTCGCCCATCCCGATCTCGTCTTCAACATGGCCGAAGGGCTGCACGGCCAGAACCGCGAGTCCCTGGTCCCCGCGATCTGCGAGTACTTCACCATCCCCTACACGGGCTCCGACCCGCTCACCCTCGCGTTGTCGCTGCACAAGGGGCGCACCAAGGAACTGCTCGCCTACCGCGGGGTGCCGACGGCGCCGTTCGTGTGCGTCGAACGGCCGCAGGACCTGGCGCGCGTGTCGCTCCCCTATCCGGTGTTCGTCAAGCCGGTGTGCGAGGGGTCGGGGAAGGGCATCTTCGTCAACAACCGGTGTGAGACTCCGGCGCAGCTCCGGGAGCGGGTGCTCTTCCTCCTGGAGCGCTACGCCGAGCCGGTGCTCGTCGAGACCTACCTGCCGGGCCCCGAGTTCACGGTGGCGATCCTCGGCAACGGGCCGCAGGCCTACTGCTTCCCGATCGTCGGCTTCGACTTCGCGGCGCTGCCGCCCGGCGCGCCGCCGGTCTACGGCTACGAGGCGAAGTGGGTGTGGGACACGCCGGAGCATCCGCTGGCGATCTTCCAGTGCCCGGCGCCCGTCGCGCCGGAGCTGTACCGCGAGATCGAGCGCACGGCCCTGGACGCTTATTTCGTGCTCGGCTGCCGCGACTGGTGCCGCGTGGACATCCGCGTCGACCGCTTCGGCGTTCCCAACGTGCTGGAGCTCAACCCGCTCCCCGGAATCATCCCCGACCCGGCCATGAACTCCTGCTTCCCCAAGGCGGCGCGGGCCGCCGGCTTCACCTACGACGAGCTCATCCAGGACGTGGTGCACATCGCGTGGCGGCGCCTCACCGGCCAGCCGGTGCGACTCCCGGCGACCCGCGCGTTCGCCCTGGAGGCGTCGGCGTGAAGGTCGTCATCCTGTACGACCCGGGGGCGGAAGACTGGACGGCCGAAGACGTCCGCAGCGTCATGACTGCCGTGAGCGAAATCGCGGTGATCTTCGACGCGATGGGCCACGACGTCCGGCGCCTCGGCGTCCGGCACGACATGCGCTGGCTCCAGATCTGCCGCTCGGCGGACCTCGTCTTCAACCTGTGCGAGGGCGTGCACGGCAAAAGCGAGTGGGAGGAGCACGTCGTGGGGACGCTCGAGTTCGCCGGCGTCCCGTTCACCGGCTGCGGCCTCTGGACCCTCGCCGCCTGCCGCCGCAAGGCCGTGGCCAACGCGCTGCTCGCCCACGCAGGGCTCCCCATCCCGCGCTGGACCCTGGCCCAGGGGACGATCGACGACGACTTCCCCCTCCCCGCGATCGTGAAGCCGGCGGCGGAGGACGCGAGCGCCGGCATCGATCGGGGCTCGGTCGTAACCGACCGCCGGGGGCTGCGGGCCCGGACGGCGGCGATGACCGAGCAGTTCGATGAGGTGCTGGTGCAGCAGTACGTCCCCGGCCGGGAGTTCAACGTCGGGTTCGTCGGAAGCCGCACGCTCGCCATCGCCGAGATCGACTTCGCCGGCATGCCGGAGGGCGCGTGGCCGATCCTCACCCACGCCGCCAAGTGGGACCGCGGATCCCCGGAAGACCTGGGCAGCGTCCCCGTGTGCCCGGCGAACATCCCGCAGCGCCTGGCCGGAGCGCTCACTCGGACGGCCGAGACGGCCTGGCGGGTGATGCAGGGGACGGGGTACGGCCGGGTGGACCTGCGCGTGGACGAGCAGGGCCAGCCCTGGGTGCTCGACGTGAATCCGAATCCCGACCTCAACGACGACGCCGGCCTGTCGCGCATGGCGCAGGCGGCCGGCTGGGACTACGCGGAGCTGGTCCGCCGCATTGCCGAGGTGGCGCTCCGCGAGGCGCAGGGCGCCAAGGCGGCGCGTGAGCTCCTCGCTCCGTCCCGTCGGACTCGCGCACCGCGCACCGCTTGAGCGGCTGACGCGCGCGGCCGGCCTCTTCCGCGAGGACGAGGTGGCGATCGCCGTCGAGCTGCTGGACGACTCGCTCGCCGGCGACCCCGCCTACCGCTTCCTCGGCGCCTACGAGGGTGACGAGCTCGTCGGCTACGCCTGTTGGGGACCCGTGCCCGGGACGGCCGACACCTACGACCTCTACTGGCTCGTCGTGGACCCGGCGCGGCAGTGCAGCGGGGTGGGCACCCGGCTGGTCGAGGCCGTTGAGCATCGGCTGATCGGCGACGGCGGCCGGCTCGTGGTCGTGGAGACATCCTCCCTGCCGGCGTACGCGCCGACGCGCGCGTTCTACGAGCGGCGCGGCTACACCAGGGGCGCCACCGTGCCGGGCTACTACGCGCCCGGCGACGACCTGATGATCTATTTCAAGGATCTGGCGAATGGAGTCCTGGCAAGAGCTCCTGCGTAAGCGGAGCATCGCCTCCCTGGAAGCGCTCGTCGCCCGATTCGGCGCCGAGCACTTCCCCGATCTCGAGCGGCTGCGGCAGGCCGCCGTGAACTTCGAGTTCCGCATCTCACCGGCGATGGTCGACCTGATCAAGTCGCCGGGCGATCCCATCTGGCGCCAATACGTGCCCGACCTCCAGGAGCTCGACGTACGCGACGGGATCGTGGACTCGCTCGCCGAAGACGCCCATTCGCCCGTCCCGAACATCTCGCACCGCTACCCCGACCGCGCCCTGTTTCTCGTGTCGCCCGTGTGCGCGTCGTATTGCCGCTTCTGCACGCGGCGCCGCAAGGTCGGCGACCCCGAGAAGATCTCCCTGTCGGAGCTCGAGTCCGCATTCCGCTACCTCGAGGAGCACACGGAGATCCGCGACGTCATCATGTCGGGCGGGGACCCGTTGCTCCTCTCCGACCGCCGCCTCGACGAGCTGTGCCGGCGACTGCGGGCGATCCCGCACCTCGAGATCCTCCGGATCGGCAGCCGCGTGCCCTGTCACCTCCCCGAGCGGATCACGCCCGAGCTGTGCGCGATCCTGAAGCGGTACCATCCGCTCTACATCAACACCCACTTCAACCACCCGGACGAGCTCACCCCGGCCGCGGTGCAGGGGCTGGGCCTGCTCGCCGACGCGGGGATCCCGCTCGGCTGCCAGACGGTGCTGCTCAAGGGTGTGAACGACGACCCGGACGTGATGAAGCGGCTGATGCAGAAGCTCCTCGCCGCCCGCGTCCGGCCCTACTACATCTACATGTGCGATCAGGTGGCGGGGGCGGAGCACTTCCGCACCACGGTCGAGCAGGGCCTCGAGATCATCAAGGCGCTGCGCGGCTGGACCTCGGGGCTCGCCGTGCCGCACTTCGTGATCGACGCGCCGGGGGGCGGTGGGAAGATCCCGCTCTTGCCCGAGTACGTGGAGTCGATCACGGAGGAGGAGGTCGTGCTGCGCAACTATGCGGGCAAGCGGTACGTGTACAGGCAGCCGGCGGGGGAGCCGCTGCCGGTAGGGTAGGCGTGTGCGCGCTTCAGGCGGTCAGGTGCTCGACCGCGTCTCCTTCAGGTAGCGCTGCAGCACGGCGAGCCCGGCCCCGTCCACGCCCAGGAAGGGCTCCCCCGTCGTCACCGTACGGATCGCCCGCACCAGCTTCTCTACCGGACCTCCCTTTTCCACGAAGCCACGCGCGCCCGCCTCGAGCGCCCCGAGCAACTCCCACTCCTGCGAGAGCGCCGTGAGGACGATGACCTTCGCCCTGACACCGAGCGCGGTGAGCTGGCGCATCGCCCAGAGACCTCCCTTGCCAGGCATGGCCAGGTCCATCAACACGACGTCCGGTCGGGTCGCTTTGGCGCAGGACACGGCTTCTTCTCCCGTCCCGACCTCGCCCACCACGACGAGATCCTCCTGCTTCCACAGTAGCGCGCGCACCCCGGCGCGGAAGACGACGTTATCGTCCACGAGCAGGATGCGGATCGCATTCCGCAAGTTGGGAGTGGGGCCGAGGTTCATCACAGACGCCTATCGTATATCACACGTGCAACGCCAAGGGCCGCGAGAAACAAGTATTAGCAAAATGCCTGCGGGAAGACAAGCGCATCCCGCTCGCGGGCGTGGATTGGGATGCCACAATTCGTGGCGGTTGGGCTCGAGGGAAACGCTATAATTCGCGGCCCTGTGGCGCAGGCGCCACTCTGCCGGTCCCGGGGAGCCGGTGTTCGTCGACTAGCCGCCCCGCGTCACTGCCTGCGCCATCCCAGCTCGTACAGCTTCTTGTAGGCCTCGTAGGTAAACCACGAGCCCGGGAGGTTCGCGATCACCGTCATGGCCTTCCGGTTGCGCTGCACCTCGCGGTCGAAGACCAGTCGATCGAGGGTCCCCGTGATGATGGCGTAGCTCCGCGGTGCCAGGATGGCCGCCAGGTCCTCACGCCCAGGCCCGTCCAGCTCTGCAAGGAGCAGGGGGCGGGCTTGCGCCCGCAAGTATTCGTAGCGGTCCTCCAGGACACCCACCGTGGCGAGATGCGTGAGGATGGCGAGATCGTGCCGTGCCCGGGGGTTGGCGAGCAGCAGCCGCACGAGCGCCTGGCGCAGGTACGGGCGGTGCAGCATCTCCGCGATCAGCAGCAAGGTCGATGCGGGCGTCGTGGTGTCGCGCGCGAGCGAGTCGCCCAGCTCGTCGCACAGCAGCTGCGCCGCTTGGGCGCGCGCGCCCCCGTAGAACCGCGCCAGCGAGTCGGGAGGGCTGGCGAGGAGCGTGAGGATCGCGGCGCTCCGCTGCACGCGCCTGTTCTCGAACAGCAGCCGCTCCATGAACTGATCGGGTGCGACCGTATAGATCTCGCGCGCGAACCGCTCGAGCACCGCCACCGGTGTGTCCGGGTCCCGCACCAGCATCGGGCGAAACGCGCTGTGGGCGAGCCAGTAGCTGCCAGGCTCCTCCAGGTGGTCCAGCCTCGCGAGCAAGTCCGCGGTGAACAGGTAGCGATCCGTGGAGTCCACGTCGAAGCACGTGATTGGATGGTCGAATCGCGAGTGATCAGAGCGATCACAGTCCATCCACCCGATCTTGCCCGCGAAGCGCAGCCCGGACAGCCACGAATAGAAACAACCGACCATGCAGTCCTGCGGCTCGCCGTATGACACGGAAAAGATTTCGACCCGCTCGTCTCGGACCGCGAGCAGCAGCCGCGGCGTCTGCGGCTTCGGCAGGCGCTGCGAACGCACAAACTTCGCGACCGCCGCCGACACCGCCTCCCCCCCCTGCCCGGCGAGCCGGCCCGCGCGCCCTGCCAGCAGCCCCGGGAGGACCACGAGCAGCATCCGCCGAGCGACGATCAGACTCACGGCGCCGGCAGCTGCCAGATCTCTACCCGGTTCCCCGTGAAGATGGGAATCAGCACGCGGTTGCGCTTCGCGTCGTAGCCGATGTCGGCCGGACTCGGCACGCCGGTGATCAGCTTTACTTCCTGGCCGGTTTCGTAGCTCGATACGGTCGAATCACTCCAGCTCGAGACGAGGATCCTGCCGCCGACGATCTCGACGCCGTCGAACCCGCCCGGGCCCTTGGCGATCACACTCGGCGCCTTGTCCCCCGGCTTCCACGCGAGCACTGATCGCCCGCCGAATTCCACGATCACGAAACGCTTGCCGGCGGCGTCGAGCGCAATCCCGTTGGGGCGGCCGAGGGTGTCCCCCCGGACCGCGACGGTCACCGCGCGGTCCGGGCCGATGCGGAAGACCCGATCGGGGCCGGGGTGCAGCACGTTGCCCACGTCGTCGAACCGGATGCCGGTGTCGGTGACGTACAGCGCGCCGGTCGGGACGACCACGACGTCGTTCAGGAACACCGCGCCCAGCTTGCTCAGGCTGACGCTGTCGATCGGGGCGCCCGTCTTCGCGTTGAAGGCGCGGACCGCGTCGATGTCGGCCACCCACAGCGTGTCGCCGGCGAGCGCCAGGCCTTTCGGGGCGTTCAGGGTAATCCCGGTCCGACCACCTTCGATGAACTTGAGATTCTCGACCGCGCCGTCCGGCTTCACGCGGCTGATGAACCCGTTGTTGTCTTTCGCCGTCGGGCTGCCGTTGATGTTCGAGACGAAATAGATGTCCTGCACCGTGTCGTGCAGCACGGATTCCGGCGTGAGGAACCCTTCCACCGTCAGGACCTTCGTCGCCGCGGGCGCGGGCGGCGGTGGCGGCGTCGGCGCGGGCGTCGAGGGGGCCGCAGGCACGGCGGCCGTGGAGTCCGTTGGGCGCGCCGGAGGGCGCTTTTCGATCTGGCAGCCGCCCGCCACGGCCATTCCCCACACAGCGAACAATCCGAGTCTCATGGCTCTCACCCCTCCTTCGCGTTCTCCGCCAGCCGCTTGATGTGCTCGAGCACCCTCAGGTGGATGGTCCGCACGATCCAGTCGGAGTAGAGCTTCCAGTAGGGCTGCGGAGCCATTTTCACTTCGTACCAGGTGCGTCCCTCCAGCCGCGTGCCCCCGCCGGGGAGCGCGAGCAGCCGGAACTCGCCCCGCGTCGCTCGGAAGTACCCGTCCAGGTGCGGGGGGTTCACGTCGCGGTAGGGGCTCCACTCGCGCATCGGCGGCGCCTGGGCCGTGATGTCGAACCGCAGCAGCCGGTTCTCCTCCCAGGCGGTGATCGGCTCGACGAAGCTCCCGGTGGTGAAATCGCAGTACCGGATCGCGCCCACTCCCGAGCCGTCGAGCCGCGCGCGCAGCGGCGCGGCGACGCCGATCCGGAACAGCCGCTCGCTGGGCGGCGGCAGGTCCGGGAAGGTGATCACGTTGCGCCACACCGTCTGCGGGGACGCGGCGATGTCGACGACCGTGAGGACTTCCTGGAGGGGCGGCGGCGTGCGCGGCTCCGCCAGCACGAGCAGCGGAGCGAACAGGGCGGCGAGCCCGGCGTGCGACGGTGGCTCGGCGCCGCGCAGCGCGATTGCCCGGCCGAAGATCCCGCCCGCGACCCCGACCACGGCCGCCAGAGGGAACGCCAGCGCGAGGCAGAATGCGCCTTCCGCAGCGAAGAAGAACAGCGCCGCGGTGGCGAGCCCGAGCGCGATGAGCACGACCTCGATCGTCTGTCCCACCGTGCGCGGATGTCGGTAGTTGAAGACGTGGGCGCTGATGTACCCGATCGTGAACGGCGTGCCCAGGAACAGGCCGGCGGAGTAACTCTTCTTGAAGTACACGCCGAGCAGCACCGTGGGGATCGTGATCGCGAGCGCCGCGGCCACGCCGAGGAGCCCGCTCGTCAGGCGGTCGCTCACGACGGGCGCGGGGGCGGCACGCCGCCACGCCGGCACGGGCGCGCTCGGCAGCAGGCTGAGCCCGGCCATGAGCAGATAGTTTGCGACGGGGACGAAGAAGAGCAGCGCCCACCACGCCGATTTCCCGGCGTCCGCCGCCCGGCGCAGCGACATCCCGAAGCCGATCCACAGGAACGGCAGGGTCCACAGCGCGAGCCCGAGCATCGTCGCGCTCGGCAGCTTGCTGAGGGCCTGCTCCCGCAGCAGCGTGACGGAATTGACGTATTGCAGCGGAGTCCAGAAGCGGCCGGTGTACGCTCCGACGACCGCCGCGTCGACGGCGTACTTGAAGAACATCAGACCGGCGCCGTTCAGGACGTAGGCGCGCCGGTCCACGGGATCGGAGAGGCCGAACCAGAGGCGGAGGCGCCCCCTCAAGACGCCTTCGCCTCCTCCACCTCCTTCTTCCTCGCCTCCGTGATCTTGTGTGCCACCTCGGGCGGGACTTCCTGGTACAGGTGGAACTTCTGCCGGTACGTGCCGCGGCCGTGGGTGATCGAGTGCAGGTTGGTGGCGTAGCGGTCGAGCTCGGCCTCGGGGACGAGCGCCTTCACCGTCGTCAGCCGCCCGGCCGGCTCGGTACCGAGGATCTGGCCCCGGCGGGCGGAGAGGTCGCCCATCACGGCGCCGAGGTATTCCTCCGGCGTCCACACCTCCACTTCCATGATCGGCTCGAGCAGCGTCGGCCTGGCGTTGGGCGTGACGTTCCGGAAGGCGAGGATGCCGGCCATCTTGAACGACTGCTCGTTCGAGTCCACGTCGTGGTAGGAGCCGTCGTACAGCTCCACCTTGAAGTCCACGACCGGGTAGCCCGCCACGGGGCCGCGCTGCGCCGCCTCGACGACCCCCTTCTCGACCGCCGGGATGTAGCTCCGCGGGATCACGCCGCCGACGATCTTGTCCTCGAACACGAACCCCGACCCCCGGGGCAGCGGCGCCACGCGGATCCAGCAGTCGCCGTACTGGCCTCGGCCGCCGGTCTGCTTCTTGTGCTTGCCCTGTCCTTCCGCCCGGCCCTTGAGGGTCTCCCGGTAAGCCACCTTGGGCTTCGTCACCAGAGCGTGGACGCCGTACTTGCGGGCCAACCGCCCCACGACGATCTCGAGATGGCGCTCCCCCAGCCCGCGAATCAGCGTCTGGCCCAGCTCAGCATTGTACTCGTGGTGGAAGGTGGGGTCTTCCTCTGAGAGCTTGTGCAGGCCCGTCGATAGCTTGTCCTCCTCCCCCCGCTGTTTCACCTCCACGGCCACGGTGATGATCGGCTCCGGGAACGGGATCTTGGGCAGCACGAAGGGAAACTCGCGGGTCGAGAGGGAGTCGTTGGTGTGCGTGTCCCGCAGCTTCGCCACGACCCCGATGTCTCCGGCATGCAGCTCGCCGATTTCGGACCGCTCCTTGCCCACGGCCACGCACAAATGGTTCAGTTTCTCCGCCACCTCGCGCGGCGCGTTCCAGACCTCCTGGCCGTTCTTCACGGTCCCGGCGTACGTGCGGAAGTACGTCACGTCCCCCACGTGCGGCTCCGAGATGGTCTTGAAGACCTGCGCCACGAAGGGCTTGGCGTCGTCGACCTGCAGGGTGATGCGCTCGGCGCTGCCCCACTTCGCCCCCTCGGTCGGCGGTCGCTCGTGCGGCCCGGGCATCAGCTCGACGAGCTTGGAGAGCAGCGCCCGCGTCCCATAGGTGAGCTCCGCCGCGCCGCAGAACAGCGGGAACAGCTCGCCCCGCAGCATCCCCGCTTTCATCGCGGCGATCGCCTCGTCCCGCCCGATCTCCTCGCCGCCAAGGTAGCGCTCGAGCAGGGTGTCGTCGGTCTCGGCGATGCGCTCGATCAGCTCCTTCGAGTACTGCTCGAAGCGGGTCCGGTACTCGCCGGGGACGTCCACCTCCTCGTACTCGCCCGCCTTCGTGCCCTTCTTGTACAGATGACACTTCTGCGAGAACAGATTGATGATGCCGTGGAACTCCGGCCCCTCGCCCACCGGGATCTCCACGGGAATGACCTTCGGCGTCAGCAGTTGCTTGATCTGGCGGTACACCTTCTCGAAGTCGGCGTGCTCCTTGTCCATCAGGGACACGAAGAACAGCCGCGGGACGCCGCGTTGCTCTCCGTAGTCCCACACCTTCTCCGTCCCGACCTCGACTCCGCCCGTCGCCGACACCACGACCAGGGCGCCGTCCGCCGCCCAGACGCCGGCGAGCGCCTCGCCCGTGAAATCGAGATACCCGGGGGTGTCGATGAGGTTGATCTTCGTGTTCATCCACTCGGCGACGCCGAGGGCGAGGTTGATGGAATACTTGCGTTCGATCTCGTCGGGGGTGTAGTCGGTGAGGGCGGTCCCCTCCTTGACGGACCCGTGGCGCTTGCTCGTGCCGGCCACGAACGCGAGGGCGTCAACCAAGGAGGTCTTGCCGCTCGCGCCGTGGCCCACCACGGCCACGTTGCGGATCTCCGCTGTCTTGTACACGCGCACGGGCGTTGATCGGCTCCTGCAAGGGGGGGTGAAAAATATGAAGCGCCTGCAGGGAGGCGGCTAGGACGGCGAAACGGCCTCCGCCCTCTCGCCCGGCAGCCGCAGCGTCGCCCCGGCCGCGATCGTCATGACGACCCCCGCGGCAAGGAACGCCCACGGCGGCGAGAACCGGTCGTACGTGATCCCCACCAGCTCTGGGCCGGTCAGGCGGCCCAGCGCCGCCAGCGACTGCGCGGCGCCGAGCATCGCCCCCTGCTCGGTCGGATCAGCGAACACCGAGATCAGCCCCGTCGCCGCGGGTGAGACCACGCTGTTTCCGAACGCGAGCACGATCGTCCAGGCGTACAGCGCCGCCGCCGTGTGCAGATACGGCACGATGGCGACCGCCACGGCCATCGCGAACGTCCCGGCGATCACGAGCGCCCGATCGCCGACGCGCCGCGACAACTTGGCGAAAAGATACCCCTGCACCACCGCCGCCGTGATCCCGACGAGGGTGAAGAACCAGCCGAGCTCCTTCTCGCGCCAGCCGAACCGCGCCGCCGTGTACAGCGGGAGCGCGACCGTGTAGCCCGAGAAGGCGAGTGGAATCAACCCCCAGGCGATCATCAAGGGCGCCACCCGCGGGTGCGTGAGGGCCTCCGCCAGATGCCCGAAATCGAACAGCTCGCGTGTGACGCGGTGCTCTTCCTTCAAGGATTCCGGGAGGATCGCGTAGGCGGAGCAGAAGTTGAGCAGGGACAGACCGGCGGCGACGAGGCCGGGTGCGAGGTGGCCGCCGTAGTGGGCGGCGAGCCCGCCCAACGCCGGCCCCACGATGAATCCCAGCCCGAAGGCCGCCCCGACGATGCCCATTCCCTTGGAGCGCTCGGCGGGCGTCGTGACGTCGGCGACGTAGGCCTGGGCGGCGGAGATGTTGCCGCCCGCAAATCCGGACACGAGCCTGGCGACGAACAACACCACATACGAGCCCGCCAAGGCGAAGAGCACGTATCCCGCGGCGTTGATCACCATCGTGGTGAGCAGGATCGGCCGCCGCCCCACGCGGTCCGAGAGCCGGCCCAGCACCGCCGTCGCGAGAAACTGCATGCCGGAGTAGGCGCCGACCAGCGCACCGAACAACAGCCCCCGCGCGCCGAAGCTCTGCGCGTAGTAAGGCAGGATCGGCAGCACGATCCCGAACCCGACCAGGTCGATGAAGACCGTGAAGAAGATGACGCCGAGGCGGGCGCGGGTGGCGGGCATAAGGGCTACAATTTAAGCCGCCCCACACAGGAGCGCCCCGATGACCACCTGGCACCGCCTCGGCGATCGCACCGAGCTCATGAGCCGCGTTCCCTGCTCCTTCAAGCTCGACCGCTGGTCCATCGCCCTGTTCTTCTACGACGGGAAGTTCCGGGCGATCGGCAACAGCTGCAACCACAAGGGCGGGCCGCTGTGCGACGGACGGCTGCGCGGCGAGTTCATCATGTGTCCCTGGCACGCGTGGGAGTACAGCGTGATCACCGGCAAGGGACCGGAGGGCTACGACGAGGAGCAAGTCCCCGTGTTCGCGGTGGAGGAGCGCGCCGACGGCGTATACGCGCAGACCCCGCCCGCCATGCCGCGCAAGCTCGTCAAGCACATGCCATCACACTTACTCGAGGAGCATCCCAAGACAGCCGGTGCCGCGCCCCGGGTGCTGTGCGTCTCCACCACGGCCATGGATGACGTGAACCCCCGCTACTCCACATCGGACGCGCTGCTCGAGCACGCGCTCGAGCAGGCGAAGCGCCGCAATGCCGATACGCAGTACGTCAAGCTGCGCGACCTGAAGTTCCGCCACTGCGAGGGGAACTACTCCAAGGCGTCCCACGCCTGCACCTGGCCGTGCGCCATCACGGAGCGCGACCCGGACGATCAGCTCACCATCGTGTACGAGGGGCTCGTGCACTGGGCCGACGTGGTGCTGATCGCGACGCCGATCCGCTGGGGCAACGCCTCGTCGCTCTACTACAAGATGATCGAGCGGCTGAACTGCGTGCAGAACCAGATCACGATCCACGACAAGGTGCTGATCAGGAACAAGGTCGCGGCGTTCATCATTACGGGCGGCCAGGACAACATCCAGGCCGTCGCGGGCGGCATGCTGACGTTCTGGTCGGAGCTCGGCTTCGTGTTCCCCCCCTTCCCGTTCATCGCCCATTCGCGCGGCTGGGACGCCGAGGACATGCAGAACAACGTCCGCCAGGTGCGCGCGAGCGAGCCCCTGCGCGAGGCGTCCTACGAGCTGCTGGATCGCGCCCTCGACTTCTGGACCATCATCGACCAGCACAAGGCCGAAATGGACAAGCCCATGGAGCGGGCCGGGCGCAAGGCGAACACCCTCCCGGAGCCCGAGGAGATCGAGGAGATCACGGTATGAGCGAGCGCATGCAGGTCGCGAAGGGCTACGAGAAGGCCCTGTTCGCCGGCAAGATGGAGGAGGTGGCGAGCTACTTTACGGACGACATCGTCTACTGGGTGGCCGGCGCGCCGCCGATCGGCGGCGAGTGGAGGGGGCGCACCGCCGTCATCCGCTGCTTCGACAATCGCGAGGCGGGCCTCGGCGCGGCCGAGTGGAGCTACGAAGACGTGTGGCGCAACTGGTACGAGGCCGACGGGCGGGTGATTGTCGAGATCCGAGAAATGAGCTGGCTCAAGAGCGATCCCCAGGACGTCATGGACCAGCGCACCTGCGCCGTCATCAGGTTCAGGGGCAACAAGATCTGCGAGATGCGGGATTACACCGACTCGCACGTCTACGAGGAGTTCCTGAAGCGGCATCGCAAGGACCTGCCCAAGTTTCGCGGGAAGTGACGACGCGCGGCTTCACAGACGCATCTGCTTGAGGAGCCCCGCGAAGCGCGGGTCCCCGCGCAGCGGATCCAGGATCGGGTTCACCTTGAGATACGCCAGCCACCCGCGCCGCTCCTCGTAGGCCCGCTCGATCCACTCGAACGCGGCGTCCCACCGCTCGAGTGCGATGTGCAGCGTGGCGAACGCGACCGGCGAGACGTACCCCAGCCGACTGCGCGCCTCGAGCCCGACCAGCAGCTCCTCGGCTTCGGCGCGCCTCCCGGCCCGGGCCAGCACGTAGCCCAGCGTCGCCATCGTGTACGGCCCGGCAGCGGCGAGCGCCATCGCCTCACGAGTGGCCCGCTCCGCCTCGGCCCACTGCCCCTGCTGCGCGAGCGCGAGCGCGAGAATGCGATAGTTCTCCACCGCCGTCGGGTTCATCGCGATCGCCCGGGAGAGGTGATAGCGCGCTTGATCGTACCGCCGCGCGTAGAAATACGCCCACCCCACGCTCCGCCTGATCGACACCGACGCCGGATCGAGCTCCAGCGCCGTGTGACCCTCGACCAGCGCCTCGTCGAGCCGGCCCATCGCGGCGAGGTAGAATGCGAACCACTGATGCGCCGTGGGATACCGGGGGTCCAACGTGATCGCCCGCTTGAACTCCCGCGCGGCGCCGTCCCAGTCCCAGTCGTAGATGAACAGCACCCAACCGAGCGACGCGTGTGCCTCCGCGACCGTCTCGTCCAGCTCCAGCGCCCTGCGTGCGTACTCCTCGGCGCGGGCGAACCCCTCGGCAACGGGCACGCTGCGGTAGTCCAGCTGCAACGCGTAGGAATCCGAGAGCCCCGCGTACGCGGGGGCGTAGTCGGGATCTTCCGCGATCGCCTGCTCGAAGTAGCCAATGGCGTCGGTGATGTCCTCCTGCGTCCGCTTGTTCCAGGCGTAGCGGCCCTTCAGGTACAATCCGTACGCCGCGATGCTCTGCGTGTACCGCCGGGCGGCCGGGGCCGTGAGGTCGGCGAACGAGGTCGCCCGCAGCGTGTCGACGATGGTGCGGGCGATCTCCTCCTGGATCGCGAACACGTCGGCGAGCGTGCGATCGTATCGCTCGGACCAGAGCAGCTGGCCGTCCTCGGTCGACGTCAGCTGGGCCGAGATCCGCAGGCGGTCGCCCGCCCGGCGCACGGTGCCTTCGAGCACCCAGGCCGCGCCCAGTAGAGCGCCGATGGCGCGAACGTCCTGCGGCTTTCCCTTGAGCGCGAACACGGACGTGCGCGACGCCACCCGCAGCCCTTCCACGCCCGCGAGGGCGGCGATCAGCTCGTCCGTGATGCCGTCGCTGAGATACTCGTTCTCGGGCTCGGGGCTCGCGTTGACGAACGGGAGCACGGCGATGCAGCGGACAGCCGCCGAGGCGATCACCCCCGACCCGGCGTCCGCTCCCTCGCCCTGCAGGGCCGCCAGAAACTCGGCGACGGTCGCGAACCGCTCGTCGGGATTCTTGGCGAGCGCGCGCGCGAGCACCCGCTCGACGCGGGCGGGCGCGTCCGGCCTGACGGCGCGCAGCGGCCGCGGCGTCTCCGTCACCTGCTTCGCCATGGTGGCCCGGGCGCCGCCGCCGCGCAGCGGCGGCTCGCCAGCCAGCATCTCGTAGACCACGCACGCCAGGCTGTAGAGGTCGCTCCGGCCTCCCAGATCCTGCTCGCCGCTCGCCTGCTCCGGGCTCATGTACTCCGGCGTCCCCAGCGCCAGCCCGCCCTCGGTCACCATTTCCACGCCGACCTCGGAGAAGGCGCGCGCGATACCAAAGTCGGCGAGCACCGCGTGGAGGTCCGCGAACAGGATGTTCTCGGGCTTCACGTCGCGATGGACGAAGCCCTGGCGATGCGCGTAGTCGAGGGCCACGCCCACGTCACGCGCGATCCTGATCGCCTCCGCGAGCGGCATCCGCCGCTCGCGCTCCAGCCGCTGGCGCAGCGAGCCGTCCGGCACGTGCGGCGTCACGTAGTACAGGGCGCCGTGGGCCTCGCCCGAGTCGATGAGCGGCAGGATGTGGGGATGAGCGAGGCGCGCCGCGATCTGGATCTCCCGCAGGAACCGCTCGGCGCCGACCGAGGCCGCGAGCTCGCGCCGGAGCACCTTGATCGCCACCTTGCGGTCGTGCTTCTTGTCCTGGGCGAGGTAGACGGTCGCCATGCCGCCCCGGCCGAGCTCGCGGTCGATGGCGTAGCGGTCCGAGAGGGACGCGGCGAGGGAGGCGTACGTTTCCGCCATGCGCGCGGGAATATGCCCGCGCCGCGCCGCAAGCGGGAGTGAGGCCGCGTGATCCCGGTCACTCACTTAACGCCGTGGTTACGGCAACGTCTCACTCCCGACCTTCTTCCGGGGATGCTTATGCGAGGCCGATTCACGCTGTTCACCGCCCTAACGCTGGTGGCCCTGCCATTGACGCTCGCCGCCCAGGCGCGCGATACCAACGACGTGAAGCGGGACCGCCGCGAGGTTCGCCACGACCGGCGTGAACTGCGCAGCGACCGCCGGGACATCAAGGGCGACGTGAACGACGTCCGTCAGGACCGCCGGGAGATCCGGCAGGACGTGAAGAGCGGGGATGTGAAGGAGGCGCGGCAGGACCGGCGTGACCTCCGGGCCGACCGCCGCGATGTGCGCCGCGACGTGCGCGATGCCCGGGCCGACCGGCGGGATCTGCGGCGCGATCGCCGGGACCTGCGGCGGGATGCGCACCAGCCGGCCGACAGCGCGAAGTAGCAGGGCCGGACTCAGGTAGTCGCGCCGGTCGCCGACCGGCGCGACTACCTCACGTCCAGGCGTCTCGAGTCGCTCCAGACTTTCACGGCCACGGCCCCGAGAATGATCCCGCCGCCCGCGACCGACCACACCCCCGGCACCTCCCCGTGCACCAGCCACGCCCAGATCGGATTGAGCACCGGCTCGAGCAGGAGCAGCAGCGACACGTCCAGCGCCGTGGCGTGCGGCACCGCCTGCGCCAGCACGACGTAGCCCAGGCCCAGCTGCACGATGCCCAGGTAGGCGATCACCACCCAGTCCCGCGGCGCGCCGGCTGCGATGGGCAGCGCCCAGGGTAGCGAGAAGACGAACGCGGTGAGGTTGCCCGACACCAGGGCCGCGGCGACCGAGCCGGCCCCGCCGCCCGTATGGTGCGCCAGCCAGCGGTACCCGATCACGGTGAAGGCGAACGTCACCGAGCTGACGGCGGAGAGCAGGTTGCCGAGCACGGGGTTCGTGGCCGTGGCGCGCGGGGGCTCCACCCCCACGAAGAAAAACGCCATGCCGCACAGCGCCGCCGCCAGAAACACCAGATCGCTGCGCCGGGCCCGCTCACGCAGCAGCAGGGGTCCCAGCACCAGCACGAACACCGGGCTCGCGTCCTCGAGAAACACGGCGCTCGCCGCGGTCGTGAGCTTGTTGGCCTGGACGAAGAGGATCGTGGTCGCGGCGTAGGCGCAGCCGACGAGCCCGAGTCGCCAGCTCCACGTGCCGCGCGCTGCGGGGACGAGCGCGAGCACGACGAGGGCCGCCACCGCACCCCGGAGCCCCGCCACCTGCCACCCCGTGAACCCGCACAGCTTGAACGCGGCGCCGCCGGTCGAGAACAGGGCGGCCGCCGTGAAGACGCGCAGCCGCGCCGCTGCCGGGCTCACGCGGGGAAGTGGTCGAGCCGCCGGTCATTGCGCCGCGCCACCCAGTAGAGCGGCAGGCCGAGGAGGAGGGTGGCGCCGGCGAACGCCCACGCCTCGCCGATCGAGCGCACGCGGGCGAGCCACCCCCAACCCGACTGGCCGATGACACCCCCGGCGTTGGCGAACATCGAATCGAGTGAGATGATCGTGGCCCGCTGCGCGGTGGGGATGTGGGCGTTGAGATAGGCCTGCTTCACGGGCATCGCCAGTCCGACGGCCGCGCCGTACACGAGGTAGAGCGCCACCACCGCATAGAAGTCCGTGAGCAGGCCGCACAGCACGACGCTCGCCGCCTGCACCGCGACGGAGAG
>QHUL01000005.1 GCA_003222115.1 Gemmatimonadota bacterium | reverse complement strand
CAGCATGTCAAGCCCAGGTAAGGTTCTTCGCGTTGCTTCGAATTAAACCACATGCTCCACCGCTTGTGCGGGCCCCCGTCAATTCCTTTGAGTTTCAGCCTTGCGGCCGTACTCCCCAGGCGGGACACTTAGTGCGTTAGCGACGGCACCGAGGGGGTCGCTCCCCCCGACGCCTAGTGTCCATCGTTTACGGCGTGGACTACCAGGGTATCTAATCCTGTTTGCTCCCCACGCTGTCGCGCCTCAGCGTCAGCAACGGCCCAGCGGACCGCCTTCGCCACCGGTGTTCTTCCCGATATCTACGCATTCCACCGCTACACCGGGAATTCCATCCGCCTCTACCGTGCTCGAGCCCGCCAGTCTTACCAGACTTCCCGGAGTTGAGCCCCGGGGTTTCACCGGCAACTTAGCGAGCCGCCTACGCGCCCTTTACGCCCAGTGATTCCGGACAACGCTCGCACCCTCCGTATTACCGCGGCTGCTGGCACGGAGTTAGCCGGTGCTTCCTTTGGAGGTACCGTCACCCAGGGTCCCCTATTCGAAGCCCTGTATTCGTTCCTCCCGACAGTGGTTTACAACCCGAAGGCCGTCATCCCACACGCGGCGTCGCTGCGTCAGCCTTGCGGCCATTGCGCAATATTCCCCACTGCTGCCTCCCGTAGGAGTCTGGGCCGTGTCTCAGTCCCAATGTGGCTGGCCATCCTCTCAGACCAGCTACCCGTCGTCGCCTTGGTGGGCCGTTACCCCGCCAACTAGCTGATAGGCCGCGAGACCCTCCATCGGCGCAACCTTGCGGCTGCTTTCATCACCCAGGGATGCCCCCGAATGATCGTATGCGGTATTACCCGGCCGTTGGGCCGGCTATCCCCCACCGTCGGACAGGTTCCTCACGTGTTACGCACCCGTCTGCCACTGAACGGAGAGTTGCCCCCCCGTCCCGTACGACTTGCATGTGTTAGGCACGCCGCCAGCGTTCGTCCTGAGCCAGGATCAAACTCTCCAATGAGAATTCAATTCAGCTCGAACCGAACGACTGTGTTGCCTGTCGTCCGAATCACGTCAGAGTCAAACCCCTCGCGGCACGCGTCTGACCGCGCACCGCTCGTATCGGGGCCGCACTCCACACGCTCGACCATCAATTCTCAAAGAGCCGCGCAGGCAAAACTTCCTGCACAACCGACAATCCTAACCCGCCCGCGCGACCCGAGTCAAGGGGGTCTGCTACTTGAAGATACGCCCCAGGTTCGTCGTCACGCCGAGGAACAATTGATCGCGCCCCGCCGCGCCCAGACCGACGACCCCGCCCCCGTCCACCACCAGCCACTCGGCCGGCCGCACGGTCACGGCGCCGAGCAGCCCGCCCTGCCCCGCTCCCGCGCTGCCGCTCGTGTAACCGTAGACCTCGGCGGCGACGCCCCAGCGCCCCAAGCCCCGGGTGAAACTCGCCGTCCCCAACGCCTGCGGCCGCCCGGCTCCGATGCCCACCGGGCCGGCGTTGAGATCGGCGTGGAGCAAGCCCCCCAGCTCGAAGCTCCACACGGCAAGGAGGCTCCCCAACACCCGGCCCGCGCCCAGCCCGAGCGACTGGTCGCCGGTGGGGAGCGTCACGGCCGGCACGAGCGCGAGCGAGTGTGTGGCAGAGAGATCGCGACGTAGCTTGAGCGCCACACCCACGTCCCCTACTCCGTTCCCCTGTTCGGTCCGGTTGTAGCCCGTGCCGAACAGGCCGAGCTGCACAGGGGGCGCCACGCCGATTTTGAGATTAAACTCCCAGGTCGTCTGGTCGCGGAAGTTCCCGAGCCCCTGGGCCCGCACTCCTTGCTCCAGCTCCGCATAGCCCGGGGCCACCGTGTAGGCGTGGGTCGCCACGCTGGGCCGCTCGGGGTTCGCGGCGTGGGGGGCCTGGGCGGCCAGGCGCGGCGGCAACCCGGTGAGAACGGCGATGGCGACCAATCTGGTCACGCTGCAAATCTGCCCCCGGGGGCTGGTGGCAGGAATGCCCGCCACGAGGCAGATTGCAGCATGCCTGGCCTCTCGAGCGAGCAGCGCCTGCTCACCGATCGGCGAGTATCCGATCGGCGGAGCGGGGTCGAGCGGCGCTCGAGCGAGCGCCGGAAGACGCTCACCTTGGTGAAGACCGAGCGGCGCGCGGGAGGCGAGCGCCGTCGCAGCCGCGCGCGCCGCGGGGACGCCGAGCGCCGCAGCGGCGCCGAGCGGCGGACCGAGGAAACGGCGGCCGAGCACATCCGCAACGCGCTCCAGCTCGTGGCGCACGTGGCGGAGTCCGGCGCCCTCGACGACGAGCTGCGGCGCGACCTCGACGCCGCGATGTTCCGGCTGCGGTTCGCGATCGACCAGCTCGAGCGGCAGAGCTAGAGTCCCGCGGGGCGCAGGGCAAACCAGATGGCGAACCCGAGAGGTGCACGGGAGCCGTACACCCGCTGCAGCGTGCTCGGGACCACGTTCACCGCACCCCGCACCCCAACTCCCGCCGTGACGCCCCGCACGGTGGTGAGCGAGCGACGATAGCCCAGCGCGAGGGCCCCCACGTCGTACTCGGTCGTGGGCGGCACGGATAAGACGACCAGGTCTTCCGCGGTCTTCCGCACGTACTCCACTCGGCCGAACACCGCATTCATCCCGTCAAGATCGAGGTTCGTCTCTACTACGACGCTGTTCGCAAGGTGGCCGGTCCCGATGCGCGCGTTGGCGCCGTAAATGAGCGCCATCGCCCAGCGGCCCCGCCGTCCGATGGGCTGCGCCATAAGCGCTGCGGCGCCCAATCGATGGAGCGATTCATCCGGGTGCAGCGTTTCAGGACTCTTGAGGTACGCGTACCACGTCGACACGCTCCAGTGCGCCCCGGGGTTCACCGAGAGGCGCGCGCTGTAGGAATCGAGTGCGCGTCCGGCGTAATCGAAATTGGTGCGGTCTTCATCCGGCTCGCGCCCATTGAAGATCGAGGCCTCGAGCTTCGTCGTGCGGGTGAACACGCCCGCCGTGAGCACACCGAAGGTGATGTGGGTGCCGTCCTGCCAATGGTGGGCCAGCGGCGCGAGCGGGTCGTCCGCAGCGGACGGCCGATGCGGGAAGGCGGCCGGCCCGACCGCGGGCTCGCCCACCGGGGCCGCGTACAGCGAGACCGCGAGATTGCGCGCCACGGCGCGCTGGTACAGCGCCGCGAGCTCCATGAACAGATCGTGCGGGTGCTGGTGATCGTGCAGCGGGACGCCGCGGTCCGATTCCCCCGTCTGGAGGAGCAGCGGGTATCCCCGCGAGCCGACGCCCCAGGGATCCGAGCTAATCATGCCGCGGAGGTGCAGCCGGCCGCCGGCGACCGTACGGCTCGCGGCGAGCATCGCCCAGTCGATCAGGTTGACGCGCCGGTCGCCGCGTGCGCCGGCCTGGTCGCTGTACTGGACGACGGCGCTGCCGTGCAGCATCAGCGTCCAGGCGCCGAGCTGGAAGTGGGCGACGTGCATGGGAGACGCGTCCGGAAGCCACGAGGTCCCCGAGCCTATCCGCGCCTCCGGAATCCCCAACGGCCCCTCGGGCATGTGCATGTCGTGCTGCATGTCCATCTGTGCGTGCAGCGACGCCGCTCCGGCGAAGACCCAAGCCAGCGCCGCGGCCATGTGGCCGCGAAAGTTCGTTCGCATCTCCATCCCTCCCCAAGCCAAAGCCGATGACAGGCGCCGCGCGCGCGGCGCGAGCGCACTTCACCTAGGGATGCGACTCAGGCTTGAGGAGGTGGAGCGAGCGGTGGGGCAAGGTAAGAGAGGAGGGAAGCTGCGGACGCGGGCGCCGCGGCGCGCGACACGCTGCGCACGGCCATGGGGAGGTCGGCTCCCGCGGGGACGGCGGGACCGACCGCCGGGCAGACGCTGGCGCCAGAGCAGCCGAGGCCGTCCGCATCGGGATGGCACGACTGGGAGCCGTTGGCAGCAACGAGCTGCAGCGAGAGAGAGACCGCGTGGCCGTCCTGGTGGTGCCCCTCGCCATGCATGGCGCAGTGAGCGACCGCTTGCGTGAGCGCGCTGAGGCACATGGGGAGTCCACCGCTCGTCGCCATGAGGGACACGGCCGTCACGAGGGCGATCGCCCGGAGCGCAAGGTGGCCACGCACACGGTGCAGCATACGGGGAATGTAGCGATGCGCCCGGGAGGATTCGAACCTCCGACCAACAGCTTAGAAGGCTGCTGCTCTATCCACCTGAGCTACGGGCGCAGTAGACTAGACGCACAGACGCGTAGACGCCCAGACGCGCAGGTAATCTAGCAAGGCCGAGTCCGCGGCGCGCGAGTTCATCGGCCACAGGAGAGGAGGCTCATATATGACCAAGGCATTCCCGGGCATCGTGCTGCTTGTCCTCGCCGCGTCTCCCGCTAGCACGCAAGACTGGCGGGCCCAGCTCAAGGCGGATGCCGTCGTCATTCGCGGCGCGAAGATGATCTATGACGAGGTAGGCTTGTACAAGCTCAACGTGGCGGGGTACGAACCTGCGCAGGTTCAAGTCAAGGTCCACAGTGAAGCGCCTCAGGGCGGCTTAGTAAGTCGAGACAACTTCGTATCGCTGACGACACTCATGTTTTCTACGACATTCATCGCCGCCCTCTCAGAATCGTATAAGGTCTCGGCGAGCCAATTCATACAAGGGCTCGACTATGCGCAGTTGAAGTCCGCGATAGGCACACCGGACTTCGAGCTTAACCTCACCATGACGAACGAGGGGATGCAGTTCGAGGTGGTCAACACCTCGTCCGGGCAAAAGACGCGGCAGACGATGACCTGGGATCAAGTATTCGGGAAGTGACGAGATCGCATGCTGCGTGACGGCAAGCGGGTGGCAGCTGATGGCGATGCCGGTCAACGTGAGAAAACCGTGCGAACGCTCTTCCCTCTGACGACAGAACTCGGTAAACCTGCCCGACAGTCCCTAGGACGCCCACGATCAGCAGATAGGCTCGCAGCCTGTCGCGAATCCGCCCCATGGTGCCGCAAAAACGCCCTAACGCGCCGGCTGTCCTGCTGCCAGTTTCACATTCGGCGCGGGGCAGTCAAGCGGGGATGGCAATAATCCCGGTTCGGGATGAATCAACCTTGGGGCACCATGGCCGGGCCACGGACGAAACAAGCTGGCCGCGGCGCGGTCGAGCGAGGAGATTGGGAAGATCATTCTCGGTTCATTCTACCGTCGGAATAGGACCGAAAGCGAGCCGTGGCCTCACAGCGACGCACAACGACGGCGACCCTGCGATGAGCCGGTCACCGGCTGGGTTATTTGGGCCGAGAAGGCGTTCTGTAATGGGGTGACGAAAATGAGGTGCCGAAAGCCCGCGGTGTTCGCGAGCGTCGCCAGCCTACTGGCGGCAGCAGTAATATCTGGCTGCAAGGACTCAGTCACAACTCCTCCAGTCAGCCCTCCTCTCCTCCCCGGAACGCTCGCCGCGGGCGGCGCTCACACGTGCGCGCTCACGAACGCCGGCGTGGCCCACTGCTGGGGTGACAACTCCTCCGGCCAGCTTGGCACCGGCTCGACCACGAGTAGCGCTACGCCGGTCGCCGTCACCGGAGGCTTGACCTTCAGCGCCCTCGCCGCGGGCACTGCTCACGCGTGCGGGCTCACGGGCCCCGGGGCGGCCTACTGCTGGGGCGACAACTCCGTCGGCCAGCTCGGCACCGGCTCGACCTCAAGTAGCGCTGCGCCGGTGGCCGTCGCCGGAGCCTTAAGCTTCACGGCCCTCGTCGCGGGCGCCCGTCATACCTGCGGGCTCACGAGCGCCGGGGCGGCCTACTGTTGGGGCTACAACGACGACGGCGAGCTCGGCAACGGCTCACGCACGAGCAGCGCAGCACCGGTCGCCGTCGCCGGGGGCTTGAGCTTCAGCGCCCTCGCCGCGGGCGGCCGCCACACCTGCGGGGTCACGGACGCCAGGACGGCCTACTGCTGGGGGTACAACGGCGAGGGCGAGCTCGGCACCGGTTCGGCCACGAATAGCGCAACGCCGGTCGCGGTCGCCGGGGGGTTGAGCTTCAGCGCGCTCGCCGCGGGCGCCCCCAGTGGCTTTAACAGCGAGTTCGGCCACACCTGCGGGCTCACGAGCGTCGGGGCGGCTTACTGCTGGGGCTACAACGGCGACGGCGAGCTCGGCACCGGTTCGGCCACGAATAGCGCAACACCGGTCGCGGTCGTCGGGGGCTTGAGCTTCAGCGCCCTCGCCACGGGCGACTATCACACCTGCGCGCTCACGAGTTCCGGGGCGGCCTATTGTTGGGGCTTCAATGGCGAAGGCCAGCTCGGCACCGGCTCGACCACGCGTAGCGCAACGCCGGTCGCTGTCGCCGGTGGCTTGCGCTTCAGCGCCCTCGCCGCGGGCTTCCTTCATACCTGCGGGCTTACGAGCGCGGGGGCGGTATACTGCTGGGGCTACAACGGCCTCGGCCAACTGGGGGACGGCCAGACCTGGTGGACTCCTGCGCGAGTTACGGGGGGCTTGACCTTCAGCACCCTCGCCGCTGGTGAGGACGCCCCTCACACCTGCGGACTGGCGGCCTCTGAAGCAGCCTACTGCTGGGGCGACAACACTTACGGCGAGCTCGGCACCGGCACGACCACGAGGAGCGGAATTCCAGTCGCGGTCACCGGGGGCTTGAGCTTCAGCGCCCTCGCCGCGGGCAACGGTCACAACTGCGGGCTCATGAGCTCCGGGGCGGCTTACTGCTGGGGCGACAATTCCGTAGGTGAGCTCGGCACTGGCTCATACACCAATAGCGCAACACCGGTCGCCGTCGCCGGGGGCCTAAGCTTTAGCGCTCTCGCCGCGAGCAGCCACACCTGCGGGCTGACGAGCGCCGGGGCGGCCTACTGCTGGGGCAACAACGGCAACGGCCAACTCGGCAACGGCACGGGCACGGATGCCACAACACCGACCGCTGTCGTCGGAGGCTTGAGCCTGAGCGCCCTCGCTCTGGGCGGCGAGCACACCTGCGGGCTCACGAGCGCGGGGGCGGCCTATTGCTGGGGTTACAACGGCGACGGGCAGCTCGGCATTGGCTCGACCACCAGTACCTTAACGCCAGTCGCTGTCGCCGGGGGCTTGAGCTTCAGCAATCTCGCCGCTGGCGACTTCCACACCTGCGGGCTCACGAGCTCGGGGGTGGCGTATTGCTGGGGCAATAATGCTCACGGCCAGCTAGGCACCGGCTCGACCACCAGTAGCGCACAGCCGGTCGCCGTCACGGGAGGCTTGACCTTCAGCGCCCTCGCCGCGGGCCACTCGCACACCTGTGGGCTCACGAGCTCAGGGGCGGCCTATTGCTGGGGCGACAACTCCGTCGGCCAGCTCGGCACCGGCTCGACCTCAAGTAGCGCTGCGCCGGTGGCCGTCGCCGGAGCCTTAAGCTTCACGGCCCTCGTCGCGGGCGCCCGTCATACCTGCGGGCTCACGAGCGCCGGGGCGGCCTACTGTTGGGGCTACAACGGCGACGGCGAGCTCGGCCTCGGCACCTTCGACTATTCGACGGTTCCGGTTGCGGTCGCGCCGTTCTGATCCGCAAATCGCGATCCCGCCGTGGTGCCACTGGTGGGGCCAACAGGCACGTTCCTAGCGGACGCGGGCTGGCGCGCGTAAGTGATTTGAAAGACAACGACCGGTGTTACCCGGCGCCGGCAGGGTCCGCCTACGGATCGAGAGCCCTACCACAGGGCATGTTCGCGCTGCTTCCGCTTCTCTGGCCGAGTTGCGAAAGGTCCTCCTCGCTATCTCAGTTCAGAAGAGTGAGCCCGCTGCAAACGCTAGGTACTGAAATCCGAGAAACAGTGCCAACGCGGGCGTCGTTGACCGTCGCCGGCAGCTGCAGGCAACACCTAACTCATTGAAAACACAACGGCCGACGCTGGCGTGCGCCGGCCGAGTCCGCTTAGAAGGCTGCTGCTCTATCCACCTGAGCTACGGGCGCCGAGTGCGGTGGGCAATCTAGCAACCGGGCTCCGTCTCCAACAGCAACCGCGAGTTGGTGTCCGGTCGGCGAGGCCTTATCCTTTGGACGGCGCGCCCCCGGCCGCCCATGCCCATTAAGGAGATCGCGCATGCGTACCGCCCGACTCGTCATGCCAACGCTCGTGCTCGCGCTCGTCCCCACTCTGCACCTCGCGGACCTCTCCGATCAGGATCCGCCGAGCCGGGTCGGGCGGTTGAGCTTCCTCTCCGGCTCGGTGTCATTCCGTCCGGGCAGCGTCGACGATTGGGCGACGGCGACCGTCAATTATCCGCTCACGACCGGCGATCACCTCTGGACCGACGCGGACGCCCGCGCCGAGATCACCATCGGCTCGAGCGCGATCCGACTCGCGTCCCAAAGCGCCTTCGGGTTCCTGGCGCTCGACGACCGCACGACGCAGGTCCGGCTGTCCCAGGGGACGCTCGCAGTGCGGCTGCGCCACCTCGGCGACGACGAATCGTTCGAGATCGACACGCCCAATGGAGCGGTCTCCCTGCTCCGCCCGGGCTCCTACCGCGTGGATGTGGACTCGAGCGGCGACACCACAACGGTCACCGTGCGTCACGGCGAGGCCGAGGTCACGGCGAACGGCTCGGCGTTCTCCGTGCACGCCGACGACGCCGCGGTCGTGATCGGCACCGATGCACCGAGCTACGACATCCACGCCGCGCTGCGGCCCGACGCGTGGGAAGACTGGTGCGTCGCCCGCGACCGCCGGTGGGACGAGGCCCGCTCGGCGCGTTACGTGTCGCGCGAGGTGATCGGCCACGAGGACCTGGACGACTACGGCGATTGGCGCGAGACGGGGCCGTACGGTGCGGTGTGGGTGCCGCGCAGCATGATCGTCGGTTGGGCGCCGTACCGCTACGGGCACTGGGCGTGGGTCGATCCGTGGGGATGGACCTGGATTGACGACGCGCCGTGGGGGTTCGCGCCGTTTCATTACGGGCGCTGGGTGTACGTGGACGGCGGGTGGGGATGGGTGCCGGGCCGCGTCGTCGCACGCCCGGTGTACGCCCCCGCGCTCGTGGCGTTCGTGGGCGGGCGGAACTGGAGCGTGGCCATCGGACTCGGCGGCGGGGGCGGGGGTGGGGGGGGCGGCGTGGCGTGGTTCCCGCTCGGTCCGGAAGAGCCCTACGTGCCCGGCTATCACGTCAGCAACACGTACATCCGCAACGTGAACGTGACGAACGTGAACGTCACAAACATCAATGTGACGAACGTGAACGTGACCAACATCAGCTACCGGAATCGCAACGCACCCGGCGCCGTGACGGTCGTGACGCAGCAGACGTTCGTCGAATCGCGACCGGTCGGCCGGAGCGTGATCGTGGTGCCACGCGAGCGGCTCGACCAAGCGGCGGTGGTCGGCGGCGCCGCACGGGTCACCCCCAATCGGCAGAGCGTCCTGGGGCAGCCCGCCATCGTCGCCGTCCGGCGCCCTCCCGAGGCCGTGACGAGGCGCGCAGTC
>QHUL01000004.1 GCA_003222115.1 Gemmatimonadota bacterium | reverse complement strand
GCGTTTGAACCCGCCGCGCTGACGAGCTCCGGCTTCAAGGCTGCCACGGCGGTGATCGCGCCCAACGCTGGCTCGCTGAGTGCGCCCACCGGCCTCGCGTTCGATCCGGCTCATCGGCTGTGGGTCGCCAATCACGACAATGGGACCCTGGTTGGATTCGATGGGGCTCAGCTGGCGGCCGGTGGCGCCCCGGTGCCGGCGGTGGTGCTGTCCGGACTGGGCCACCCGACGGCCCTCGCCTTCGATGGCGACGGGTCGCTCTGGGTGTCGGACAACGTGGCCCAGACGATTGCCAAGTACCGTGCCGCGGATCTCGCGGCGTCGGGCTCGCCTGCCCCGGCCGTCGTGCTGACCGAGACTGAGAACGCCTTTCCGCTTCCCCTCGGCCTGGCCTTCGACGCCGACGGGAATCTCTGGGTGGCCAACCTCCAGGCTCGGAACGTGGTCGCATTCAGCCCGGCGCAGCTGGCGGTCACGGGTGCCCCCACACCTCAGGTCGTGCTCTCCTCGACGGACGGGTCCCTGGCCCTTCCGGTGGGCCTCGCGTTCGATGCCGAGGGGAGCTTGTGGGTCGTGGGGGGCGCCGGGACCTTGACGAAGTTCGCAAGGACGAGCCTCGGTGCGAGCGGAGCGCCCGAGCCGAGTGCCCGGCTCACGATCACCGGCCACCAGGTACTCTGGAGCGCGGCCTTGTGGCCCAAGCCGGCCGGGCTGCCGCTCAACTGAACATGCTTACACCGTTGAAGGAGCCGGCCACGCAAAGCGTCTTGTTACAGTCCATCATCTCCGGTGGGCGCCTGACGCGGCGCGACAGCATGCCCGCCGTGCTCACGAGCCAGGCGCTCGATTGGCCCGGCGTCCTCCTGGAAGCCGGGAAGAACGATGTCGCGGCCGTCGACGACGTCGTGGGGGATCAGCACTACCTGTCACTCAACCTCGACACGAAGCCGCTGACGCTCGAAGTGAAGGGAGCGACCGGCTTCAAGCAATTCACGATCCCCCCGTTGAGTGTCTGGGTGAGTCCGGGCCTCGACCCGCTCACGCTGCGTCTGAACAGCGCCCTCTCGTATCTCCGTGTGTCGATCGACGCGCTGCACCTCGGTCGACTGATGGGGCCGTCGCCCGATCAAGTCCAGCCGGTGCGCCTGCGACGCACGTACGGCGTCGCAGCACCGCAGATCGCCAGGCTCATGATGACGCTCAAAGACGAGGCGGACAACCGGAATCCCCGCGGCCTGGCCGTCGTCGAGGCTGTGACGACCGCGCTTGGTCACCTCCTGGTCAGGCACGCGGGCGTCGAGCGGGAACGGCCGCTCCGCGTGCGGGGAGGACTCTCGGGGGTGGCCAGGCGCCGGGTGCTGGAGATGATCGACGCCCGATTGGATGCGCGGTTGACGGTCGAGATGCTGGCCCGCGAGGTCGGACTGTCGCCGGCGCACTTTGCGCGCGCGTTCAAGGAGACGATGGGCCAGGCGCCACATCAATATCTGTTGTGGCTTCGTCTCGAGCGCGCACGGCGGCTGCTCGAGCTGTGCGGAGCCGACCTCTCAGGAATAGCACAGCGCACGGGCTTCGCCGACCAGGCTCACTTCACCCGCCTCTTCAAGCGAGCCTACCGCATCACACCGGGCGCCCTGATGCGTCAGTGGCAGTGCTGAGTCGCATGAAGCTGCAGGGGGCCCACGCTTTTCGATCGCTCATCAGCATCACTCTGAGTGGTGCGCTCACGACACCAACCGTGGGCCCGTCACTGATTACGCCGCGGCTGCCGGCCGTGCGGGCGTTGGTGCTGTCCGACCAGGCCGTGCGGTTGCTCACACTCCAATATCGGTCGTTTCACACGGAGTTCCTGGGCTGCATGATCGGGGAGATCCGCGACGGCGCGGTTCGCGTGGACCGCATCGCTCCAGCGGATGTGCGCCCGTTGCGGTCTACAGCGACGGAGGTCGTGCCGGAAACCACGTGCGAGGAAGCCGGGTGGACGGGGACGGTCGGCATGATCCACAGTCACCCCACGGGTGAGCGCTGCTGGTATTACTTCCCGGGCACTCAGGTCCCGACTTCGGACGCACAGTCGTTCGGACGCACGCCATACGCCGTGGACGCCATCATGTGCGGTGCCAAGGTGGTGTGGATCGGCCGGGACACGGTCCAAAGGGAATTCGGGTTGGTGGAATCAGTGGAATCTGATGGAGGGGACCGTGGTCTTCGACCTTAAGGGCACGATGCGCGACGTCGTCCTGGAGTCGGGACAGCGCATGGACGAGAACGGCGGACGCCCGCGCTTGGCCGGCGACCGGGTCGGGGAGTTGCTCGCCGGGCGGTACCGGGTGCTGCGCCGTCTCGGAGCCGGTGGCATGGGGACCGTCTACCTCGCGGAGCACGTCCACCTCGGCCGCCTCACCGCCGTGAAGGTGCTCTGTCCTCCACTGTGTGAGGACGATCCCGACGCCGAGCAGCGCTTCAGACAGGAGGCGCTGCTCGTCGCCAGGGTGCGCCATCCGGGAGTCGCTCAGGTCTACGATTTCGACCGCCTGCCCGACGGCCAGTTCCTCCTCGCGATGGAGTACGTGGCGGGTGAGACGGTGGCACAGCGACTGCGGCGCGGCGGACCCTTCCCGCTCCCGGAGGCCATACGTGTGCTGCGCGTCGTGGCTGACGCGTTGAACCATGTGCACTGGATCGGCATTCTCCACCGCGACCTCAAGCCGCAGAACATCATGCTGGGTCCAGGGGGCGACGTGAAGGTGCTCGACTTCGGCGTCGCCCACGAGATGGCCCAGTTCTTGGCAGCCGACGGGTTCCAACCGGGCACCCTCGCCTACATGAGCCCAGACCAGCTGCTGGGCGATGCGCTGGGTCCCGCGAGCGACATCTATGCACTGGGCGTCGTGTTTTACGAGATGCTCACGGGTCGCCTCCCCCACGCGGGGGCAACCGTCCCGGAGCTTCGGATCCAGCGTCTGCTGCGCCCGCCCATCCCGGTGCACTGGCTCCGCCCGGTCTGTTCCCGCGAATTGGCCGAGGTGGTTGCGCGGGCCCTCCATCCCGAGCCCGCGGAGCGCTGGCCGTCGGCGGTGGCCTTCGCGCAGGCGGCGGCAGGGGCGGTCACGAGCAGCCCGTGAACGCGGTCAGCACGACCCCAGGGGCAGAATCGGTGGCGTAGTGATGGGGCGTCCCGACTTCGGCGGCCCACGGTCCCGGGAGCTACATTGACAGCCTCCTCCGCTGGAGCGCCCCGTGCGTTGCCCACCCTCGTCTGGCCGCGTGATCCTACTGCTGCTCGCGAGTGCCATTCCCAGCGCAGCGGCCGCGCAGCGCGCCGGACCTGCCCGACCCGTGCCCCGGTACACGATCGAGCAGTTCATGAACACAACCTCGATGGTCGGCGCGTCGTTCTCGCCGGACGAGCGCGCGATCCTCGTGACGAGCAACCAGTCGGGCGTGTTCAACGCGTACGAGATCCCCGCAGGAGGCGGCAAGCCCGAGGCGCGAACCCACTCGACGACGGACGGCATCTTCACCGTGGGCTATCTGCCGCACGACCGCCGCGTGCTCTACCTGCAGGGCACCGGCGGCAACGAAAACGACCACCTCTATCTCCTCGACACCACCGGTACGGCGCGTGACCTCACGCCGGGCGACAGCCTCAAGGCCGTGTTCGTCGACTGGACCGGGGACGACAGCTCGTTCTACTACGCCACGAACGGCCGCGATCGGCGCTTCTTCGACGTGTACGAGATGCCGGTCGCGACCCTCACGCCCCGGCTCGTGTTTCGGGACACGGTCGGCTACCAGGTCGCGGCGATCTCGTCTGACCGGCACTGGATGGCGCTGCAGCGCCCGCTCACCACCCAGAACAGCGAGATGTATCTCCGGGACATGCAAACGGGTGAGGTGCGGCACCTGAGCCCGCACGCAGGCGACGTGCAATACAACCCCCAGGCGTTCAGCCCGGACGGGAAATACCTGTACTACACGACCGACGAGGGTAGCGAGTTCGCCTGGCTCGCGCGCTACGACCTGGCGACCGGGCGGCGCGACACGGTGGAACGGCCGAGCTGGGACGTCGATTTCGCGTACTTCTCCAAGCACGGTAAGTACCTGGTCGCCGGCATCAACGCCGACGCCCGCACCGAGATCCGGCTGTACGAGGCGGCGACGCACCGCCGGGTCACCCTGCCGCGCGTTCCCATGGGCGAGATCCGGGGCGTGCAGATCTCGCCGAGCGAGCGGTCGATGGCGCTGTATGTGAACGGCAGTCGCGCGCCGAGCAACCTCTATGTGCTCGACCTCGGGACGGGCGCGCTGCGCCGGCTGACGCAGAACCTGAGCCCCGACGTCGATCCCGCGAACCTGGTGGAGGCGCAGGTGGTGCGGTTCCCGTCGTACGACGGGCTCGCGATCCCGTCCCTGCTCTATCGGCCGCTCCAAGCGTCCGTGGCCGACCGGGCGCCCGCGGCGCTGTGGATCCACGGCGGCCCGGGCGGCCAGTCGCGCGTCGGGTACAGTCCGTTCCTGCAGTACCTCGCGAATCACGGCTACGTGGTGCTGGCGGTGAACAACCGCGGCAGCGGTGGCTACGGCAAGACGTTCGACAAGCTGGACGACCAGCGGCACGGGGAGGCCGACCTGGACGATCTCGTGTGGGCGAAGCGTTACCTCGCGACCCTGGGCTACGTGGACACGAGCCGCGTGGCGGTGGCGGGCGGCAGCTACGGCGGCTATCTCACGCTCGCGGCGGTGACGTTCCGCCCCGACGCGTTCGCCGCGGGCGTCGACTTCTTCGGGATCTCGAATTGGGTGCGCACGATGCGCAGCATCCCGGCGTGGTGGGAGTCGTTCCGCAAGGCGCTCTATGCCGAGCTGGGCGACCCCAACGGGGCGGACTCGGTGCGGCTGTACCGCATCTCGCCCCTGTTTCACGCGGACGAGATCCGGAAGCCGCTGCTCGTGCTCCAGGGGGCGAACGACCCCCGGGTGTTGAAGGTCGAGTCCGACCAGATCGTGGAGGCGGTGCGCCACCGCGGCGGCGTGGCGGAGTACGTGGTGTTTCCCGACGAGGGCCACGGGTTCATCAAAAAGGAGAACAACATCAAGGCATACCGCACGGCGCTCGAGTTTCTCGACAAGTACGTGAAGGAGGCGCCGCGGGTCTCCGGGAACTCGACCCGCTAGCGCTCGAGCAGCGCCCGCTCCCATCCCCCTAAGTCCGCCGCCGCCTGGTAGGTGCTCTGCGCAAACTCGAGGAGCGCGGCACCCGGATCCGGGGCGCGCCGCACCGCCTCGTAGGGCAGGATCCACTCGTGCATCCGCAGATCGTAGCTCGCGCCGACCGGGGCGATGACGGCATCGGGGCAGCCGGGCGGCTCGGGATAGGCATAGGCATAGAACGCGGGCTCCAGAATCGGCGCGCCTCCTCCGCCGAGCCACCACCCGACGCTGATGCACTCGTGCGAGTACGCCTCGCGTGTCACGGCGTCGGCGAGGTTGGGGAGACCACCCGGGTGGCGGGGGGCCCGCCGGCCCGAGAACCGCGTGTGGGCGAGATCGAAGCTCCCCCACCAGAGGTGGACCGGGCTCGTCTTGCCGACGAACCGGCTGCGGAACAGCTCCAGGACCCGCTTGATCTGGACCAGCAGCTGCCAGAAGGCCCGCGCCGCGCCGGCATCGTATGCGTGATGGACGGTGTCCGCCTCGAAGCGAATGGGGTTCGGGACTTCGACCGGCATGGTCCAGATCCGGGCGCGGACATCTACACGCGCCAGCGCCTCCATGACCAGCCGATAGAACTCGGCCACCGACCGCGGCGCGAGGGGAACCGCGGCGTGCCGCCCGTCCGAGCCGTCGACGGTGAGCTGATGCGCGACGAAGTCGAACGCGACCGTGACGGCGCGCCGGTCGACGGTGAGCGGCAGCGTGGCGAGCCCGCGGGGCGTTATCTGGAGGGCGGTGTTCCAGTAGTGGTTCGTGAGCGGCGACAAGGCGAGCGCCAGCTTGCCGGCGAGCTGTGTCCACAGGTGCAGCGTGTCGTACGTGTCCCGCCAGCGGTCGAGCGGGAGTGACGGCCAGGCGTCGGCCGCAACGCTTTCAATACTCGGCGCAGGCATGGTCGAAGCTTACCATGAGAGGGTAGACGGTGGAGCAGCTCGGGCCACATAGATCAGCGTCGCGAGCAGCGTGATTGCGCCGCTCACGGCAAGCGGCCAGGCGACGCCGACCGATAAGACCAACAGGCCGCCCGCCACGGCGCCGGCCAGCATGGCGGCGACCGAGCCGACGCGGCGTGCAAACCTGGGGTTGGAGCCGCCCGCGAGGGACGAGTCCGCGCCGAGCCCGGCCAGCGTCAGAGTGAGCACGGTCGTGGTCAGGTCGGGTACTGCCAGCCGGCGCACGGTCGCGTTGCGCAGGCCCATGGCCACGGCCGTGAGCCCGATCAGCGAGTACAGGCGGGCGACGGGGGCGAGGTGCTCGCCGTCATATCCAATGGCCGTGAGCGCGGCGGCGAAGAGGAGGCTCGACTCGACGGCAGCGACGGTCGCGAGCCAGCGACCGCGCGAACCCTCGAGCCGTATGGCGAGCCGCCCCCCGATCACGGCCCCGGCGAGGAAGGCAGCGAGCGCGGCCAGAGACCTCACCAGCGAGAAGCCCGGCACGCGCGCGAGCGCGAATCCCAGAAAAACCACGTTGCCGGTCATGTTCGCGGTAAACACTCGTCCGAGCCCGAGCACGCTCACCGCGTCGATCAATCCCGTGGTGACCGTCAACAGCAGCAGGAGCAGCGGGAGCGACGCCGGCTGCTCTTGTCCCACCTTCCCCAGGTCGGATCCCGTCATCTCCTCACGCAGGCTCGCGTCGTCATGTTAGGGAAGTTCGCCTCACCGCGGGCCGCAAGCTAGGAAGCGAGACCGACTCTCCCACTTCCACCGTCCGAAACCGCTCCGCCGGCACAGCGCGCTCGCGCAGCGCCTGTGTCAGCTCGCGCACCGGCTCGTCGATTCCCTCCGGGGTCAATTGGAACGTGCCGCAATGCATGGCGATGCTCTGCCGCGCCGCCAGATCGAGGTGCGCCTGTACGGCTTCCGCCGGATTCATGTGAATGTCCTTCATGAACCAGCGTGGCTCGTAGGCCCCGATGGGGAGTAGGGCGAGGTCGATCGGGCCCAGCCGCGCGGCGATCTCCCGAAAGTGCGGGCCGTAGCCCGAGTCTCCGGCGAAGAGGATGCGGCGCCCACCGGCCTCGATCAGGAACCCGCCCCACAGCGCGCGGTTGCGATCGAACATGTTGCGCGACGAGAAATGCTGAGCGGGCGTCAGGGTGATCGGAAGCGGCGCGGCGCTCGCCTTCAGCCACCAGTCGATTTCTTCGACGCGACCGATGCCGGCCGATTGCAGCAGCCGGCCGTTACCGAGCGGCGTCACGACCAGCGGACGGAAGCGCCGCTCGAGCGCCCGCAGGGTCCCGAGGTCGCAGTGATCGTAGTGATTGTGACTGAGGAGCACGAGCGCGATGGTGGGCAGATCGTCGAATCGCACGCCTGGTGCCCGTACCCTGCGCGGGCCCGCGAACGCGACCGGGCTCGCCCGTTCGGCGTACACCGGATCGATCAGCAGGTTTGTGGCCGCGACCTGAATGAGGAACGTGGCATGACCGATGAACGTGACGACCACGTCGTCCGGTCCGGCCCTCGGCGGCCGCCGCGGTTCCACCGGAACGACCGACGGCCACCGGGTTCGTGGCGTGAGCAACATACGCGGCACCATCCAGACGGGCTGGCCATTGGCGCCGTTCGGATTGAAGAACCGACGACCGTCAAAGTGATCGCTGCGGCGCGTCATGTCACCGACAATAACACCTCCTCGCCTGTTCGGCCGATGCCGCTCATCCCGGCGGTGCCCCATACTTCGATGCATGTGAGCGGGCGCTGACGCCCGCCGGTGATGGAGGTAACGATGAGCACTGTGCTGCAGTCCCTTTCGACCGAGCTCGCCGATGCCGTGGAGTCGGCCGGCCGCGCGGTCGTCGCGATACACGCCCGGCGGCGCATTCCGGCGAGCGGCGTGCATTGGCGACCGGGCGTGGTCGTCGCCACGAATCACACGATCAGCCGCGACGAGAACATCACGGCGACGCTCCCCGACGGGACGACCGGCCCGGCGACGCTCGCCGGGCGCGACCCGGGCACCGACCTCGCGGTCTTGAAGCTCGCCGGCCAGAAGGTCTCGACCGCGAGTCTCCGACTCGATCCCCCCCCGAAAGTGGGCGAGTTGGTGATCGCGCTCGGTCGCCCGGGGCCCAGTCTCACGGCGAGCTGGGGCGTGGTGAGCCGCGTGGATGGTCCGTGGCGCACGTGGCAGGGTGCAGAGATAGACTCGCTGCTGCGGCTGGATCTCGCGATCTACGATGGGTTTTCCGGTGGCCCGCTGATTGACGGGGCGGGTCGCGTGCTCGGCATCAACACCTCGGCGCTGGCGCGCGGCGTGCCGGTCACGATTCCGGTCGCCACCGTCGAGCGCATCGTCGGCGAGCTGCTGGAACACGGCGCGATCCGGCGCGCTTATCTGGGAATCGGCACGCAACAGGTGCGGGTCCCCGAGTCGCTCGCCCGCAAGCTGGAGCTCAAGGGCGACGTGGCCCTGCTCGTCGTGAGCCTGGAGCCGGGGGGACCCGCGGACCGGGACGGTCTGCTGCTGGGCGACGTCCTGCTCGAGCTCGGCGGCGCTGCGGTGAGCGATGCAGCCGACGTCCTCGCGCAGCTCGGAGGTGAGGGCGTGGGCAAGCCGCTCGCGGCGCGCGTGATACGGGGAGGACAGGTGAAAATGCTCCAGCTGACCCCAGGCGAACGGCCGACGTCGCGGGCGGCATGACGGCGTCCGTTACGGCCGGCCTCGCGCAGGGGCTCGCGGCGGCGGTGGACGAGCTCCGCCACATCACCGTGCAAGTGCGGACGCGCGGCGCGGCGACGGGCGCGGGCGTCCTGTGGAACGGGGGAGAGTCGGGGG